>JAFOHE010000356.1 GCA_017421975.1 Pseudomonadota bacterium
ATACACCTACTTGTAGGTGTATCTAAAAAACTTTGCTGACAACTAAAATCTAATCTCAATACCAGCGCCAATGTCAATGCCCCAAGCGGCTCCCCCTAACAGTTCCGCATTAATATAAATTTTCCATTGTTCCGAGAGGCGGTATGCAGCCATCCCGCTAATCATGTAGTGAAGGGTCGCCTTATGGGCTTTACGGTATTTCGCCGATTTTTCGGTCTCAACGACTTCGCCTTCAGCCGTTTCTTCCGTTTTTTCAACATAGCCCGTAAGCTGACCATATCCAATACCAGCACCGACAGCAAAATCGAATTTTTCAAATTCATCATAACGCCAACGCGCAGCGAGGAGTCCCATATACCCCATGGAAGCGCCTTCATTCCCGCCGGCCATCCGGAATATTGCACCGAGCTCATATTTTCCACCATAGATCGGGAAAAGTCCCTCGACGCGCATGAACCATGTCTGAATACCGGACGCGAAATAGGCACCTGCGCCTAATCGCATACCAAAGCGGTTATCCCCAACTTCCCATTCTGCATCCTGAGAAAGCGCCTGCCGTCGGAGAAGCGTCAATTCCTGTGCCGTCGCACAATTGACATTAGACAATTTTCCAGCCGGTGTTAACAATCGGCTTCCGAGATCACTTGTTTCGGCATCATAAAGTGCGAAACAACCTTCAGGCGTCATTTCAACGCCTTGATATGGCGAAGCATCAAACGCTTCGACAACCGTTTCGACATTCGTTCCGGAAAGCATGATCAAGCGCTCCGTCTGATCATTATTCTTAGCCAAAGCAAGAACACGCCCCGCACCATAAGGCCTGAAATCCAACGCATCATTGATCCGCTCAATACGCCACGCTTCTGGATCCCCGATTTCGACGGCATCGCGAACGGCTGCATGACACATCACCTGGGTCGTTTCCGGCACAGCCTCTACGACGACATTCCCCTCAGCATCAAAAACAGCATCAACAGCAGGAATAACGACATTCTGGCAATCACTACTCAAAACAAGCGTTCCGTCTTCTGCCATAATCATCCGTGTGCCTTGTGCAATTTCCTTAGGAAGCGTCGCTTCGGCATACCATCCCATGTCATCTGAACGGACATAAGCATAAATCTGAGACGCATTTTCCCCCTGACTACAAAGAAGGATCCCCAAACCTTTGTCACCTGTCACATATAAGGGATCACATTCTTGCGGCAGTTCTACGCGTTCTGGAGCAGATGCATTTGCCACATGTCGCCATAATTGAGGCGCATCCGGTGCAACCTGTGTACCTTCATTTGTAAAATAGTACCGCGTCCCAAGCGGCTGAAGGGATCTGGGTGAAAGATAAGACGTCGGCGCCGGAACCTCCACAGTGCTTGTTTTAGCAAACACAGGCACAGCATCAACTTGAATACACTGTGAATCCACTTCCGCTTCGCTCACCGTTGTACTTGCCTCCGATGCAGTATCCTCTGACACAGTCTCCACAGTTTTCACTGGACTGTCTGGCCAACGGTTCGACAATTGAACCGGTATAGATTTCCTTGGGCGCTGAGACGGCTCATAGCGTTCAAACAGATCAAGTGGCTTACCACACACATTAAGCCAGGCTGTCGCATCAGCAGAAAGGACGCGATCCTTCCCATTCCAGATCCATCCAAGTTTACGTTCAATCGTCGCTGGAGCATCGGACATCATCGTCCAAGAGCGTCCGTCATCTTTTGAAACAAATACACGCGTTTGAAGCAGACGATGGACTTTAAGGACTGTGACACCATCATGACGCATGACAAGTGCCTGAACTTCAATGGGCGGTAAATCTGATTGTTCCTCCGAACTGTTCGTTTTTGTCTTTGATTTTGAAGATTTATTTTTTTTATTTTTAGCATTTTCAATGGCTTCAGGTGTCATTTGAGCCACGCGTTCATCATCAAAGAAATCTCTGAGTAACGTCTGCGTCGTCTGCGCCGTATCAAGATTAGAAAAGACGAGCTTTTGATCGATTGCATACGCAATCACGGCATTTCGGCTATCGATTTGCGTAACCTGTTCAAGTTTAATCGCCGTAGCAAAACCATCTGCTTCGAGCGCTTTCTCAAACGATTCAGCATACAAGAGGTGCTGACCATCAAAAGCGAAGATCCGATTCTTATCATCCATGCCAAGCCAAGATGTACCGATAGGAACCTGAACAATCCCAATCAAGTGAAGCGCTGCATCTGTCAGGACATACTGATCCCCTATCTTCAGGATTGTTCCGGCATCATTTGCAGCCACGATCTGCCTATCACTTTGCATCAGAGCCACACTTTCATTCGCCTGAACCCACGACGGAGACTGTCCGTTGACAGGTTCGATCCATGCGGCGGTCAAATCTGGTTGAACTTGCATTTCATTATTGTTCTGATCATCGGCATACGCATGATGCGCTATTGTCATTGATAATGCTGCAACAAAGATAATACTATTCTTTCTCATCCTATCCTTCGATACGTCGTTTTTATGTCCAAAAGTGTTATGGGGGCGACCAAACTTGAGCATAACTTGGTTTACATATCAGTATCGAGCAAATACTGATACACAAGTTTTGGCTTCAAATTGAAGTACTGTGCAACGACATCGCGGATATCACGCGACGACATGCCTTTTTCCCTGAGCAATCCGATCATACGTTCCGCGTCAGCACCCAAAGTATTGCTTGTTTTTTCAGGCATTGTTCCACCTTCAAAAAGAATGCACAATTCCCCGCGACAAGGCTCTTGCTTCAATCGTTCCAAAAGTGCTCCCGTCGTTGTACGCGTAATTTCTTCAAATTTTTTTGTCAGCTCACGACAAAAACAAACACGCCATTCAGCGCCCAAAATCGACACCGCATCTTCCATCAATGAAGCGACGCGTTGTGGTGATTCATAACCGACAAGAACATCTGGCTCCGTTTTAATGCGTTCAAAAACCGCATAACGTTCTGACTGTTTTCTTGGGAAAAACGTAATGAAACGGAAAGACGGCGCTTCGTAGAACCCGGCTGCACTCAACGCCGTTACCACAGCAGAAGCACCTGGAACAGGACAGACACGAACGCCAGCTTCGTGGCAGGCATCTGCAATGCGGCTTCCCGGATCCGATATGCCCGGCGTACCAGCGTCCGTAATAACAGCCGCAGACTGCCCCGCTTGAAGTTGAGGTAAAAACTGATCTGTTCTCAACGCTTCATTATGCGCAAAATAACTGATGAGTTTTTTACGAATCTGATAACGGTCAAGCAAAATCGTGCTGTGACGCGTATCTTCACACAAAATGAAATCAACGTCGGAAAGAATCTGAAGCGCCCGCCGCGAAATATCCTCAAGATTACCTATCGGCGTCGCAACAACATAGAGCGTTCCTTCTGAAAGACTTTGTTCTGACATGCTCACTGACCTCATCCTATGGATTCTTTTGCGTCCGTTCCAAATGGATCTCGGAAACGAGCGTATTGCCATCAAGCATCACTCTGAAATCAAAGTGCTCAGCTTTGCGTCCGATGGCAGTCACATCAGCGCATCGAACGCCACAAATACTGCGTATGAGTGCCACCATAGGCGTACTTCTGCCTGAGATCGCCAAATCGTTTGCCTTATCCGTCAGGACGCTGGCTGACAGTTCCTTCTGATCAGGATTCATGTAGAGTTTTTTCATGCGCTCCCAACCCGAATCCGTTGTAGCAGCAAGTAATCCATCGGCATAACTGACATGAACATTTTTGCCTTCGAGCTTGATGATGGCATGTAATACGCCCTGATCCGTGTCGATATGTGCCATGTCAGGCGGAATAAATTTTTGCAGGAAACTCATTTTGCCAAAAAATTTCGCCGCGAGGCCGGCATCAGCCATAGTAAGATAAAGGCTTACATCCTGATCAAGTATCATTGGCAGAAGTGGCGTCCCTACCGTCAAAGCTTCCGACCGAACGGCATTGAGCGAAACCCACACGCTCCCGCCAAGGTTATTGACAACCTGTTGTTCAAAATTAATCCCCAAAAGACGATTATTCAGTTTGGATGAAATGTCTTTCCATTGATTTTGAATTTTGGAAGGCGCATTTTTCAGAAGAAGTGCAATGAGCTGCTTTGGATCAAGTTTAACCCGTCCACAAACAGCGGGATCCGTATGGATAATTGGATTGGCCCATGGGCCGAGCACACCGCCTTCAAGTTTCTGCAATTCAGAAACCATGGCATTTTCAGGATTCAACCCCGTTGCAAGGCGTACATTCGCATTTTGAGGATCAAGGGTAACACCTACCGTCAACGACTTCGTCAGATCTTCAACCCAATGTCGCACATTTTCCGGAATCAAAGTTCCTGGCAAAGCTGATTTACCAGGAATGAGCG
The DNA here is from genome assembly GCA_017421975.1 of Pseudomonadota bacterium. GTDB lineage: Bacteria > Myxococcota_A > Bradymonadia > UBA4248 > UBA4248 > RGIG464. The sequence continues at coordinate 4,368 of JAFOHE010000356.1, forward strand.
CCAAAATCGACGCATTCCTGAAATTGCGTTTAATTTCATCCATATTGGTCGTCGCTGCGAGTGTCTGCCCTTCTCCGACGACGCGTATGAGTTCCTTCGCGGCTTTCAGCGTCTCCCCCTTCCACACCATAATGGCGATGCCATCTTTGTGCATGAGCGTCACAACATCCTTGTTCATGGCGTGAATCGTATGAAACTGCCATCCATCAAATTTTGAATCTTCCGCGACAGGTCTTCCGAATTCTTCTGTCACCAGATTATCAAGCCATGCAGTGACTTTTTTGGCATCTAACGTCTGAAGGACAACGACGACATGACGTCCGATAAGCCCTATTCCCCATCCCTTACCAGTATGGAAACCTGCATCATAAAAAGATTTCAGCTTTGAAGGGTCAAGCAAATAGTGCGTTCCAAGGTCAGACACGGCCTGGTTCAGATCACTGCGATTCACCATATCCCATTGTTCAACCGCCTGAACCGTTTCAACAACAGTTCCATAACTCGTAAAAGCGACCAAACTCGTCGCGCTTGGAAAATAAGCGGCCACCTCTGCCATCGTTTCCACAGCAAAACGCGAATACTGGTCAGGCATCGCATGTTTTTGCGCGACGGGTTGTTCGATGACTGGATTCGAACAAGCGGCAAGCGACAAGGCCAAAACAAAACACAGGAAAAAAGGCGCAATACAACGGTTCATCGATCCGTTCCTGATTGATTCAATAAACAGAATAAAAAATGACGGGCCAAACGAAACGCGAAGCCCATAAAAACGTACACCGTATGCGTCAGCATAGGTGTACGGCGTGTGCGTATTGTCTACGACAATAGCACACGCAAAAAAAACAAAAAACGGCGATAAACGAACAGGATTATCGCCGCCAAAGTCACAATTTCAGGTAAACTAGACTTTTTCTCCCATATCATCCGACAACATCATGGCGAGTTTGTGGAAATCGCTGTTGACGTCGATATAACGCACTTCAGTGATAAGTGTTTTAGGATCGATGAGTTCGGAGAAGGGCACAAAGCAGTGGTCGAGCTGTCCAACCGTAGAAACCATGTGACCATCAAGTCCTTTTTCAGCGAGCGCAACGTAAGCCCCGACACCGAGCGTCGAGCCGAGCATGACGTCATAAGCATGGGGTGGAGCGCAACGGGATTCATAGCCGAGCTGAACGCCATTGACTTTAACTTTTGGCATTTTGCGCTCTTCGAGGCGTTTCATGGTCATTTTGGCGACAAGGTGTCCAAGATGGACATCGCCCAAAGAGATGTGTCCATGTTCGTCGCGCGAAAGCGAGGCGATGAAATCAGTCGGGAGTTTTTCGGCGAGGCCTTCGGCAAGGACGACGACGCCGTAATGCTGTTTTCTGGATGCACGCGCGGCAATCAGATCGCAGATGCGGTCTACGAGGACGTTCAGATCGAGATAACCGTTATAAGGTTTTCCTGCTTTGCGCATGAGTTCAGGAATGTCCTCAACAGAAACGACCATCTGCGCCTCACCGGCCATTGACACGCCATAGGACAGCCAACCGGCTTTTCGTCCCATGCACTCTGCAATGAAATAGGAGCGACCAGCCTTAGCGTCAGCCTTGAGGTTCTGAACTTCTTCGCTCATAAAATGAACTGCCGTAAAGAAGCCGAATGTAAAGTCAATGCCGTTGTAATCGTTATCAATCGTTTTGGGAAGATGAACGACTTTAATTTTTTTGGCAACGTTGGCGTGGAGCTGGTATTCATGAAACTTGTTTGCCGATTTGAGCGTGTCATCGCCACCAATTGAAATGAGTGCATCAATATTGAGACTCATCAGAGCATCATACGTGCGTTTAAGCGGAGCATTTTTAATCGGATCGTCCAAATCTTCAGGACAATTGATGAGTTTTCCAGGATTGGAACGTGCCGTACCGATCATAATGCCGCGTTTATTGCGTGATTCGGCAGCTTTTTTGATATTAAATTTGATGTAATCATCGCCTTCAACGAGCGGTGTACCGTCAAAATCAAGAAGATGCGAATAACCGTTATTGAATCCAATGACTTCAGCCCCAGCTTTAAGAAAAGCAAGTGCAGCAGAAGAAATAACGGCATTAGCCCCCGGTGCAGGGCCACCGGCAAAAAGAATACCAACACGTTTGATGTCCATAAGACACAGCTCCTTTGTTGATGAACATGAATTCCGGACCATCCGGCGAGAGACAGAGAGAGCCTATCATTTCATGTCATTTTGGGCAACGACTTTTCAAATAGTCATCTAGCCTTTGAGGGGTATTGCAGTTCATCAGAGCAGGATGTTGCGCAGCAATGGTTTCAAGGCAAAACTCGTCAACGAACTGACGCAAAGACACATATTGGGGCGCCTTTTGGCGCAGAAGTGCGACATATTCTGGCGTTAAACGCATGGGGTGTCCAGGCACGCCGTCATAAGCAAGCGAAGCAAGAGGTGCCTTTGTATCCATAAGATGTTTTAAATCCTCGACATGTACATCGACACAATCGACGGGCCAATGAATAACAGCATGTTTCTGAGGCACGCGTTCAAGACCGCACAAAAGGGATTCCAACATATAGGTATGTTGCCAATCGGCATTTTCGACCCACTGAACAGACAAATTCGCATGTGCATCGCGAATGCGTTGTGCTTCTGCGCCGACCACAACGATGATATTATCGACACAAACAGAATACAGGGTCTCGACGATCGATGAAAGAAAAGAGCGATGACCGAGGAGACAAAGGGCTTTAGGACACCCCATCCGCGTGCCGGCACCTGCCGCGCAGATGACAGCACTATGCGGACATAATAGCATAATGATTACTTGTCGGCGCCGGGAACGGAGATATCGATCGTGCCGTGTTTTTCTTCGTACTGAACGATGCCGTTGGAGAGCGTGACAGCAAGACGTTTGGCCTGTTTCGGGCTCATGATGATGCGGCTGTGAACCTTGACGGGGTTCTGGCCAGGCTGAACAAACGCAAAATCAAGGATGAATTCGCTGTCCATATTGCTCACGATTGCGAGGTTCGCATAGATACCCTGAGCGATCTGCTCATTGATCTGGAACTGAAGACCCTGGGGCTGTTTTTTTTCGTCTGCCATGATAAATTTCCTTTTTAAAATGGAATGGGATAAACGGCACAACACTCTTGCGCCAACGGCGCGATAAATTACAGCATTGTGCCAGAAAGTAAAAGTAAAAGTTTCACCGAAAACCGATCGTCCAGCAGATTGCCGAACAATTTTTTGATTTAATCACACGGATTCGAAAGGCAAACTTTTTTTTGAATCTATGAATATTGTCGAAGCACACCGCGAATGGCACCGATGATACTGAATTCCTCATTGGAAGGATCGACGACGATCGGATCCATCGTCGGATTGCTCGGAATGAGATAAATCATGCCATTGCGTTTTTCATAGCGTTTGACGGTTGCACTGCCATCGACCATGGCGGCAATAAGCTCACCATTTTCTGCCGTTGCCTGAGGACGAACAAAGACCATGTCTCCCGGCATAATGCCGTCACCGATCATGCTTGTTCCTCGCACGCGAAGCGCATAGAGCCTGTCCTGCCCGCGCCCAAAAAGATTCGCATCCACAAGGATTTGATCATCAATATTTTGCTCCGCCAAAATAGGCGTACCCGCCGCTATCTGGCCGAGCAACGGAATCTCCTTAACCCGAGCCGAATCCAGTCTCTCACAGGCCGGTTCCTTGTGCTTACTCGGACGTTTTTTATCCAGATTCGAAGAGACACAAGCCCGCCTACGAAACGCATCATTGCCTTCCAACTCGCTCGCATCAATGCCAAGTTCTTCCATCGTCATCAACGGACGAAGCGCTCGGCTCTTCGATGAATCTTTCGCAAGCAATCCTTTGCGGACAAGCGCTTTGATATGCTCACTTACGCCGTTCGTCGATTTGATCTCAAATTCATCCGCAATCTCACGTACCGTTGGCGGATAATTGTTTGCTTCAATGTAGTTTACAATGTAACGATAAATACCAGCCTGACGGCGTGTCAACTTTTTCGTCATACGTCACTCCTTGGGCTCGCGAAAGGCCCTCTGCCTTTCTGAAATCTTAGTTGGATCTGTTCCATGCATTCCACGGTGCTTATCCTGCGCATTGCCAGAACATACGTCCGTTCAGCATCCGACATGCAAAAGAAACGTTAAAACTCTGTTCAGATTTTGCTAAAATGCAAAATTATCGACAGAATACGCTCACCTTTATTTCACACATTCGTTCATAAAATGTCAACATTATTTCAGTCATTTTATTTTTTACCACTGAACAAGTCAGACATCCACGCCGAATTCTCGTAAAACAGCCATCGTTTCACAGACTGGCAAACCAACAACATTTGTATAGGAGCCCACGATTTTTTCGACAAACCCGGCAGCGCCTGCCTGTATCCCGTAACTTCCGGCTTTGTCCATCGGTTCCCCCGTCGCGACATAGCGTTCGATCATCCGATCCGAGAGATGCGTAAAATGCACTTCCGTTTCAGAAACAAACTGCACACTTTTTCCCGATTTTGCATCGATAACGCAAACCCCTGTCATCACGTGATGTCCGCGATCAGAAAGCAGAGCCAATGTGTGGCGAGCATCCACCTCATCTTTCGGCTTTCCAAGAATGATCCCGTCGCGCACGACAATGGTGTCAGCCGCAACAATGACGGCATTTTCACCCAAATGGACGCGATAAACGGCATCCGCCTTAGCGTATGCCGTTTTTTTGACATACGTCTGGGGGATAATTTTTGTATCGTGCGATTCATCCACGCAAGGCACCTCAACAACAAGTTCCACACCCGCCGTCTCAAGAAGCTGTTTTCTTCGTGGTGACCCGCTCGCCAGAATGACTTTTTTTTGCATGATAAACCTCTATTGTTGCTCAGATACTGCTGGTGCAGGCTAATTGCAGTCAAGTCCGAGAACCCGAATCACTTCCCCAACCGGAATCATGCCCGCGCCAAGTTTTTGTAAAGCACTCTCCTGAAGCGTATTCATGCCATCCGCTCGCGCCACTTTCATAAGGCGCTCGCTCGGCGTAGCCCCATGAATGAGCTGTCGAAGTGCCGCATTGACCTCAAAGACCTCGAAAATGCCTGTCTGACCATACGTTCCTGTATTTCGACAATCCAGGCACCCTTTACCTTCCGATACGTGGAGCTCACGTCTCTGCGCACTCGACTGCCAGATGCCAAGAACGCGCTTTTCATCCTCCGTCATGCACCTTTCTGTGCGGCAACGCTCACACACTTTTCGAGCGAGACGCTGTGCCACACACCCGATTAGGCACGATGACAACAAAAACGGAGGTACATTCAAATCGAGAAGCCGTGTCACCGCCGAAGGCGCATCGTTCGTATGAAGCGTCGATAACACGAGATGCCCCGTCAATGCCGCCTGAACGGCCATGTGCGCCGTTTCCTCATCGCGAATTTCACCCACCATGATAATATCCGGATCCTGTCGCAGGACCGTCCTGAGCGCATGGGCAAAATCAAGCCCAATCTTCGGCTGTATCTGCACCTGATTGAACTGTTCACAGACCATTTCGACCGGATCCTCGATCGACGTAATATTCACAAAAGGCGACGACAACGTCTGTAATGCGCTGTACAGCGTCGTTGTTTTACCCGACCCCGTCGGTCCCGTGACAAGGATGAGGCCTGTTCTCGCTGAAATCATGCGGTGAAATTTTTCAAATTCGATCGCACTCATACCAATCGCATCAATATTCTGAAAAAGCTTTGTCGCATCAAAAACGCGTATGACGACCTTTTCCCCGAAAGCCACGGGCATCGTGGAAACACGAAGTTCAATCTCACGATTCTGATACTCCGTTTTCAGTCGCCCATCCTGCGGACGACGCTTTTCGGCAATATCCATGCGAGCCATCGACTTGAACCTCGAAACAATAGGGGCATGCACGATCACGGGCAAACGGTGCGATTCATGAAGCACACCGTCAATGCGGAGACGGACGACGCTCTGTTCACGGCGCGGTTCAACGTGGATATCACTTGCACGCTGGCTAAAGGCGTAATTGAGCAAATAATCGACCGCATTGATGACGTGACTGTCGGATGCATCGATTTCATCGAGCTGCCGCACAGTAATAAACTGTTCAAGGTTGCCGATAGCCAAAGAAGCAAGCGCCGTCGCCGATGTCTGCTCGCTCGCCGCTGCCGCAACGCTCGTCCGAAACCCATACACCTCCGTAATGGAACGAAGAATAGACGATTTTGAGGACAGAACGAACTTCGGCTTAAAACGCATCGTCGTGCTTAACGAACGCGACAGATTGAGCGTATCAGGGGAATCCGTTGCAATCGTCACTTCATCGCCATTCTTGGAGATCGGCAAGATCAGGTTATTTTTTGCATACGCCTGACTAAACGTCTCCGTAATGAGCTTTGCATCCAATTTTAGCGGATCAATTCGGAAATACTTCACGCCCTTGAAATTCGCCCATGCCTCGACGATTTTTTCCTCATCAAGTTTGTTCCCCGTGACATCCGTCGCACCTGATGCGACGATGATTTCCACGGGTCCGACTTCGTAACGTGCATTAAAATTGCGTTTTTCATGCAAAATGACCGAACGTATCGCCCCCTGACGAATACGGATGTTCTGCGCCGCCTCCGGCGTGATCATTCCAATCTGCACAAGATAATCGAGCAATTCAACAAGCTGATTAGAACGCGTTTCCATTCGCCCCCTCACCTAAAACTGGACACACCACACACCTAAAAATGACTGTGTAGCATATTCATTCATAATTCACACCGATTCAAACTGTCCCATGAAGGGAATCATTCTTCGATCCAGTATTTTTTCTGGATACGGTTCACCCGCCATCTTCGTCCACAACGTATGCCGAGCATAAGAATAAAAACGGCAAGCGGCACCCAGACGACATTTGTCCGAATAATCGAACGTTGCACCGAAGCATCCGGTGGCGTCATGACAGGCAACACGGAATGATTGCGGATATTGATCAAAGCCTCGTCCTGAACGAGCCATTCGACGGCATTGACAAATAAATGAATCCCGTATTTGGCAAATTGATCCGTGTATCCGATAATCTTGTTGGTAAATAAAAATTCACCGTTTGCCACGATAAGAAAACGCGCCTCGTCATTACGCCAATATTTTCGTCTGATATTCATGCCAAGGGGCGGTGAGACTGTCCATTTAATCGGCATCTGAAGCGTCAGTGCAACAATATGGGGGCCTTTGATTTCATCGGCTTTTGGGGTAGAAAGGGCATCCCACCCGATATCCCCGCCAGAATCGCGCGTCACAGCATCCGCAGAGCTCTGCGCAAGAATAGACACACGCGCACCAATCGCTGTCAAATAATCGTGATCCACCGTCACCGTTCCCGAGAACGGAAACACCAGTGCCGTGAGGTTCAGTGTCACAGCATTCGTCCGATCAAAATCACGTATGACCGGAAGCGCCGGCAAGGACACGGGTACCTGCTTGTCTTCCGTAAACTGCGTACCGACGAGATTGTGCGTCCGATCCAGAAGCAACGTCTTAGGCAACGAAATTCCCGTCTGTATCAGCAGTGTATCAAGCCCAGGATCGACGTTCATACGTGGCTGATCCGGCTGAAGGTAATCGCCCAATGTCGGACTCTGAAACACGCCGAGTGCCGCCCCGCCCAAAGTCGCCTGCTCAATGGCATAACGCGCACAGTCCGTCAGCGTTTTGTCAATGTTCAGAATCAGCACGGCGTCCGTCTTTTCGTTCAGTGAACACGTTTTTTCGTCTACATGAAGAACTTTCAGGCCGATGCGCGATCCATAGACTTCCTGAAAGACCTCGCGCATGCTCTGCTGCAAGATTTCCGATTCCGCAATTCCCCCAAATCCCGTGAGCAAACCGACGGACTTTGAAGCCGGTCGCGTCAAATTGACGATCGTTTTTGACAGCATATATTCGAGATTATCCGTCGAACGGATTTCGGGCACAGTTTCTGCGGCATCGCGATACTGGATCGAGAAGCCCTTAAAAACGAGCCTAATGCTACGCTGCGTACTGTCTTTTTGCGAAACGGCGACCTTGCGCATTCCAAAGCCATTAGCCACCTGTTCATCCATCGACGTCTTCGGGCGGATAATCTCGTACGTCAGCCGGCCATGGGCATTTGCCTTAAATTCCTCAAGAATGTCGCGCATCCTGACGTGAAGATCATGTTCTGGAGCAGGCAAATTCTCCGAAATAAAAACACGAATATGTACGGGTGCCTCAAGGTCGCGAAGAATACCGACTGTCGCATCACTAAGCGTAAACTGCCGCTCTGCCGTCAGATCCCAACGCGCCGTTGTGACGAATGAAAAAATGAGATTCAGTGATGCAAGCGCCGCAAAGATGAGTACCATCAAAAACACGGCCCGTTGCCGGTATGCACGCCCGGTCATTCTTATGCTTTCCGATTTTTTTGACTTGTCACTCATGACTCCACCACCGGATCCGGATAACGCCGTGCCTCAAGCGTAAAAACAGCCCCGCAAAGCGCCAGACACTGAAGCGAAAGCGTATAGAATATGTCCCTGATATCGATGACACCACGTGCGATGTTCGAAAAATGGTGGCTCGCCGACAGACTCTGAAGCACCAGCGCCCAGTTTCCCGAAGACGCATCCGCAAGCAAATCAATATAGGTCAACGCGACACACAAAAAGAAAGCCGTCAGGACGGCGATCATCTGATCTTTTGCCCAGGCACTCGTCAATAGCCCTATGGCACAATATCCGCCTCCGAGCATGAACAGTGCGATATAACCACCCCAAACCGGCCCCCAGTCAAGCGTTCCTAACTCCGAAAGCGTCAGTGGATAAGCAAGCGTACAAAGCAAAACAAACGCAAGCACCACTAGGCATGCCACAAACTTTGCCATGACGATATGCCAACTGTGAAGCGGCATCGTCTGAAGCAGATCAAGCGTGTGATCCGCACGCTCCCCCGCGATCCTTCCCATGGTCAGTGCCGGGCAGAAAAAAGCCAGTAAAATCGGTGCCTGCGAAAAAAAGCCACGTAACGAAAGGGGTTGAACTGTATCAAAAAAATCCCTGAAAAACATGCCACCGAGCATGACAAGAAAAAGGACGACGATAATTGTCACGACGCTCGAATGGATCATTCTGGACAATTCACGCTTTAATAACGGCAAAAAAGCACGCATGCATTTACCTGCTACTCTGGTTCGTCGGCTTGTTTCGTCCGGTAAACCATCTAAAGATATCTTCCTGGGATGCCGAAGGTCTGCCCAATTTGCGAGCAACATCTTCCGACACATCGCTAATGATGCCATCGCATACAACCTTACCATGGTCAAGCAGAATCATGCGCTTTGCAATGGCCTGAACTTCCTGAAGAATATGTGTGGACATGAGAACCGTTTTATCTTTTCCGATTTCGAGAATAAGGTCACGAATATCCTGAACCTGGTTCGGATCCAGCCCCGTCGTCGCTTCATCGAGAATGAGCGTGTCCGGCTCATGGATAATTGCCTGCGCAATGCCGACCCGCTGTCGATACCCCTTGGACAGGTCATCAATCCGCTTGTGCATCACCCGACGCAGATCACAAAGCAACACGACGCGAGCAACGGCATTCGGTATGGCTTTATGCGGCACAAAGTGCTGCTCTGCCATGGAATGGAGGGCATCCGCGACGAGCATGTCGCCATAGAGCGGATTCGTTTCGGGCAGATAGCCCAATTTTTCTCGCACGCGCATGGGTTCATTGACAACATCGAAACCAGCGACGCGGATTTCCCCGCATACCGGTTTGAGAAGCGTCGTCAGCACTTTCATCGTCGTCGATTTGCCAGCCCCGTTTGGTCCGATAAGCGCCACAATCTCACCAGTCGGCACCGTAAATGACACGTCATCAACCGCCTTCTGCTTCCCATAATAATAAGAAAAATGTTTGACCTCAATCATACCAAAAACAGACGGTCTCAGCCGTTGGAAGTAAAGATGAACGGGAACTCGACGACGCAAATACCGCCGTCCGGTTTATCAAATCGAAGCCTTCGAACCGTCTTTGTCAAACACGCTTCGACGCGTTCATTTTTCATCGTCGAAGATTTGATAGACGCCTCCGTAACCTTACCATCTAGCCCGATTTTCC
>JAFOHE010000357.1 GCA_017421975.1 Pseudomonadota bacterium
GGATGGTTTCTTCTTGATTGGAATGCGATATCTGGATGGGCAATTTTATAGGATATAAATTCTAAAAAAGATCAGATTAATGACGATAAATTTATATCAATATTATTAATTAAAAATAATTGTTTTATTATGATAAGTGAGGATTTTTCTTTCAATGTGCTTAGCAACCGCACGGGAGAGGACGATTTTTTCGAGGTCACGTCCTTTGGAAATGAGGGATTCTGGCGTGTCACGATGTGTGATGCGAACGACGTCCTGTTCGATGATGGGGCCGGCATCGAGTTCGGCAGTGATGTAGTGACTTGTCGCACCGATAATTTTGACGCCGCGGGCGAAGGCCTGATGATAAGGTTTTGCGCCGATGAAGGCCGGCAGGAACGAATGGTGGATGTTGATAATATTGTGAGGATATTCCGAAATCATATCATCGCTGATAATTTGCATATAGCGGGCGAGGACGATGAACGAGACGCGTTCGCTGCGTAGAAGTTCCATTTCGGCGCGTTCGACTTCCGCTTTGTTGGAATGGTCTTTGTGGATGGACCAGACGTAGTAGGGAATATCGAATTGTTCGGCAATGTATCGAAGATCCTCGTGGTTACTCACAATGCATGGAATTTCGACATTCCATTCACCGGCGCGATAACGCGCGAGGAGGTCGTAGAGACAGTGGCTCATTTTGCTGACAAAAATGGCCATACGCGGCGGTTCGTCGCTAAAGTAGAGGTCAAATGTCATTTGATAGCGTTGTGCGTAAAGCGTCTCGATTACGTCGTGAAGTTTTTCACGCGGAATGAGAAACTGGTCGAACTGCCATTCGATGCGCATAAAAAACATGTTGTCAATGTGATCGACGTATTGGTCAAGATCGACGATGTTGCCCTGGTTGTCAGTAATAAAGCGTGTAATCTCGGAAATGATGCCCGACGTATCCGGGCAATGTAAAAGAAGAATGGCTGTTGGGTTCATGATCCGTCCAATGATGGGTTGGCGAAATAGGGTGGCTAAGCCACAAGCTGTTTTATGCTACCATATTTTGATGGTTTTGTGAAAGTCTGACAAGGACGAATTGTGAAGGTATGGGCGGGATTATGGCGAAGCATACCAGGGACGATTTATGGTGTGGAAAGATGGAAATGCTCATGGTATGATTACAAGCGAGTTATTGAGTAGCCAACCAGGTGAGTAAAATATGGGAAAATCCCGTGGCTTCTTATGATAGGGTGTGAGCATGAGCGAAAACGAGAAAATAGAACGCATCGAGAATATGCCTTATGGTGTTGAAGGTGAGGCGGAGTTTGAAGAGAAGGTGCGCCAAGACGCTTCCATGGATGTGGGTGAGCGTGATGAAGACGAAGCTTCCAAAAAACAGGCGGAACGCGTTTTGAAAGCCATCGAAATGCTTATTGACAGCGACGAGAAAATCATTGCCGTAGCCAAAAAGATGCGTCGGCGTGTGATGATGGCTGCCGATGACGCCGATGAACCGACGCTGGATGAAAAAACGCTCTATATGCGGACAGGTGCCGAGATTATTGCCCATTATGCGAACCGAGCGAGTATTTCTGGCGGTGTGTCGGGCTTGCCAGCGATGTTGCCTGGTATTGGGAGCCTTATTGGTTTCGTGGGAACTGCTGCGGTGGATGTCGTTTATATGCTCAAGTTTGAGGTTGAGATGAGCCTCGCGCTCTTCTGGCTTGCCGGTTTGGATATTGCTCAGGAACGTATCCGCAAATTGGCTGTGATGATTGTGACGGTCGTTTCAGCGGATATTCTCAAAAATAAAAAGGGCGATGTTGATGCCGTTTCCCTCGTGGAAGCAGCTTTTTGGGGGTATTCAGTCAGACAGCTCAGCCGGCATCTCATTACGCGTATTTCGGGCATCCTCGTCGTCAGCTTGTCGAGACAACTCGTGCGGACGCTGCCCGTATTGGGCATCGTTGTTGGTGCTACTGTCAATAAGGTAATGCTCAGACGCACGGGAAATGCGTGTCTGGATGCCTTGTGGGTGCATCGAAACACGATCAATGTCCATGACGACGGACAGACTACGGAACAGGCTGGATCAGACGTCGTTTATGATGCAGAATTTTTGGATTAAGAATGGGGAAAATGATGATGGATACAGCCTGGATTGCAAAAGTATGGAATGAGGAACATCCTGCGCCCAGACGCGAGATTGAATGTCGGCATTGCCATGCCATTAACCGCGTGCCTGTCGATAAGGCCGTTCTTTATCCGCATAAAGCGATATGTGCGCAATGCAAGAAATTGCTTTTTTTGGCAAATGACGAACCCCTGACGGGCATTTCTTCCCGTTCCTTTGAGAACCCTTTGGATTCAGAAACACTTGGCACAGTACGCGCCATTCCAGGCGCTTCAGCTTTGATGAAATTGGTTCACAAGCGTTTGAATGAAAGTAAGCTTTTATTTCACATGAAAGCGAATGCCATAGAGTGTAATGATGAACAGTTTCCCGAACTCGTTGCGATTGTAAAGACCATATTGAAGCGGCTTGATTGTCAGTTTGTCCCTCAAGTCTATTTTTCGTCCATGCCGTTTGTGAATGCCTTTACGAGTGGTGGGGAAGAAGCCGTGATATGTTTCAGCACGGCATTACTCAACCAGCTTGATGACCGTGAACTGGAATTTGTTACTGGCCATGAGTTTGGTCATCTCATGGCAGAACATGTAATTTCGCGGCTCATTTTGCAGGTTGTACTCAACGGGAGTTTTGTGGCGCTCCCTGGCATTGCACGTTATTTGTCGATGCCGTTGAAGCTTGCGCTCTTAAAGTGGGCGCGGTGTTCTGAATTGACTGCGGACAGAGCGGGGCTTCTCGCTTGTAGAGATGTCACGGTGGCTTTGAATTGCATGATGAAAATGGCATCTGGCTATGAGCGTGGCGTCACAGAACGCACACAATTGTCTTTGGCGGCTTTTGTGGCACAGGCGATTTCTTTGGGCAGACAGGAAGGCGATCATTTTGATTCCATGATGTCATCGCTATTTGCCGGTCAGCAATCCCACCCGTTCATTGCGTGGCGGGTCATGGAATTGATTGATTGGGTGGAAAACGGCAATTACTTTGATATTTTGGCTGGAAAATACGTCTGACAAATGTCATGTATCCGCATGCGAACCCCGTCATTAAAAAATTCAAATGCTTTTATGGCCCATACGCCCTAACGCTTCCACGTGGGGTGGTGTTTGTGTTGAGTGGTTTATAAGGCGGTATTATTGGCCGTAGGCGCGTGGTCTTCGTTACGCTCCGAGGTGAGTGGTGTTGTCAGGATCAGCCTGTTTCAAAGATAGACTTGACGAAATTGAGTTTGTGTCAATGTTGGCGCTCTGCAGGTGCCGTGGATAACTTGTCAGAGAAATTCCGGCCTAAGAACCGATGCCTGCTATGACATGGGAAATGCGATTTCCCGGAGGAACGACAATGAAAATAATGGTATTTGATACAAAACCGTATGACAGGCAATACCTGGAACGGGAAAATGCCGCTTATGGCTACAAACTCAAGTTTTTGGAAAGCAAACTGACGCCGGATACAGCGAGACTGGCAGCGGGATACGATGCCGTCTGCGCGTTTGTTAATGATGACGTAGGTGCAGAAACCATCGACGCCCTCGTCGATGTTGGCGTAAAGCTTATTGCCATGCGTTGTGCTGGTTTTAATAACGTCGATATGCGTCATGCTTACGGACGTATTCATGTGGTGCGTGTACCCAAATATTCCCCTTACGCTATTGCAGAACATGCCATGGCATTGCTTTTGACACTCAATCGACATACCAACCGGGCGTATATTCGCACGCGGGATCACAATTTTTCGCTGAACGGGCTTTTGGGGTTTGATTTACACGGAAAAACTGTTGGTGTCGTTGGCACAGGCCAGATTGGTCGTTGTTTTATCAATATTTGCCGCGGTTTTGGGATGAACGTCCTGGCTTATGATCCGTATCCCGTGGCGAATTCCGATTATACGTACGTGGATCTTGATACGCTCTTTCGGCAATCGGATGTGATTTCACTTCATTGTCCACTTACGAGCGACACGCATTATTTGATTAATGCAGCAGCGCTTGAGAAATGCAAACCAGGCGTTATCTTGTTAAATACATCGCGTGGTGCGCTCATTGAAAGCCAGGCATTGATTGAGGCGCTTAAATCCGGGCATGTCGGTGGGGCTGCTCTTGACGTGTACGAAGAGGAATCCGAAGTCTTTTTTGAGGATTGTTCCGACCAAGTGATTAAGGATGACATGTTGATGCGGTTACTGGGGTTCAACAATGTTATTATCACCTCGCACCAGGCATTTTTTACAAAAGAAGCGCTTGAGAAAATCGCAGAAGTGACGCTGATCAATCTGAAACAGTACTCAGAAGGCGAAGTTCTTGAAAATGAAATTTGTTACCGCTGTCCTGAATTTGGCAAAGGTTGTCATAAAGAACGGGGCATTCCTTGTTTTACATTAAAATAAATATTTTAAGGCGTGGTATGAAGTGTATTCATTCTGTTGAATACACTTCATAGAAGTTTGAGCTTGGCGTTAGAAGCAACTAAGCTCAAACCAAAATATAAATTGTAACTTTTGAAATATACATATAAAATGTGCATGGTATAGAAAACATCCATAATGAACACACAGTATAGTATTTATGGATTATCTATGATTTCACAGAAAGAAGGCGTGACAGTATAAGTTTGATAAGCATTTGACGCATCTTTATAAACATAAAGCGGTAATTGTAAAGAAAACGAGTCTTCTTCGCCACGTAAAAAGTCATAATTGCATTGATTCGTATTTA
>JAFOHE010000358.1 GCA_017421975.1 Pseudomonadota bacterium
CCACGCATCAAAGAAACAACACTTCCTGAACTCATCACATCGCTTCATCAAATTATTGAAAATGCAGCGTCGCTCGACACCCATGATCCCAAACTCGAACGTCTGATCACCATTATTCAGGATAAACAAAAGCTGGCCAACAACAAGATTATCTTATTTAGCACCTTTAGACACACCCTCAGTTACCTTTATGAACATCTTCGAAACACAGGCTTTCGCGTTGCCATGATCCACGGAGATACAAAAGATTCCGACCGACGTCACTATAGAGACAGGTTTTCCGAAGATCGAAACTCACCTACTGCATTGGATATTCTTCTCTTTTCTGAAGTTGGATGCGAAGGGCTCGACTATCAGTTCTGTGACTGCATTATCAATTACGACCTGCCCTGGAACCCCATGCGCATAGAACAACGCATTGGGCGCATAGATAGAAACGGTCAAAAAAGCGAATCCATCGCTATTATTAATATGATCACCCCCAAAACCATTGATGCGCAAATCTATGAGCGTTGTCTTAACCGCATCGGCGTATTCCAATCCGCACTCGGCAGCAACGAAAAAATTCTCGGCGATATTACGGCTCAAATCCAAGATATCACCATGAATTATACGCTCACGCCAGAACAAAAAGAAGAAAAACTGCAACAACTCTCCGATAACCAGTTCAGAATACTTCAGGAAGAAGAAAAACTCGAAAATGAGCAATCCGAATTTTGGGGTCTCAAATTGCCAACCCAACACCAAGTCGAACAAGAAATCAAAGATGCAACAAACAAATTCATAGAACCGTCAGCCATCAAGGGACTCATCAATTTATATATGTCTCAGCGATGTCGAGATCACAAAAAACCATTACTCGAAAAAGAAAAAGAGAGCTCCATCCTTAGTCTCAATGAGGCAGAACGACATTTGCTACTCGAGGATTTTAACCAACTCAGACGCGTCAAAACTGATGAATTTCGCCAATGGGAAACTTACCTCAAGCGCGGCTATATCATCAATCCCGAAACAGGCGACGCATCCTCTCATGCACGCATCAGAATTACAACGGAACCGGAAATTGCCCAGGGCAGTCCAAATATTCTACTACTGAGCCCGCTTCATCCGTTTGTAAAACAGGCTGCCAATGCTTGCCGTGCCTTAATTGAGCAAAAACATACCGTCCATTTGAAGCTTGAAACCTCTGACGTTCCTGCAGGTACTTACTCTTTTGCCATCTATCAATGGAAATACATTGGCATTCGGCAGGATTCAGAATTTAAGGTCATTGTTGACAATGCCATCCTTCAGAAAAATTTCTGGCATTATCTGGATCAAGCCGACGATGTAAGTGATGAAATCCCAGAAATCAAACAAAGTGATCTGGATATCGAAACACTCGATGCTGTGAATTATCAGGAACGAAAACGTCTACTACCAAGCTATCAGGCAAAGAATAATATGCTCTATGAACGTAAGCAAAAAAGCCTATCAGCCACGCATTTTGCAAAACTAAATATGTTTGAGCGACGGCTTATGACGGCTGAGATGAAAAATAATCTACAAGTCGTTCCGATGCATGAGAGCAGCATCAGAAATGAAAACCAGGCTTATGAGAACTTGTCCTTAGAACTTAAACACGCCAAAGAGAGCGTCGAGATCGAAACAACACCAATCATCTATGGATTTCTAAAGATAGAGGCGGAACAATGAGCATCAACTACGAAAACATTTGCAAAACCAATAAAGAAGCGTATGGCACAGGCAAGGGGCTGAGCTACTTAGATAAATTATATAAGGACAAAACGCACTTTGTCTACGAACTTCTCCAAAATGCTGAAGATGCAGAAGCGACACGCGTCAAATTTGTGATTCAGAACAACCGACTTCAATTTTTTCACGATGGCAGATGCTTCAATGAAAAAGACGTCATAGCGATCTGCAATGTCGGTGAAGGCACAAAAGCCAATGATTCGAGCAAAATCGGTAAATTCGGGATCGGCTTCAAATCCGTCTACAGCTATACCGACGCGCCTGAAATTCATTCTGGTACCGAACATTTTAAGATTAACAATTATGTTTTTCCAGTAAAGCTTAATTCTAAATTATCGGACAAAAATTATCCGACCATTTTTGTCCTCAAATTTAGCGGTAACGAGGCAGAATGTCTTGAAAAGAAAGAGAATCTTATTCATTTTTTCGAAGATTTCAGTGCTAGAGATATTCTATTTCTTAATAACATTAAGTCGATAACTGTTGAAACTGAACTTACAGATACCATCTTAATCAAAAAAGCCATTTTGGAAACAAAAAATGACAACAACATTCGCCAGTCGAACATCAGTCTCACCTATTCAAGAGTCCAAAAATGTATCTCTGAAGAGCACTATATTCTCTTTACACTTGAAGATTGCGATCAATCTGCAACGCGTGTCTCCATCGCCTATCTCATCGACGATTCAGGCAGCCCCATAGCAGTTCGCCAATCTCCCTTCTATGCTTACTTTCCCACATCCATTGAGTCTGACCTATCTTTCTTGGTCAATGCGCCTTTTGAAACAACACCTGCACGAGATAATTTGAAAACATGCTCTAAAAACGATTTGTTGTTTGAGGACATCGCAACGCTCGTGCTAAAAAGTCTTGATATTATTCGTTCGAATCATACATTAGAGGTGTTCTCATGCATGCCTATACAGCACAACCACATTTATAAAAACGGAACTGATATTATTTATAATCAAGTAAAAAATTACTTCAACACTCGTCATGTGTGGCCCACCAACGATGGACTATTCTGTCCTATTCAACATGTTGTTTTTCCTTCTGACGACACATTTTATAATTTATTATCCACTAATCAATTAAGACAGCTAAATAAGAATCAATTTATTCACTGGATAAGCAAAGATATAAAGAATATAAAGTTTAAACCGCTAAAAGAATTCTTAATTGAAGAACTCAAAATATCCCAATTTACCCCTGAAGATTTTGCAGCTCATTACGATTCTAGGATATTTAAAAACTGTCTTTCCAACTGGTTTGTTGACTTTTACAAGTGGCTCAATACACAGAATAATCTTTGGGAAAAATCTTCTGAGAAACATTCATCATTACAATCACCAAACCAATTCTCTGCTTCATTTCGACATAAAGAAATCATTTTACTTACCGATGGAACACTCTGCACACCATTTAAAGATGATGATACAACACCCAATGCATTTACATCTGATAATACTAAAAGTTTTTTAGAAATCTTTCAAAATCAAAATTTCAATCTCATATCAGAATCCATCATGAAAGATACCCTTGCGTGTCAATTTATACGTTCGCTTGGCCTTCCAGATCCAAACCTCGTCGATTTAATGATTCAACGTATTCTCCCTAAATATCATGATAAAAATGTCTCTAAAGAAATTTATCATAGAGATATAGGACTCTTGAGAAGAATTATGACAGATTTTGGTTCAGACGACAAAAACCGCCTTATCTAGTATATTCGTTCAGAAAGCCTTCCATTTGTTCGCGCTGAAAATCTTCAAGGCGAAGTCTCTTTTAAGTCACCCAACGAAGTCTATATTCCTGCCGAGCGACTAAAAATATATTTTAAAGATTCTTTAAACACTTGGTTTCTGTCTTCAGATGACTACACACAAGAAGATTATAAATTTAACAGTTTTTGGGATATTTTTGGGGTTTCGAGAATTGTAAAATATCAACACTCTATAAATAGCGATCAAAAAACTATAAAACAGTATGTAGACAAACCTGAAAATTCAAATTATCTGACTCATGTTGTACAATTCGAACTTATTCATTATAGCAATGCACTTAGCATTATTAAAAATAACCATATAGACTTTTCTGATAGAAAGGAAGTCTCAGTATCTCTTTGGCAAGCATTACGTTCTAATCTCAACAATGTGAACCCTTATGATATAGATGGTAATAAATTTTCAATACACGGTCAGTATTTTTGGTTTTTCAGGAAATGGAAAACCAAATATTGTGGCTCTAAGATGTACAACGATCTTATGGAAACGCCATGGCTTCCAACCACAAATGGCGAATTTAAGCGTCCATCGGAAGTTTATATATCTGATCTCGATCCTACACTCGAAGCCACTGAATCCAATTCCAACAGACTCATTGAGGAATTGGGCATCCGAAAAACGGACGTCGTACACGAAATTCAAGCTCTTTTTAATAACAATGGCAGTAACGTTTCCACCGAAATGATTGTATTTTTAATTCAAGCAGGAACGACCGAAGATGGCCAGATTCGTATGCAACAATGGATGCGCGAAATAAAACAGAGTGAAGCAGTAGACCTTCCAACAGCGCACGTTCCAAATCCAGAACGTCGCGAGCGAAAACTCCAACAAGCTTATCAAGACGCCTCCGATATAGAGCGCATCGAAAGTGTTCGTTCTGTACGCGTTCACAACAGCGATATCAAAAGACTTGCACGCGCTGAACTACGCAAATATTACACCACTAAAGACACTATGATCTGCCAGATATGTCGAAAGCGCATGCCTTTTAATCTGCCTAATGATCAAGGGCCTTACTTTGAAGCCGTTGAAATTCTCCCCAAACTCAAAAAAGAAAGCTCTGCAGTTTACCTTGCGCTTTGTCCTGTCTGTTCTGCCAAATACCAGATTTTTATGAAAGATGACGCTGAAAAATGTCGCCAATTTCAAAATCGTATTTGCACTAGACCAACGCCTTCACAAAATGTAAAAATGAACGTGACCTTGGGCGACGAACAAACAGAAATCTTTTTTACAGAAAAACACTTTTTTGATATTCAAAAAATTCTCAAAGAAGAGCGTGACGCATCCGCTTCAGACGCCCAATAATTTTAAGCCCGCCGTATGCGCAATGCGCATAGGCGGGCAGGCACGGCGTATTGAGCGCCAGCGAGAAGCCGTGCCATATTTCCATCTACACCCACACAGAGATATACTTTGCTTGATCAAAATCTGCCTTAATTGCAACATTGACGAATGTACGCCAGTGTGACACAATTTAAGTGTGTTTTTGGTTTTGCGCCGCATAACCACATGCACATCTTGACACGAACATTCACAACGAATAGCTGCCTTTCATAAACGGATAACCTATGATCACCAAAAAAGCCTTATATCTTTGTGCGCTCTGCATCAGTATATTTGCTGGATGCGATGACAATTCAGCGGAAACGCAAAATCCGCCATCAGATTCCGACGATCAACCAGTTATTGAACCTGTATGTGGCAACGACATTCTTGAACCAACCGAAGTCTGCGATGAAACCAAAGGCGTTCCATCAACCTGCGAAGCATGGGACAGTTCAAAACGCTGGGCTTCGGGCGGAAAACCTGCATGTCGTCGAGATTGTCTTGGCATAGACCCCGGCACCTGCCGCGAAATACAATGCGGGGACGGTCGCGTGGAAGGCTCAGAAATCTGCGATGGCACGGAAGGTCTGCCGGCTTCATGCGCTGCCTGGGATGGCTCCAAAAAATGGGCTTCAGGTGGTGCACCTGAATGTCTCGAGTGTCGCACGATCGCCATGGGGACATGCCGCGAAATACAATGTGGGGACGGCTTCGTCGATGGCGATGAAATCTGCGACGGCAAGGCGGGGCTTCCAGCCACGTGCAGTGACTGGAACAACGCCGTGTCATGGCTTCCAGGCGGTGCCCCTGTGTGTGATGCCTCGTGTCACGCCATCCTTCAGGGAACGTGCGAGCCTGCACCAAAGCGCCTCGATATTATGAATTGGAACGTTCTTTTTGAATACGATGCCTGGGGCGGAAGCGCTGTCCTGCCGCGTGCCCAAATATTACATGACCTTTTGGAAAAATATGCATATCGGCCGGATTTTATATCTATGGTTGAAGCAAGCCAACAATGGCACTATCCGGAAGTCAATGCCCTTCTTGATGATCTTGGCTACGCATGGGCTGAACCCACGCCACCCAATGACGATGATACGGGTTATTACATGACGCAAGTCATCTATCAAAAAGAGCGTTTTGAAGTCATTGAAACGGATTTTGTGACCCTCTATCCCTACACGGACGAAGGCGACAGACGCCATAAATGTGTTTCTTTTGCCGCAGTTTTGCGTGAAAAAGACACGAACGCCGAATTCGTCATCATGTCCACACCCTGGGATCCCAATATTGAATGGAACAATTGTACTTATGGCGACAACATTGCGGGCCCCATTGTCATGCGCGAGACAAACCGCGTCAAGGGCGTCGGTCAAACCGTGCGTCTCATCGAAAAATTGCGTGACAAATATCCCGATGCTCATTTTTTCTATGGCGGTGATCTCAATACCATTGATTTTCAGCTTATCTTTGATTCCCCGAGCATCTCTGCCATTGTCGGCTCCAATATGGAAAAACTCATCCGATTTGCCAATGCGCTCTACGTCAACCAGGAAAATGAACCTTGTGGCAAACCCTTTCCCGCTGATTTTGTCGGTTCATTTGACACCTTCGTCGCCACTTCCGGTCTACTAAGTGCAAGAAATCAAGCCATCGACACGCAGGTGGCTATTAACGACGTATCCTCGATCAATGCCATCAGTGCAGAAGCGGATGGCATGGGTGATACTTTGCAAACCATCATTGAAGGGCTCCTCAGCGTCAAACTCATTATCGATTACGCCTTCTACTCCCCCAATCTCACGCTTACCGAGTACGAAATCATGCTCGGCGAGGACTACGTCAAGATTTCAGATCATTATCCTGTGCGAACGAGTTATACTTACGAAGTGAAATAAATGATCACAGAGACTTGCGCTCGCCATTTGTTTTGCGTTCCCCAAAAAACGCGTGCATTTTCTTTTCATCATGCTTATGTTTAGTGTTGTTGTATGTCAATGCATTTTGGCGTTCAAACCTATTGATCGAGGAGTATTCAACATGACTAAGCCCTGGCTATGGTTGAGTTTCGTGTTTGTTTTGTGTATTTTTGTATCATGCCAAGGCACAGCGCCAGTGTCTGACACCCCAAAAAGGAGCGTTGTTTCTAAAGACCAACCCGATCAGGCGGAGGATGACGTGTTTTTCTATAAGTATGCCCCAACGACAGAAGCCAAAAAAGAAGACGTTCTCAAAGCGCTACAGGGAGAATGGTCGTCCAAAGAAAATGGCTTTAATTACAAATTAATTTTTTCTGGCAACACCATGCAAATCGGGTACAGTGACAACGATATGACCGCCATGTCGTTTGATGTTATCCCAGGCATGCCTATGCAGATTGTACCAGGCGAAAAGACGTTTGATCAATCCAAAGGAAATGGCTACCGCACGCCCTACCACATTGAAAAAATGTATTTTATCAACGACAGAATTTTGCTTCTCGTGAAATCGGTTGATAATGCTTATACCTTCGAAGACGAGCTTGTGTTGAGCCGCAGCATGACCCGCGAACAGCTTCGAGAAATTGAACCCGCCGAGCCAAAGCCCAACCTCGTATTTAACGACAAAACCCTATCCCAAAAGGATATTCTCAAATCTATTCAGGGAGAATGGACAGGCAGGGATAATTGCAATTATGAAGTCACGATTGACGACACGCAATTTACCCTGTGGAACGGTGGACGTGCTGTCCTAAAATCCAAACTCCATCTTTCAAAACAAAACCCCGCCCATATCGAACTTGACACCTATCATATTGACAGCGGACATATTCAGGATGACCTGTACGGCGTTTACTATCTCGACGACAGTGCCTTTCTCATTTCGATCCATTCGGGTTATCAAGGCGACAAATATGAATACATTCTTCGTCGCCCTGCACACTTGGGACGCCTCATCATGGATGACGAAATTTTGCCTGAGCTACAAGGCAAATGGATAGAGATGGGCAGTAATAATATCCTCACTATTCAACAAAATAAAATTGAATATGACGGCACAAAAGATACCTTCCACGTCGTCACACGCAATCCATCCGATATTAAAACCAAGTCCTATTGGCTTGTTGGCGCGAACCGTCAAAGTATGTATCATCAAACGATTTTAGATCACTTTAACGCCTTTCAATACGATGGTAAAACGCTAAAAACATCCATTCTCATTCTGGATGCAAGAGCCCCTGAATTCATCTTTGTACGAATGTCTGAATAAATGAGAACGCTTTTTTCCTTCCCCTTTCATCACAGGGGAAGTTTTTGCGTATTTGAATTTTTCATCAGCGTAGCTAATGAAATGCCATCAAAAAAAGTATTAATCATTTGATGTAAAGCTTTCCACATAGGAAGTGTTTTACATATTCCCGTTCGCGCACACGGTTTAGCATCGCACTCCAGACAAGCCACAGGCGCAAGATCTCCCTCTGTCAGGCGCAAGATCTCGCCGACCATCGTTTCTTCCGCTGGTTTAATGAGTTTGTATCCGCCCCCTTTTCCATGAATACCAGCGATCAGTCCACTACGCGTCAGCACGGGCACAATCTGCTCAAGGTATTTCAGCGATATACCTTGTCTTTCGGCAATGGTCTTCATGGGAATATAGCCTTCAGCATTGTGTTCAGCCAAATCAATCATCACTCTGAGTGCATACCGACCGCGTGTTGAAATTTTCATTATTCTCTCCTTAATGGAACTTTACTCAATCATCTTCCTTCATCTAACAGGACAAAGGAAGCAGATATGCTTAGCGTTTCATCATGTCACGTTACAAGACAATTTCTCCGCCGCCGAGGATCCTATCGTGATCATAGATGACAGCAGACTGACCAGGGGTAATCGCAGCCTGAGGTTCGTCAAATAAAATATGTACGCTTCCATCCTTTGATGGCGTCACGACAGCAGGTTTTTCTTGTTGGCGATAACGTATTTTTACACAGGCATGTATTGAATTCTCAGGCGGCGCACCGGCTATCCAATGAAATTCGCGCACAAAGACATCACGTTTCAGCAAATCCTGTTTTTTGCCCAAAACGACGACATTTTCATCACTTTCAAGACGGCAGACATACCAAGGCTCATGCCCTGGAATGCCCAACCCATGGCGCTGTCCAATGGTATAATGAATTAAGCCACGGTGAAGGCCGAGGACATTTCCATCCATATCTCTAAAGAGCCCAGGCGTCGCCTGCTTTCCCGTGTATTTTTCGATCACTTTGGCGTAATCGCCATCTGGGACAAAACAAATATCCTGACTGTCAGCCTTTCGCGCATTGCTCAAGCCACATTTTTCTGCCATTTTTCGCACATCGTCCTTATGGTATTCCCCCAAAGGGAAAAGCGTATGCGCGAGCTGCTCCTGATCCATATCGTAAAGCACGTAAGACTGATCTTTACGTTCATCAAGCCCTTTTTTCAAATAATACATGCCATTTTGTTTTTCGATACGCGCATAATGTCCTGTAACGACATAATCACATTCGAGTGCCCTCGCACGCCTAAACAGCTTTCTAAATTTCATATATCGATTGCAATCGATACAAGGATTCGGCGTTAATCCGTGGACGTAACACTCGACAAATTTGTGTATAATTTTTTCACAAAAATCATCACAAAAATTAAATACATGGTAGGGCATGCCCAAGTGAAGCGCCACGTTTCTGGCATCCTCAATATCATCAAGCGAACAGCATGTATGACTGGAGGACACGCCTATACTTTCATTTTCGTACAATTTCATGGTGCATCCGACGCATGCCATACCCATGTTTTTTGTCAAAAGTGCCGCCACACTGCTATCGACGCCGCCACTCATAGCCACTAACGCTCTATGATTCATAATAATTTTTTGATTCCCTCACGCATCACGTCCAAAATATACGCCACATCCTCAAGCGTATTCAATCGTCCCAGCGTCAGCCGAATGGCCGACTTTATCTGTTTTTCGCTTCTTCCAATTGCTCTCAAAACATGGCTTTTTTCTGCGGCCCCCGACATACATGCAGCTCCCATCGAAGCATAAATGCCATGCGCATCAAGATAAAGCAACATCTCTTCGCCATCAATATCATTGATACAAATGTTCACATAATAAGGCAACCGTCTTCGTCGGTCACCGTTAAGTGTGACGCCTGGCAGACGTTCGAGTCCATCGATAAGTCTGTCCCTGAGCATATTTCCGTGCACCATGTCTGCATCCATGCGTTCCGTTGCCTCGACGAGTGCTTCTGCCATTCCGGCGATAGCAGGATAATTCTCCGTTCCAGAGCGTACGCCGCGTTCCTGCATTCCCCCCGCATAAACCCTCGATGGTTGTAAGCCATGCCTGGCGTATAAAATGCCAGCTCCCACGGGACCATAAAATTTGTGCGACGCTGCCGATAGCAAATCGATATCAAGGCCAGTCAAATCAATAGGAATATGTCCAACGGCCTGCACGGCATCCGTATGAAACAAAATCCCCTCCGAACGGCAAAAGGCAGCAATTTCCGCAATGGGCTGAAGGGTACCAATCTCGTTATTGGCAAACATCACTGAAACAAAACCGGTATCGGGACGAATGGCATTCATGAAGTGCGGTACAGAAACAATGCCATCTTCGGAGACATCAAGGCAGGTCAGTGCAAGCCCATGCTCATGAGCCAGATGCACCATACCGTTTAACACAGCATGGTGCTCAATCGCCGTCGTCAGGATATGCCGCTTTCCTGTGCGCAAACAGACATCCACTCCCGTTTGAATCGCGATTGCATCAGCTTCAGTCCCACCAGATGTGAAATAGACTTCACGAGCGTCGCATACCAAACAGGAAGCGATACGCGCTCTGGCATGATCGAGCACTTCGCGCGACATTCTGCCAGGCCGCGACATGGATGACGGATTGCCAAAATATCCATTCAAACAAAGCAGCATCGCAGCCAAAGCTCTCTGGCTAACCCGCGTCGTCGCGGCATGATCGGCATAAACCTGCATCATTAATCAGCAAAAAGCGGCGTCGTCAAATAGCGATCCCCCGTGTCAGGCAGGAGAACCACGATTTTTTTCCCAGCATTTTCAGGGCGTTTGGCAAGTTCAATGGCCGCCCACAGAGCAGCACCCGAAGAAATACCGACGAGCACGCCCTCTTCACGCCCAACGCGTCTGCCTGTCGCAAAAGCATCTTCATTCGCCACAGGAATAATTTCATCATAGACTTTTGTATTCAAAACATCGGGCACGAAACCGGCTCCAATTCCCTGAATCTTGTGTGCCCCGCCGACCCCCGTCGAAAGCACCGGAGACGTCGCAGGCTCAACGGCGACGACCTTGACATTTGCATTTTTTGCTTTGAGGTATTCACCGACACCTGTAATCGTACCACCCGTACCAACGCCCGCCACAAAAATATCGACTTTCCCGTCCGTATCTTCCCAAATCTCAGGCCCCGTCGATTCGCGATGCGCCTTCGGGTTCGCTGGATTCACAAACTGTCCAGGGATAAAACTCCCATCGATCGAAGCCGCCAACTCATTCGCCTTCGCAATCGCCCCTTTCATGCCTTTCGCGCCTTCCGTCAAAACAAGCTCTGCGCCGTAAGCTTTCATGAGCTGACGACGTTCCACTGACATCGTCTCCGGCATGACAAGAATAATCCTATAACCACGTGCCGCTGCAACGGATGCAAGACCAATTCCCGTATTACCTGACGTCGGTTCAATAATCACAGCCCCCGGTTTGAGCTTGCCAGCAGCTTCCGCATCATCGATCATCGATTTCGCAATACGGTCTTTCACCGATCCCG
Organism: Pseudomonadota bacterium; assembly: GCA_017421975.1. Classification (GTDB taxonomy): domain Bacteria; phylum Myxococcota_A; class Bradymonadia; order UBA4248; family UBA4248; genus RGIG464. Next base: position 11,679 of record JAFOHE010000358.1, read on the forward strand.
CTGGATTAAAATACTCAAGTTTCGCCAATATCGTCGCGTTCAAACCATCATTCGATTCGATATGTTTGAGTTCAAGAAGCGGTGTATGTCCAATAAGTTGATCTGCTGAGGTGTAAATTTTCGACATTTTTGTTTTCTCCTGGCATCTACTGCCTAAAAAATTCTTTATGACCTACCCTCGTGTAGGTTAAATCGCCTTTTAATCTCTTTTGCCTACCAAGTCAATAGGTAAATAAAAAACGAACGATTTTTTAGCCTTCCCATTTGGGGATAACGTTTGATTGCTTTGCCTATGTCGCTCACGCGACATACGGCTTCGCTTGCGCGGCTGTTTGTGAACGTTTTGCTGGAGACATATCTCAAGCCAAACGTTCACAAATACGCCGCTTTGCCAGTGCTATGCCAGAGTCAGGAACGCGTCACTACGCGCTCCTGACTCTGGCATACGCACCGGCCTCTTTTATATATAAGAAGATATGATGAGCGCCTTAAGCCATAAATAAGATGAACGCCTTAAGCGTTCCACAACAAGACTCCTGGCAGTTATCAGAAATATAACACCTAAAGTCAAACTACTATGCTATCCATAGCTCAAATCCAGAGATGACTCATCCTGCTTTTGCGAAGTGACTTCTGACAACATCTTAAGGTACTTCTCACGCTCACTCGCTGACACACCGATCGCATCCAATGCCTGTTGGGACGATAAATTGAGATTATGCATCAAGTTAAAAAAGGACTCAAATCGACCTTTTTCGATGCCTTTTTCGATACCTTTTTCGATACCTTTTTCGATACCTTTTTCGATACCTTTTTCGATACC
>JAFOHE010000359.1 GCA_017421975.1 Pseudomonadota bacterium
ATAACATAATGAAAATGCATGAATTTGTTAATGAGCCTATGCCTTAAAATGAAAATATATACAAGTCCCACACCCAAGAAAATGCCTAACACAATACCTATAATACATAGAGAAAACAAAAATGACTTTGTAGTATTGGCGTTGCCAAAGTCTATGCAGTTGATGTCGGTTATGGGCAACTCGCGTGGAAACTGCGTGAAGATCCGAGGGTGGTGAATATCGAAAGAACGAATTTCAGGTATTGTGAAAAAGGTTTTTTCGTAGATCCGATTGAGATCGTTGTGGCTGATTTATCCTTTATTTCTTTGGAAAAAATACTTGAACCCCTCAAGGCACATCTTGCACCTTTGGCGGATTGTGTCATGTTGATCAAGCCTCAGTTTGAAGTGGGAAAGGATCAGATCGCTTCCGGCGGTGTGGTGCGTGATAAGCAAATTCGTGAAAACGCGATTTTACGTGTGATTGAGACGGCAAAATCCTTTGGTTTCGAATTTGTCAAAGGCATTGATAGCTCTGTGCCTGGAGCCAAAAAAGGAAATATCGAGTATCTTGCATGGTTGCGATGGGATGCTCAGAAAATTATGAATGTGACAGATAAGACTGTGGCTTCAACAGGGACGCCAGAGACATCGCTTTGATTAATTTGGTGATCTAATGAGGCATACAATTTTGACAAAAAAACCGGCCTTAGCCGGTTTTTTTGTCAGATGAGAGGGAATTACTTTTTGGGAATCGCTTTGAGGCTCGTTTTCCCATCTTTGGTATAAATAGAGAATGTGACGTCGGAACACTGGAATTTGGACATGAGTGTTTCTTTTTCTTTTGCCATGCGGCTGATAAATTGTTCACGGGTATATTTTGTCGGATCTTCACCATTCTGGCGCATATTCTCGACGTATTTATCATAAAGATCATTAAAGTAGGTTTTGTCCGCTTCTGTTTTGAGACTAATTTTTGAACGTGAGCCGGTAAGACTAAACATACCAGATCTGGACATGGCGCGATTGAATTCCAAGGCTCCGGAGCGGTTGGTTGTGGTAGCATGGGAATCGGCATCATTTCTGGACACAGAAGAATTGAGTTGTGATACGTCACGGGCACGTCGTTGAAGGGCATTGACGAGTTCCTGAGAGACTGATCCGACTTCTGGCACGCGATCGGCAATTTTTCGTCCGCTCCATGATGGGCTTGGTTTGAAGGATTCGGCGACGCCTTCCGTCGATTTGCTTGCAGGAGAATCTGCAATGCCACTGATACTCGTGCCATTCGGACGACTGGCGGCTTCCACACGTGATTGGCTGTGGATGGATGTTGAAAGCGGTTCCGATGTGGCTGTATTTGCTGGACGACGATCGCTTATTGGCAAATAGGATGATTCTGCCGCCTGTTGTCTGAGCGCACCTAGGAGGTGTGTGGCCGTCGAGCCAGAATCCTGTGCTTCGTTCGGTGTGAGAGAAGGATTGCTGTTTGCAAGAAGGTTGGGCGCAGGGGCTGACGGTATCGTCGTCGTTGAAAAATCGAGAATTTTTCGCTTCTGTTTGTTGGGAAGAGCAATAATCGAGTCAAAACTGTCCGCAATTTCGTCCCATGTTTCATCCATGGGATCCTTATCTGAAATGGGCGATGCAT
>JAFOHE010000360.1 GCA_017421975.1 Pseudomonadota bacterium
GATATTATCACTGAAAGAGTAAGAGAATAAAAAAAATATTAAAAAAAAGTGGCATTTTTATGTCACTTTTTTATTTTTCATACTATTTATATATATAAGACAACAAGACAACGAGACAACGAGACAACGAGACAACGAGAGACTTTGGCAGAAAAACGGGCAAAAGCATCGGCAATATAGCTTCCCCTTGGAACAGAGATCGAAAAACGGTTAAGGGTTACAGACGAGGATTTGTATAAATTTTCTACTGTCTGAACCTGGGTCAGAATCGCATTTGCATATTGGATGAATGTATCCCCGTCAGGCGTCAGTTCCATACCGTGCGAAGTCCGTTCAAAGATTGTGATCCCCAATTCAGCTTCAAGAGATTTGATGGATCGGCTCAAATTGGGTTGTGCGATGCGCAGGTTATCTCCGGCTTTGCTAATCGAGCCAGTTTTGGCAATCTCTACTGCATATTTCATGTGAATGATGTTCATGCGTGCTCCTTGTTTTCTCGCAGAGGATGAACAGAAAGACATTGACGGGTTGTCAATGCCGCTCATGTCATATCACAAAGGATATAGAAAAAGTAACGGTTTATGATCAGATTTCAGGGGTAGAGGGCTGTTTTAGAGCGTGCTCTCCGCTTTGGGAGACTGACGATGGGGTCATCTAGTGATCGCATGGTTAAAGATGTGCTGACGATGGGCGGAACGCGCATAGGGATGTGCTCAAAACGGACATAATATCACCTGAGATATAGGGCGTATCTTTTTTTTATCAGATCAATGTAGCGTGGGCAAAGGACGTTCAAAGTTCGAAAGGCGCATTCTTTAATAATTTCAGTTATTTATCCCCTACGTTGGCATGACGAGAGATGTTCTGTTTGTCGCATATATCAAATATGATATGTGAGTTATTCAATGTTTATCATTTTCATCGCACTAATTTCATACTAATAAAAATAACGGCTCGAAGACGTGGGACTGAGCCACAGCATAACTCGATTTACAGGAGAGACGAATGAACTACGAAATCGTGGATGGCGTTGATAAACTCGAAGTAGCCATTGGGCGTGTCAGAAAAGCACAGCAGCGTTTTGCTTCCTTTAGCCAGGCGCAGGTCGATAAAATCTTTCTGGCAGCCGCCACCGCCGCCAATCAGGCGCGCATTCCGCTCGCTCAGCTCGCAGTTGAGGAAACTGGCATGGGCGTCGTCGAAGACAAAGTCATCAAGAACCATTTTGCTTCCGAAAACATTTATAATGCATACAGAAATGCCAAAACGTGTGGCGTTATCGAAGAAGATAAGGCATACGGTATTCAGAAAATCGCTGAGCCGATTGGACTCATCGGCGCTGTCATTCCCACGACAAATCCAACATCCACAGCCATTTTCAAAACACTGATTGCCCTTAAGACGCGCAATGGCATCATCATTAGTCCGCATCCAAGAGCAAAAAAATGCACGATTGAGGCGGCAAAAGTCGTTCTCGAAGCTGCCGTAAAAGCCGGCGCACCCGAAGGTATCATTGCCTGGATCGACGTGCCATCACTTGAAATGACAAACCTCGTGATGAAAGAATCCGATATTATTCTGGCAACAGGCGGTCCAGGTATGGTCAAAGCCGCATATTCGAGCGGAAAACCTGCGCTTGGCGTTGGCGCTGGAAACACACCCGCCATCATCGATGAATCCGCCAATATCATCCTGGCTGTCAATTCCATTATCCATTCAAAGACGTTTGACAATGGTATGATCTGTGCCTCAGAACAGTCGGTCATCGTCCACAAAAATATTTACGAGCAGGTCAAATATGAATTTGCACGCCGTGGATGCTATTTCCTGAATCCGGACGAAACCGAAAAAGTCCGCAAGACCATTCTTATCAATGGTGCTTTGAATGCAAAAATTGTCGGACAAAAGGCGGCCAAAATTGCTTCACTTTCCAATGTACAGGTTCCTGATGGAACTAAAATTCTCATCGGTGAAGTTGATAGCGTCGAGCTGTCCGAGGAATTTGCACATGAAAAGCTGTCGCCAGTTCTCGCGATGTACAAGGCTGAAGATATCCAGGACGCATTTTCAAAAGCCGAGCATCTCATTGCGGATGGTGGTTATGGTCATACATCGTCGATTTATCTCGATGAAATTTCACATAAAGATATCATCGCTGAGTTCTCGGCAAGAATGAAAACTTGCCGTATTCTCGTCAATACACCTGCTTCACAGGGCGGGATTGGTGATTTATACAATTTTAAGCTTCTGCCATCGCTTACTCTGGGATGTGGATCGTGGGGTGGAAACAGCGTTTCTGAAAATGTCGGCATTAAACATCTGCTCAATATCAAAACCGTCGCCGAAAGGAGAGAGAATATGCTCTGGTTCCGTGCTCCCGAAAAAGTATATATTAAAAAAGGCTGTCTGCCTGTTGCATTGACCGAGCTTCGCGATGTGATGGGTAAGAAAAAAGCATTTATCGTGACCGACAGCTTCTTGTATCATCATGGTTATACAAAGCCAATCACCGATAAACTCAACGAACTCGGTCTTCAATATACGACATTCTTTGATGTCGAACCCGATCCGACGCTTGCGAGTGCACGTTCTGGCGCGGCTCAGATGGCACTTTTCCAACCCGATGTCATTATTGCACTCGGTGGCGGTTCTGCCATGGATGCTGCCAAAATTATGTGGGTTCTCTATGAACATCCGGAAGCCGATTTCATGGATATGGCCATGCGTTTCAGCGATATCCGCAAGAGAATTTATACATTCCCGCACATGGGCGACAAAGCATATTTTATTGCCATTCCTACTTCTGCAGGTACGGGCTCTGAGGTCACGCCGTTCGCCGTCATCACAGATGAATCTACACATATTAAATATCCGTTGGCCGATTACGAATTGATGCCCGATATGGCCATTATTGATGCTGATTTCCACATGACCGCGCCCAAAGGTTTGACGGCAGCATCCGGTATTGACGCCGTAACCCATGCCCTCGAAGCCTACGCCTCGATGCTTGCCACGGATTATACGGACGGCCTTGCTCTACGCGCACTCAAAGTCATATTCGAATATCTCCCGCGTGCTTATAACAACGGTGCCAATGATCCCGTTGCCCGCGAAAAAATGGCCAATGCTGCCACCATGGCTGGTATGGCCTTCGCCAATGCCTTCTTAGGCGTCTGCCACTCGATGGCGCACAAACTCGGCGCCTTCCACCATATTGCACACGGTGTCGCCAATGCACTGATGATTTGCGAAGTTCTGCGTTTTAATGCCGCAGAAGTTCCCGCCAAAATGGGGACTTTCCCGCAATACGATCATCCGCATACTCTCGCCAGATACGCGGAAATTGCTGATTACCTCGGACTTGGTGGCAATACAAACCAGGAAAAACTCGAGAATCTCATCAAAGCCATTGAAGATCTCAAAGTTAAAATCGGCATCAAGCCCACCATCCGCGATTACGTCCCCGACGAAGCTGACTTCCTCGCTCGCCTTGACGAAATGTGCGTCATGGCATTCGATGATCAGTGTACTGGCGCAAATCCACGTTATCCGCTGATTAGCGAAATTAAACAAATGTTCCTTAATGCCTACTATGGCAAAACATTTGTCGAAAACGAAACACCAAACGCCGAGTAATATAACACATTGAGTACTGTAAACCTATGATAAGGAGAAACTATGGTATCATTGGATAGAATGATTGCTGTTCGCAATCGAAAAACTGTTTATCGAGATGGGGATAAATGTATAAAGGTGTTTGATGAGTCCTATTCAAAAGCCGATATCCTCAATGAAGCACTCAATCAGGCACGTGTTGAAAACATCGGTCTGAATGTTCCGAGTATTCTTGAAGTTGCCATGATTGATGGCAAATGGGCCATTGTATCTGATTATATTCCTGGAAAAACGCTGGAAGAACTGATGCATAAAGAACCCGAAAATAAACAGGCATATTTCGAACAGTTCGTTGATATACAAATAGAAATACTTTCTAAAAAGTGTCCGCTGCTCAACCGGCTCAAGGAAAAGATGAACCGCAAGATCAGTATGGCCGATATCGATGCTACCACGCGTTATGAACTCCATACGCGTATCAACGGCATGCCCAATGCCGATCAGGTATGTCACGGCGATTTCGATCCTTCCAATGTCATTATTTCAGATAAAGGCCCCTATATTATCGATTGGGCTCATGTTACGCAGGGTAATCCCGAGGCAGATGCCGCAAGAACGTATCTACGTTTCTGGCTCTCAGGCAATATTCATGGAGCTGAGTATTATCTTGACACTTTCTGCAAAAAATCTTCTTTAGAAAAAAAGATGATACAACGCTGGATGCCAGTCGTCGCTACTTCACAATCCATAAAAAGCAATCCTGCTGAACGGGAGTTTTTACTCTCGTGGGCAAATGTTGTCGAATATCAATAATAAGTTTTTTGGACAGATTTGATGTTTGATTTCGTTGGGCATGACTGTTTCACACGTCATGCCCGGCGACCTATGGCAGGCCATACGGTCGCCGACTGTGCCTATTGCCTTTCGGCAATACGTCACAGTATTTTTAATGCGAACCATTCACGCATATAACGGGAGAAGGAAAATGAAAAAAATTACAGTCTGTATTGGTTCCTCATGTCATCTCAAAGGCTCACGTCAGGTTGTCGAGATGCTCCAGTATTTCATTGCTCAAAATAAACTTGATGACAAGGTCGAGCTTACGGGGACTTTTTGTATGGGACAGTGCCAGAAAGGTGTATGTGTGACTGTTGATGACCAGTTTTTCTCGGTCACACCTGATACGGTTAAAGACTTTTTTGATAAAGAAATACTCGCCAAATTATAATCATGATGGATATTAAAGTTTGTATTGGAAGCTCTTGCCACATCAAGGGATCTCAGACGATTGTACAGATGTTACAGAATGCCATTTCTGAACATCATCTTAAAGATAAAATCACGCTCTCGGGAAGTTTTTGTACTGGGAATTGTAACCGGATTGGCGTCACTATTGTTGTGAATGGTAAAATATTTACTGGAATTATACCAGAGACATTCAATGAATTCTTTCAGATGAATGTACTTAGCTGTGTATCTCATTGAACAATAGAATAATTATACTTACATCCATAATATATTTAGGGAGCTGATATGACGGATTGTCTGGCTTTAAAAAAGTCAAACTGCAAGAATTGTCACAAGTGTATTCGGCATTGTCCGGTGAAGTCTATTCGCTTTTCCGGTGAGCAGGCACATATTGTTACAGATGAATGTATTTTGTGTGGGCAATGCTTTGTTGTATGTCCACAAAATGCAAAGCAGGTGATGGATGAAACAGAAAAAGTCAAGGTTCTGCTTAATTCTGGATCGCCAGTGATTGCAAGTATTGCTCCCTCGTTCATTGCCAATTACGAAGGCGTCGGGATCGAAGTCTTGCGCGAGGCCATGAAAAAACTAGGCTTTTACGATGTTGAAGAAACGGCTATCGGCGCGACCATCGTCAAAAATGAATATGAACGTTTGCTTCGGGAAGAGCACAGAGATATCCTCATTACCTCATGCTGCCACTCGGTCAATCTGTTAATTCAAAAATATTTCAAATCGCTTTTGCCGTATCTGGCTGATGTCGTGTCCCCCATGCAGGCACACTGCCGCGATATTCGCAGGCGTTATCCCGATGCTAAAACTGTCTTTATAGGCCCGTGTATTGCAAAAAAAGATGAGGCAGATCATTATGTCGGTATCGTGGATGCCGTGCTTACTTTTGATGAACTCACTGCATGGTTTCAATCACGAAACATTGTTCTTTCAAAAAATGCTGAGACCAATGACGAGAGCCGTGCGCGGTTTTTCCCGACGACTGGTGGTATTCTCAAAACCATGAACCTCGAAATGCCGGATTATACTTATCTGGCGATTGATGGAACGGATCAGTGTATCGAGGTTTTGCGTGATACCGAGCGCGGGGGATTAAAACACTGTTTTATCGAGATGTCGGCTTGCAAAGGCAGCTGCATTGGTGGACCCGTGATGGACAAGGCGCATCGTTCGCCGCTGCGGGATTATATTGCAGTAGAAAACTATGCCGGCAAACGGGATTTTAATGTGGTACAACCCCCATTATCAATGATCAAAAAAGAATTTACGACAATTCAGCATGATAAGCAGATGCCGACTGAGGAGGAGATTAAAGCGATTCTTCATCAGATGAATAAATTTACACCGATGGATGAACTCAATTGTGGTACGTGTGGATATAATACCTGCCGTGAAAAGGCAATTGCAGTCTTTCAGGGAAAAGCGGAAATCACAATGTGCCTGCCTTTTTTGAAAGAACAGGCGGAACGCTTCTCGGATACCATCTTTAAAAACACACCGAATGGATTGGTTGTCGTCAATGATAAGCTTGAAGTTCAGCAGATTAATCCGGCTGCACAGACGATTCTCAACATCCGCCAGCCTTCAGATGTACTGGGGGCACCGATCGTAAGAATTCTGGATCCGTCTGATTTTATCCATGTCTTAGACACGTACAAAGGCATCTATAATCAAAGAAAATTCCTGACAGAATATCAGCGTTATGTCGATCAGACGATCGTTTACGATAAGGAGTGTCATCTGCTTGTCTGCATTATGCGCGATGTGACTTCAGAGCAAAAAGCGCATGCTGACAAGGAAGAACTGAGCAGAAATACCATCGAAGTTGCTGATAAGGTCGTCGAAAAGCAGATGAAGGTTGTACAGGATATCGCATCGCTGCTGGGTGAAACCGTTGCCGAAACAAAGATTGCGCTCTCTAGACTTAAGGACTCCATGAAACAATGAACGACTTATGTGTAGATATTGGTTATCGATCGCTGAATCACTTTGGTGAGCAGTTGTGCGGTGACCACATTGATATCATTGAGCAAAATGAAAACTCAACCGTTATTGTTCTTGCGGACGGTCTGGGAAGTGGCGTCAAGGCGTGTATTCTCTCTACTTTGACTTCAAAAATCATATCGACGATGATTGCAGAAGGCCTGTCCATTGAGGACTGTGTCGAGACAATTGCAGCGACTTTACCCGTTTGTGCTGTGCGTGGTGTGGCGTATTCCACATTCACGATCATGCATATTATGAACAATGAAACGGCTGAAATCATACAATATGACAATCCAAATGTCGTTTTGCTCAGAAATTTCCTGAACCATGCATATCCCATAACTGAGATGACAATCGGAGGCAAAAAAATATATCGTTCGGTCATTCGTCTGAAAGAAGATGATATATTTATTTTGATGAGTGATGGCTGTGTTCATGCCGGTATTGGAAAGGCCAATTACTTTGGTTGGAATCGTGAAGATATCGCGACTTTTATGGAAACATTTGCCCATGTGGGGTATACAGCCAAAACACTTGCAACGATACTGACGGATGAATGTAATAAATATTATGGTGGTTCACCTGGTGATGATACGACTGCCTGTGTGTGTAGAGTGCGCAAGCGCGTCCCGATGAATATGTTGTTTGGCCCTCCAGCTAATCGAGACGATTGTAATCGTATGATGGCACTTTTCTTTGGAAAGGAAGGAAAACATATTATCTGCGGGGGGACGACGTCTTCGATTGCAGCAAATTATCTTGGAAAAAAGGTAAAAGCCAGCCTTAATTTTGATCATTCGGGAATGCCCCCCATTGCCGAAATCGAAGGTGTCGATCTGGTAACTGAGGGTGTTATTACTGTGAATAAAGTCGTTGAATATGCAAAGGATTATCTCAACGACAATGCGTTTTATGAAACCTGGAGTTTTGGACGTGACGGCGCATCAAAAATATGTCAGCTTTTGTTTGAAGAAGCGACTGATATCAATTTTTACGTTGGTCGTGCCATAAACCCGGCGCACCAGAATCCTGATCTTCCCATTACGTTCAGTATTAAAATGGCCATTGTGGAAGACTTGGCCAGGTATCTTAAACAGATGGGAAAAAGGATCAAAGTCAGTTATTTTTAATGATATTCGATCGAGAGTGCGGCGTATTCGCAGAATAGCAGCACAGCGCACGCGTATGGCATAAGCCATAGCGGCGCCATTAACCAAAGGAGCATATATGCGTGTATTTGATACAAAAGTTCAGCATCTTAAATACAAAGTTTTGCGGGAAGTCGCTCGCCAGGCATGGGCAGGAACTCTGCTACAGAATATGCTCGATATTCCAAAGAAAATTGTACCGGGCAGGGTACCGACGATGCGGTGCTGTGTGTACAAGGAACGCGCAATTCTTGCAGAGCGTGTGAAAATTGCAATGGGTGGAGATCCCGAAAATCCAAATATTATCGAAGTGATAGATATTGCCTGTGACGAATGTCCGGCAGCCGGTTATTCAGTTACGGATTCCTGTCGTGGATGTCTTGCCCATCGATGTGAGGATGTATGCAAACGCGGGGCGATTTCGTTTGATCATAATTATGTTGCACATATCGATAAAACTAAATGTATAGAATGTGGTCAGTGCGCGAAAGTATGTCCATATACAGCGATCGTCAATCGCAAAAGGCCGTGTCAGAATGCATGTAAAATTAAGGCAATTGCGATTCGCAAAGATGGTGCAGCCGACATCGATAATAGCAAATGTATTGCATGTGGGGCATGTGTTTATCAGTGTCCATTCGGTGCAATCATGGATAAATCATTTATTATTAATGTTATTGATATGATACAAAAGAGCCAGAATAATACGAAATATAAAGTATATGCAGTGATTGCACCTTCGATTTCAAGTCAGTTTACGTATGCGAAACTTGGGCAAGTCGTGACAGGCATAAAAGAGCTCGGTTTTCATACAGTGGTTGAAGCTGCGCTCGGCGCGGATATGGTTGCCGCAGCTGAATCCCGGGAACTTGCTGAAAAAGGTTTTTTGACGAGTTCCTGTTGTCCTGGTTTTGTCGCATATATTAAAAAAACATTTCCAGCACTTGTTCCGAATATCTCTCATAATCTTTCGCCAATGGCAACGATTGCCAAATGGATTAAATCACGTGAACCGGATTGTAAAATTATATTCATCGGGCCATGCACGGCCAAAAAAGCTGAAGTCCAGCTCGAAAGCGTCAAACCATATATTGATGCAGCAATAACCTTTGAAGAATTGCAGGCGTTAATCGATAGCAGAGATATTGATTTGACGCAACTGGAAGAAGGGGTTCTTGATAATGCTTCCTATTTCGGGAGAATTTTTGCCAGAAGCGGCGGCTTGTCGGATGCTGTGGCACAGGCGCTGAAGGAACAGTCGATTGATTTCGATTTGAAAGCATGCGCTTGTGATGGCATTGAGGAATGTCGGATGGCGCTTCTCAAAAAGAGTAAGAACTTGCTCGATGCCAACTTTATCGAAGGTATGGCTTGTGTTGGGGGATGTATCGGCGGCGCTGGCTGTCTGACGCATGGTGAAAAGAATAAAACTCAGGTCGATAAGTATGGCAAGGAGGCGATGGAAAAAACGATCACATCGGCAATTCGTATTTTAGAGATATAGAAAAAGAATCGCAGCGTACGCCGCATATGGCGCACGCCAATTCTCCTGTCGATTTAACGCTCGTTTCGTTTTCTGGGATGTGGTGCTCTGGCATGATTGCGCCAATAGCGTTCTTCGAGATCTTTATCCAAGAAGATATAAGTTTCCTGTGATGGCGTTCTGGCGAGCGCCTTGCCTTCGTCGTCGAACTTACCGATTGAAATAAATTGCGGTGGATAGAGTTCAACGCCATTTCGAATGAGGCCCATTTTGTCCCCGATTTTTGATATCATTGTATCGCCATCATGGGAAATATAGGTAAGTTCATCATAAATAAAAGGTGTCGTTTCTACGCCATCCATAGAAACGACGCCCAATTTTCCTGTTTCATCCTTCTGCGCACGGACATATTCGCTCGATAATATGATTTGGCCTTCGTCGTCATTATCATAATAATAGGCGATCAGCGAGCGTCAGGCAAAAGAGCGTGCAGAGGATAGAATGGGTTATTCGAGACATAATACATGTTCCTTGAAGAGCGTATGGCGTTGTTTGAAAGTTCAAGTCAGACACAAGCAATGAATTATCTTTGTGTACGCAAAAATGAGCCAATATTGGTTCTATATGCTAAGGTTGGCTACAGATGTGATATTTGTCGCATCTCTCTCGCTTATATCACGCGGTTTGTGTCAATTTTTGGGGGTGTTGTGGCGAAAGGGGAATTGTGACTGGCTGTGTCATGACATGGATTTGTGGGGAAAGTGCGCTGGCGTTCGAGGAAGGCCAAAGCCCATGGATGGGGATAGGAACCGTATGGATTTGCGTGAGCACCAAAAAACGCACCGCGTATTGCCCAAAGGGCAATAGCGTGTGCGGCGTGTCGCGTATTGCCCAAAGGGCAATAGCGACCGCGATAAAAAATAACCAAAAATGCGGCATAAACCTGCGCGTTGTGTTAAAATCTCGCCGTTTTTTTGCGGCATCATTGTTTTGCCGTGTTTGTTAGTGTTTCTTTAGCGCTTGTTTTGGAGAAATATTTTGAAATCCGATGAATTAAGAGAGAAATTTCTCGCGTATTTTGAAGGTCTGAACCATCAGGTGGTTGCCAGTTCGCCGGTCATTCCGCGCAATGACCCGACGCTTCTTTTTGCGAATGCGGGAATGAACCAGTTTAAGGAAGTTTTTTTGGGCAACGAAGTTCGCAGCTACAAGCGTGCAACGAGCGTCCAGAAGTGTATCCGAGCGGGTGGCAAACACAACGATTTGGACGAGGTCGGCAAGGATGGGCGTCATCTGACCTTTTTTGAAATGCTCGGCAACTGGTCTTTTGGCGATTACTTTAAGGAAAGTGCGATCCAGTGGGCGTGGGACTTTTTGACGAAGCATTTAGGACTTGATCCGAAGCATCTCTATGTCAGCGTCTACAAGGATGATGATGAGGCATACAAGATTTGGCACGAGCAAGTGGGGCTTGAGGATTTCCGCATTGCTCGGTTTGGTGATATTGAAAAAGGGGATGAGGAGAATTTTTGGAGCATGGGTCCCGTGGGTGCGTGTGGGCCGTGTACCGAAATTTATATTGATAAGACGCCGGAAGAAGCCATGCTCTGGGGCGAGGGATTTCCCGATGACCGTTATTTGGAGCTGTGGAACGTTGTTTTTATGCAGTTTGAGCGGAGTGAGGATGGGAAACTGACGCGTCTTCCGATGTGCAGTGTCGATACGGGCATGGGGATGGAACGTATCCTCGGCATATTGCAGCACGTTGAGACGGTTTATGAGACGGATCTTTTCAAACACATTCTCGAAACGATCAGTGCCATTTTGGGCAAACCGATGTCCCAGAGTGAGATCCTTGCGAGTGAGGATTGCACGGCTTACCGCGTCATAGCGGATCATATCCGTACGCTGACGTTTGCGATTAGTGAGGGGCAGCCGTTTTCGAATGAGGGCCGCGGTTACGTTCTTCGCCGTATCCTTCGCCGTGCCGTTCGTTTTGGCCGAAAACTCGGCTTTACCTCGCCATTCCTTTACAAAGTCTCCCAGGCTGTCGTCGAGTCATTTGCGAAGGCTTACCCGGAGCTCGGTCTTGTGGCGAAGCAGACGCAGGAAGTTATCCGCATTGAGGAAGAGCGTTTCTTTGCGACGATTGACCGTGGTATTGCGCGATTTGAAGATGTCGCAGGTCGTTCGAAAGACGGCGTCATTGATGGCCGCGAAGCGTTTGTGCTTTATGACACGTATGGTTTCCCGTTTGATCTGACGCAGATTATGGCAGAAGAACGCGGGATGCGCGTCGATGAGGATGGTTTCAAGGCTGCCTTGGAGGAGCAGCGACAGCGTTCGAGCGAAAAGGCGAAATTCTGCGTGACAGACAAGACGCCCTGGACGATTCTTGTGGAAGGGCAGACGAGCGCCTTTTGCGGTTACACGACGGATGCGAGCGAGACGGATGTGCTACGCTATCGCCACAGTGGCGATATTTGTGAGATCATTCTTCGCGACACGCCGTTTTATGCCGAAGGCGGTGGTGAAGTGGGGGATCGTGGCACGCTCGAGGCTGAAGGGTGTGACCTCGTCTTTGACGTCAAGGATACGATGCGTGGTGAGGGCGGTATCGTCCATATTTGTGAAATCCGTGAGGGCTTTATCACGCCTGAGGCGATGCGTTCGCGCTTTAAGGCCGTTGTGGATGCGGATTTCCGTTTGAATGTTTCGGCGAACCACACGACGACGCACCTTTTGCAGGCAGCGCTTCGCAGTCTCGTGAGTGGCGATATTCATCAGGCTGGTTCGTATGTGAGCCCCGAGCGTCTGCGTTTTGACTTCACGTTTAACCGTGCTTTGACGCATGAGGAGATTGCCCTCGTCGAAAAGCGTGTCAATCAGGTGATTTCTGAAGGTCATCCGGTCGTAAAGCACGCGGATGTGCCGATTGAAAAGGCACGTACGATGGGAGCGATGGCGATCTTTGGCGAAAAATATGGCGAGAAGGTGCGCGTCATTGAAGTGCCTGGCGTGAGTACAGAATTCTGCGGCGGTATTCATCTGGATAACACGCGCGATGCACAGATGTTCCGCGTTGTTTCGGAATCGGCGTGTTCGGCGGGTATCCGTCGCATTGAGTGCGTGACGCGTCAGGGGGCGATGGCATTGTATGCACAGGAGCGCCGTATCGTTGCTGATGCCACGCGCTTTTTCCACTGCAATGCCGACGATGTGCTCAACCGCATTGAGAAGTTGAATGAGACGAAGACGGGGCTTGAGAAGCAGATTGAGCAGTTGAAACTTCGCATTGCACAGGCCGAAGTCTCCGGCATTCTTGCGACACGTCGTGATGCGTCGAATGGCGTTACAGTTTATGCTGCGCGTCTGAATGTAACGGAACGCAAGGATATGCTTACGTACGGCGACCTCGTCCGCGACAAGATGAAGAACGGCGTTGCGCTTCTTGGCGCTGTGATTGACGGCAAACCGGCGTTGATGTGCGTCGCGAGTGCTGATGCTGTGAAGAACGGGATTCATGCGGGTAAACTCGTGGGCGCGTGTGCGGCGATTGTCGGCGGCAAAGGTGGCGGAAAGCCGAACTCTGCGCAAGCAGGCGGTACCGATGTTTCGAAGCTTGATGATGCGATTGCACACATCTATACGCTCGTGTAGTGGCTTCTGACTGTTTCGCTTTAAGCTTGGGCGTTTCGGCGTGTGCCGAAGCGCCTTTTTTATTGCGCGGGCTATTCGCAAAGCGAATACGCCCGTCGCGTGTCGGCTATTCGCAAGCGAATACGCCGACACATCAGCCAGGGGCGTGTCGGCTGAAACATGGGTTGTTATCCTTGCACTTTTTGGCCAGAAGGCGTAACATACGCTTAGTTTTATCGCCCGATATGGGCAAGGATTTTGGCATCCTATGGGTGCCCGAGTACAAGGTAGCCAATAGGCTTTGAGCGGAAACGCACGTTGTTCGCAACGGTACTCGAGAGTTATGAGATGATCGATTGGAAATGGGCATTCGTCGCATTTGAATGTCAAAGTTGTAGTGTGTTTGAAGTGTTTGCTAGGTCAGAGCTAAGCATCTCGTGATGTGCATGGCTTTAAAAACTTAGAACCGTCTGATCGTGAGATCAGGCGCGCCCCCAACCGTCATGAACGCCTCTCGTGTCAGAGTTTGGTGTGCTTCCTTGTGGAGTAATGTGTCATGACATTTTATGAGGCAGCGATTGAGGTTCTCAAAGCGGCACGTCGTCCTCTCGATTACAAGACGATCACTCTTTTTGCGATCAATCGTGGTTTATTGGGACACATTGGTCATACGCCAGATGTTGTGATGGCATCCTGTTTGATACGTGCCATATCGCGGGATGATGAATCTCTTGAGCTTATGCGTATTGAATCGGGTTTATTTGCCTTGAAGGATTGGCCCGAAGAGATTCTTCAGTCGAATACAGCCATTGTCGAATCGCCGATTGAGGTTCCTAAAGAGAATGTTGGGCTGTTATCGCCCGAGAAAGCTATCTCAGAACTTGAAAATGACGATATACAGTTTCGTCAAGCGGTTCGCCTCAAATTTGAGGCTGATATGCTTTTAGGTGGCGAAGAAGACTTTTCACCGCTTCCCGAAAAAGGGAACGATATTTGGCCGCAAGAATCCAAAAAATATGAGAATGTCAAACAGGAGCTTAATGCGCATCAGAACGAGCATTATAATGTTTGTGCTGCCATTGTGAAGATTCTTCGCACGACCCAGACGCCGATGCGTAGCGCTGCCATAGCGCAGACGCTTTCTCAAAAGTGTGGTTCTCCGATTTTTGAGCAGGCTGCCGTTTTGGCGATGCGTGCCGACAATGCGCTTCGTGTATCGCGTGGCAAACGGGCGATTTTTATGCATATTCCCCCTGATATGTGGACGCTGTCGGAGAATTTCCTTGCCCGCCATATTCTGAAGATCGAATCGAAGCTTTACGATATGTCCCGTCAGCTTCGTTCGTATTCGTTACATGCACTGACAGCCAAAATACGCGAGCTTGCACCGCATGCCTGGCTTCAGCTTTCCGCAATTATTCTCAAGCATCTCAACTATACGATCCAGTCTCAGTGTTTGACGACAGAGACAGAATTTGTTTTTCGAGCAGAAGAAGTCCGAGGACTTGCCTATATTCCCGTTGTCATTAAGGGGATTCATTCTGCGCTTGTGTCTAATGATGATATTCTTCAGTTTCGTGAGTTGATTCGCGAGCTTGGCTACGACCACGGCATATTGATGACCAATGGTGATATTTCCAAAGACGCGCTAAATGAATGTTCGACGAAGGAACTGCCGATTTATGCCTACTCGGCGCGTCAGATTGCCCCGATTATGTTTGATGCACGCATTGGCGTGACGACGAATGAATTGCCAATCATCTTTATTGATAACAATTTTTTCCAGTCGTTGTCTTCGAATGAAGCCGTGTTTAATGATTTGGATGAGACAGAAAATCTTCGGGAATTGTTGAAAAATTCGCTTCAAGCGTCTGTGGATGCTGACGATGTCATGGATAACGATGTCAGCGGTGATGATTTTATTTTCGATGATTCTATTGATGAGAAAGAACCCGATTGAGACAGCACACGTGGTAAGACGTGTCAGGCGCAGAACTTGAAATCTGCGCCTGTTTTTATTTTTGTGAGGTAAGATTGATATGTACTATCGAGAACTCATGCGGATGACGGCGCAATTGGCTTGTGACTGTTACGGAGCACGCGTGGATCGTATCACAGATGGACCTGAAAAACTCATCTTTGGGCTAACGCGTTATCTTGGTGGAGATGGGTATCAGCCGTATTATCTGGTGATAGATTTTATGTCAGCTCACCTTGATGTCTATCCCATTCACCGTCCTCCTAAGGCGCCGGCTGTACCGCATAGTTTTACGATGCTTCTTCGCAAGTATCTTGAGAGTCAGCGTGTGGCGGCAGTGACGCTGTCAGCGGATGACCGGATTTTGACCATTACCTTTGGCTCAGAGGCTTGTCTACGCCATGCGCTTATTGCGGAACTGACGGGGCGGCAATCCAATGTTTTTTTTATCGATCTTGAGCAGAAGACGATCTTAGGTTCAGTTTGGCGTGATTCAGAACGTCGCCATGCGTCGCGGGAAGTTCATGATTTTTATCTTCCACCGCCGCCACCATCAGTAATGGACAGGCAAATGGATCGTTTTTCAAAAGTGGATGATGCGGCGTTGCCTGAGGCCATAGGGGTGGCTTGTGTAGAACGCGATCGCAGGGAAGCCTTCGAAGGAGCACGGAACGCGCTCCAAAAACGTCTTGAACAAGCCAAAGGGAGGCTTTCACGTCGCATGGATGCGCTCTACCGTGATCTCGAAAAAATGGATGAAATCGCGTCCGTGCGTGGCGAAGCTGATTTATTGGCTGCGTATGCATGGCAAATCGCGCCAGGAAGCAAAGAAGCGTGTTTGCCCGACTTTGTGACTGGCAAGAGCGTTTGTATTGCGCTTGATCCGATGGTGAGTATCCGTGAAAACATTGAGAGACGTTACAATCGCTGTAAGCGTGCGTCTCGTGCATTGCCATTGATCGAAGGGCGTCTGGAGGAGGCGCAAGGGCAGCAAATTAAGATTGACGAAGGACTCTTGTCACTTCAGTCATCCAGGTCGCTTGCAGAAATTGATGCGCTCGAATCCTGCATGGCACCATTATTGTCGGTATTACTTCCTGTGGGGCAGCAAACGCGTGTGAAGGCTACGATTGAGTGTCATAAGCCATACAAGACGTTTACGTCAAGATGCGGTATAGCAATTCTCATTGGCAAATCTGCAAAGGACAATGATTGGCTTACTTTCCGCGTTGCCAAAGGCAACGATTGGTGGCTACACGTTGCGCATGTTCCAGGTTCTCATGTCGTGGTCAAATCAGCGAATCCCGATCAGGAAACGTTGTTGGATGCTGCTACACTCGCTGTGCATTATTCCAAATTGGCTCAGGCGGGGCATGCGGAAGTACAGGCAACGCAACAGAAAAATGTGCGACGTATCAAAGGCGCTCCACCTGGAAAAGTGTCCATCAGCCAAGAGAAAATTATTTTTGTGAAGATGGAGGATACGCGACTGCAAAGGCTTTTGCGTACAGAAAACATGACAGAAGACATGAAATGTAAGCCTTAGCGGGGGCAAACAGGTGGAATTAGGCACAAAAAAGCCTCGCAAAAGCGAGGCTTTGGGGGGATTTAGACGGGTTTGACTTCTTCGACGGCGAGTTCGAGCGTTTCGAAAAGCGGCGTATTGGAGCTACCTTCGAGGGCACCCAAAGACCATTTGGTAGGACGGCACTGGAGAAGCATCCAGTCAGCTTTACCACCATGACGTTCTTCGCTGCTGCCAACGCTGATAACGACGTTACGCGCAGAAATTGTACCTTTCTGGTATTCTTCGATCCAGTCGAGGAGATGATTGGAAGTTTCGAAATCGTTATCTGCACCATTCTTGACGAGAAGACCGCGTTTGAGTGTCACGCGGCAGGGTTTGGCACGACCCTGACGATAGTGCGGCAGATTCGGTGCGGTGCTGTCGCGATATTCTATCATTTCTACTTCGACGGAAAGTCCATCGACACTCGCAAAACGTGCTACTGCAATGCCGTCAATGATAACCATGAACTGGGAACTAACGAGCGGATCAATAGGTCGTCTACCATTAAGTGTTGCCATGTATATACCCTCCTATGACAAGGTAAAAAAACCAATCGGACTGCTTGCTAAAGCAAATCCTATACCAAATTTTCTATCTTATATTATGTACGATTTCTCTTGTTTTTGCGCCAGTTTTTGTGATGATTACTATCAATTTTCCGATTTTATGCACTTTCCTTCCTCGAAACTGGGAACAATTGTCCCCACTTAATATATCCCATTTTGCCTTTAAAAGACAAGGAGCTGGGGAATGAAAACTCTGTTTTGACGTTAACTAATGGATGGCGTTACAGTACTCTGACGAAACGTTTACGCCACTAACATGTCTGTCATAAGACACAACTTACTGTTCGGAGAGATACTATGAAAGCTGTGTTCGTTTCATCTTTTTTTTGTTGTGTTGCTCTGTTGCCGGCATTTGCCATGGCTGAACCGCACATTTTCCTGAATAATGTCGATATTACGTATGTACGCAACCAGCAGTTTGAGAATGTCGAGAGCGTCTTTATCGATGCGATGGGAAATGTGATTATGCGTGCACCTCAGTATCATGTATCGCAGCAGACGGAAACGGGGATCAAACCAGCCGAAGAGACTTACGTCGAACCTGAAGGCAGCCAACGTCCGTCGCAGGAGGCACTCGAAAGACAAGCTTCAACGTTGCCTGAGGGAACAAAAAAAGTTTACCTTGTTGCCAATTTTAATCTTGTCGGTTTGATGGGATATAATATTGATGTTTTGATCAATGGGAAGTTTGTGACGACGCTTGATCAAAATGAATCGCAGACTGTGTTGGATGTCACGTCTTTTTTGCATCAGGGAAAGAACGATGTCCAATACAAGTTGACGATGGCTGCCTCTGCAGGCCGATCTTCCAGGGCAACCGCAGAAATCTATTTCTCTTCGCTCAATAAGGAAACGGAAGCTCAGATAGAACTCGTTGGCACCTATGCCAAAAAAAAGATTGCCGATGGTTCGGATAATGCTGTCTATCAAGCCTCTCTCTATAAACCATAAAGGATAATTTGACGATGACAGACAAAGTGACACCTGTTTCTTTGGCGACTGATCCGCTTGAAATCGATGACAAACCACAGACCTTGTGCAACCAATCGGATTTTGCTGTTCCCATGTGCGATATCGCTGAACGCGTCTATAAGCTGTTCAATTTTATTGGGGAAGCAGAATCGGAATTGAATATCGTGTTTATGAACGATGACGATATTCAGCAACTCAATAAGGAATGGCGCGACGTCGATGCTCCAACAGATGTGCTTTCTTTCCCCATGCGTGAAGGCGAGGATCCAAAGATCGCAAAACAGCTTCCTTTGGGTGATATCGCCATCAGTATTCCAACGGCTATGCGCTACGTTGAGAATTGCCACCATAAGGACAGAATCAATGAAAACGAAATGGCACCGCTGACGGAGACTTGGTCACTGATGGATGAACTGACGTTTCTCATCATTCATGGAACGCTCCATTGCCTGGGTTATGACCACGCTGAACCTGAAGAAGAAAAGGTCATGCGTGCCAAAGAAAAAGAATGGATGATGAAAGTGTTGGAAAGCTAAGTAGGGACGTTCCATGTAACGTCCCCATCATCAATGAACGTCCCCCCAAATATTTTATGGTTTCATCATTCATGTAGGGACGTTCCATGTAACGTCCCATAACCAAATCCATGTAACGTCCCATAACCAAATCCATGTAACGTCGCATATCCAAATCCATGTAACGTCCCCATCATCAATGAACGTCCCCCAAATATTTTATGGTTTCATCATTCATGTAGGGACGTTCCATGTAACGTCGCATATCCAAATCCATGTAACGTAACGTCGCATATCCATCAGACAATCAGTTTTCGCGGCGTCTGCGCAGAGAGATCAAAACACCGCCAAGTAGCGCGAGAAGCGAGGCAAGAACAGGATAGTGATTTGTAGTCGGACGCATGACGGAATCACAGGCACAGGATTCTTCGGTAGCCGTGCCAGAGGGTACGATTTCATGTTCTTCGTCGTCATTTGTGTTGTCGCAGGTACCCATGTCGTCGCAAGCCTGGAGCGGATCGGTGCCTAGCGTGATTTCAGTGCCATCATTGATGCCACCGTTGTCGGTATCGGCCTTATTGGGATCGGTTTCGCCGTCGTCGATTTTACCGTTGTTATTTTTGTCTTCACCAGAGGCACATGTGTCTGAAACGGCTTTGGAACCGTCACAGAGGCCATCATTGTCGGTGTCGGGATCGAGCGGATTTGTCGGATTGATGCCATAGACTTCGGTTCCGTCGAGGATGCCGTCACCATCGGTATCGGCTTTATTGGGATCGGTTTCACCATTGTCGATTGTACCATTGTCGTTCTTGTCTTCACCAGAGCGACATTCGCCCAACACGGCCTGTGAACCATCGCAAAGGCCATCATTATCGGTGTCTGGATCAAGCGGATTTGTCGGATTATCGCCGTTAATTTCGGTGCCATCAAGGATGCCGTCACCATCGGTATCGGCTTTATTGGGATCGGTTTCGCCGTCGTCGATTTTACCGTTGTTATTGGTGTCTTCACCAGAGGCACAGATGTCATCGACAGCGTTTGAACCGTCGCAAAGGCCGTCATTGTCGGTGTCAGGATGAAGCGGGTCAGTTGGATTTTCGCCGTTGACTTCAGTACCGTCTTTAATGCCGTCGCCATCGGTGTCGTCTTTGTTGGGATCGGTTTCGCCGACATCGATTTTACCGTTGTTATTGGTGTCCTCGCCTTTGTCACAGACGCCAGAAACAGCATTTGAACCGTCGCAAAGGCCGTCATCATCGCTATCGGGATCGAGGGGATTCGTTGGGTTTTCGCCGTTGACTTCGGTGCCGTCCTTGATACCA
The DNA here is from genome assembly GCA_017421975.1 of Pseudomonadota bacterium. Taxonomy (GTDB): domain Bacteria; phylum Myxococcota_A; class Bradymonadia; order UBA4248; family UBA4248; genus RGIG464. The sequence continues at coordinate 20,058 of JAFOHE010000360.1, forward strand.
TCGCCATCGGTATCTGGATTGAGCGGATCTGTGCCGATTTCATTTTCATAGTCCGTCGGCAGTTCGTCGCCGTCGGGATCGTCGCCGCAATGAGAACCGCCGTCACCGTCGTCTATGCAGGCGTAGCCGTCCTCGACAGTACAATGGGATGAACACCCGTCGCCGTCAACCGCATTGCCATCGTCACAGGCTTCGTCGTCCGTTCGGGTGCCGTTGCCACAAGCACCAATCATACTCGTGATAGAAGTCGTGGCATTCGGAAGTGGGCCGGAGGATGTGTCGGGATCTGCTGTCGCCGTGACCGTGAACGAGGCATTGTCCGCCGTCGCTTCGAGGACGAAGGTTACGGTATAGGCATCCATCGTATGCGTATCGTAGTCATAGCCCGCGAGATAGCCGTTACCAACAGTTGATTCGTTCATAAAGGTAAGCGTCGCACCAGGCTGTGTTACACCATTAATCTTAAGGGAGTCTTTGACGAAACGCGTGACGTCGTTATCAATGTCAATGTCAAGCGTGAGCGCCGTGGCTGGGCCGTCACCGTAGTTGTAGATCGTGACCGTGTATTCCACCTGACCATGGCCGAGCGGCTTCGATGTGATTTCGGGACCAACGAGCGGGTAACGGAATGTGTGGCTGGTGCTGCTTTCGCCCAAATAACGGCCGGACATACTTTGACCACCCTGGCAACTCGTATAATCAAACGAAATTTCGCCATAAATGACGAATGTGCCCATATTGATATAGTTCACGGCATCGGGTGGAAGCATTAAGTCGATCGAAGCTGTTTTGGTCTGCCCAATGCCAACTTGGCCTACATCAATGGAACATACGTTATAAAGCAAAGAATAACCACCAGACGGAATATATTGTTCGCGGCAGGATGCGTTCGGCGTGAGGACACTATATTCAGGCGAAAGAATAAAAACAGCGGTCGTGTTGGCGACGGCATTGCCCGTATTGGGAAGGCGAAGCGTGGCCGTTGTTCTTTCATTTGCTTGCGGTACTGCGGGCGTTATTTCAAGCGTGCTGCCCATAAAATTGGGGGCATTGACGTCGATCTGAAATCCCACGAGCGTCGGTACAAAAGAATCGATGAGCGTCGTCGCGCGGATGACAGCCGATTCTTGTCCGTTTGATAGATAATCATTTGCTAAGGCAAGCGTTGTAATATCCCAGCCCTGGCGTGCACCAACGGTGCTCGCTGAAGCCAGTACGGTTGAGGACGAGGAATCGATCGCCTGATGGTTGCGCGTTCCGTTGAGACCACGTGTATCGAGAAGACCGTCACTACCATTGATTTGCGAGGCAAAGAAGTTGTTCGCCGGATTGTTGGGGCCGTGGAGCGTATGCCAATTGCTCGATGTCGCGTGCTGAGCAATCTTGATCGTGTCGCCACCATAAGATGCGTCGCCTTCCATAGCACTGAGATAGACTTTGCCCGACAGATCGCCCGAATCGGGGGCGCAGAAACCGTCGATGAGATAATCGTTCGTATCGTTCTGATGCAGGTAGTCTCCACCAACATAGAGTGTAATGTTGCGTGTCGCCAATGACTGGTGGGCATAGGCAACGGCGAGCGTCCATCCTGCCGCGTTCGTATCATTGACCGCACGTTCTACCGCAGGTATGCCGTTGACTGAATACGTGCCCGCGCCGTTACGTGCGATAAAAGCAGTGACTTCGTTTGAATTGATATAATAATAAAGGTTAAAGGCAACGCCCAAGTTGTTATAGTCAATCGCTTCAATGATCTTTTGCGTGTCTGCACTGGGCGCGACGAGAAGTTCGTCACCCGTCGATTCACATCGGATGCGAACGCTTTCATTAAGCATCGATTTGAGGCTCTCGGAATCCTTGTCGTTGAAGCTGCCTGCCCAGATCAGTTCCGCATGCAAAATGTTCGCTTCCGATGAAATGTCGCGCCCCTTGTCGTCAAGAATGGTCAACACCGCCGAAGAACCGTTTTTCGTCCAGTCATGCGTCGTTCCAAAATCCCATGCCATGCCGTTGATTGAGCAAACCGGCGCATCGTCTATGAGCGTCGGATCCATGCTCATAAAGGTGCCAATACCGTTGCCAGTGCCACGGCAATTCGGCGCCGTCTTGTCATAACTCAGGCCGAGGGTGTTGCCCGTAACAACCATATTGCTTGGCCCCGTTTGCGCAAAACGTTTGATCGGTACGATCTCGCTCGTCGGTTCATCCGCCTGGGCTTGACCACTAACGGTTAGGGTGGATAATATCGACGCTGCCAACACTAAAATGATGTGGTGATGCCAAAACTTATCAAAACATGTGCTATGCTTTTTCATCGTAAAACACGCTCCTTTCTGAATACAGGTGTGTATCCACAAAAATACACATAAATTATGCCAGTGTTTAAGCGTGGTTTCAAGTTGTCGCACAACGTAGTCAATGATGCTGCGTTTTGTTAGGGGGGGCGCTATCGCCTGCGCGATACGCGCCCCTGCCCATGCCTATTGCGGGACGCAATACGGCATGGGGCGGCACGATGGCTTAGCCATACGTGCCACAAAAGCAAGACAGGGGGCGTATCAAAAAGGCGCTTATATCGGCAACGTTTTTTGGCGAAGCCACGTCGCAACGTCTTCCGTAAGATGTGGCGCAAGCGTCTGATAGACGCGTTCCTGATACGCATTGAGCCAGGCTTTTTCGTCATCGTGAAGTCTGTCTGCAAGGAGTGGTGCCGTATCGAAGTAACAAAGCGTGATCGTGTCAAAGGCATACCAGTCACGCCCAAAATCGCGTGCTCCCGTATCGACACATAAGACGAGGTTTTCATGGCGTATGCCGTGCATGCCCTCGCGGTAAAGACCTGGTTCGTTTGAGGTAATCATGCCCGGAAGAAGCGGTTCATTCTTAAAACCTTGCCGGATGTTTTGCGGGCCTTCGTGGACATTGAGGTAGAAACCGACGCCATGGCCTGTGCCATGACCAAAATTGCGATGCGTTCGCCAGAGTGGTTCGCGTGCCAAAACGTCTATCTGACATCCTGCCGTGCCTTTCGGAAACGAACAAAGCGCCAGACGAATATGCCCCTGAAGGACGAGCGTGTAATCTTCTTTTTCAAGGTCGGTACAGGGACCAACAGCGACGGTTCGCGTGATGTCGGTCGTGCCAAAGAGATATTGACCGCCGGAATCGCATAGATACAGGCCGTGTGTGCCGATTTTCGTCGAACCGTCCTTGGGCGTCACATAGTGGGGAAGGGCTGCACCTTCACCCCAGGCCGATATCGTTTCAAAACTATCTCCACGATACTCGGCAATCTCCTGCCGAAATTGACCTAGGCGGACGGCGGCATCCCACTCGGACACGACACTGCCACGCGCAAGCGTTGTCTCAAGCCAGTGAAAAAATCGTACAACCGCTACACCATCCACAATGTGTGCGCGACGCATACCTTCGACTTCTGACGCGTTTTTCAGCGCTTTACGATGGATGACGGGAGACGTGCCAGAAACATAGTGTGCAATCCCAGATTGGGCACTCAGGGCTTCGTGTAGGCTGTAGTTGAGGGTTGATGTATCCACATAGAGCCTGCCATCAAAGGCGCGAAGCTTAGATGAAAGGGAATGATAAGGATGAATCGTGATCCCTTCTGAGCGAAGCGTGGCAAAGCTCGATTGAGTTACGTCATCCAAATGCGATGATTTAAGCGCAAACCATAACACTTCCGTGCGCGTGACGAGGAGATAGGAGACGACGACTGGGTTGTAGTCAATGTCTGTGCCGCGCACATTCAGAAGCCAGGCAATCTCATCAAGGGCTGTCAAAAGAATACTGTCGCAACCCTTTTGTTGTACGGCTTCCCGAAGCCAGGCAATCTTATCCTTGCGCGTCATGCCGGCATAAGCTTCCGAAAGTAGCGTCACCGGCGTCTGAGGCACAGAAGGGCGGTCAAACCAGATGAGATCGAGCATATCAGGATGATTGACCACGACGGGAGCCGGTTTGCGGGCCGCCAAAAAGGCATCGGTCAGCGATTGAACGTCTGATACAGTCTGGCATAAGCCATCGACGGCGATCACAGGAATGTGTCGATCCGATCGAAACGTGTATTGGGCAAGCCACTCGGAAACAGGTACTTGCTCCGGAACATTCATCTTGTGAAGCTCGAAACCCGTGCCTGGAAGCTGTTTCTCCGCCTGGATAAAATAGCGCGTGTCCGTCCATAGACCAGCGTGGTCAGCGGTGATCACGAGTTCTGCAGATTCTCCGGTAAAGCCAGACAACCAGGCAACCTGAAGCCATCGGGGGGCGACATATTCACTCGAATGGGGATCCGAGCCTGATACAATGACGGCGTCCCAGCCGCGCTCGCGCATAATCGCACGAAGGGATTCTACTCTCTGTGCATAAACATTCGTCATGATGATTCTCAATTGCTCCTTGCTTGCGTACAGGCTTTGGCGTTCAAAAGGGACACTTCTGAGATGCTGCCTCATACGGGGTTCACGCTACGTTTTAACGCAGAAATGTGACAGATGCGAGAAAATCGCGCATAATCTCAGTTTTATGCTAAAATATGATACCTGTTTGGACGTGTCTTCGCATACGCGTTGTCTCTTCTCAACAAAGGTCTATTGGATGGGCGGTAAACGGCCGCTTTCTGCGTCTTAACAGACGCTTTTTTTATGGTTACGGTCATGAACCGCCTGCGTGTTTTGAAAAAATTGCCCGGCATGGTATCCGTTCTGGCAACGATGATGCTCATCTATGTTGCTTATGTTTCCGAAAGGAATGAGATCATTTTGCCTACCTTTGGAGCGCTTTGCACAGGCGCGTGGATCGTTCCAGAGAATTTGTGGCATTATCATAAAATTAACCTGATCGTCAGCCTGCCGCTTGCCGCGACCGTGGGACTCCTCATATCGCTTCTGATCGGCAATATGGAATATATTGCCGTCTATCCCTCGCTTTATGTCGGGTTCCTCGCGGCTGCGTGCATTCTCATTTTCGGAAGGACGCAGATTTACCCTTGCTTCGGCGCCATGACGCTCCCCATCCTCCTGCGGACGACGTCATGGCTTTATCCGTTGTCCGTTTTCCTGATCGCAGTCACGCTTGTCATCGTGCAGCGTCTCTTGGAAATGGCGGGGGCCAGAGCGCCGTTGACACAAGGGGAGTTCCCCGAACACAGACAGCATAGGCGCGAACGCTTCATCTATTATATTCAGACGTCGTTAGGACTCATTCCGGCACTCGTTCTCGTGGCTTGGTCGGAAAATCATTGGTTCCTTCTGCCACCACTCTTCGTCACGTATGCCACGTTCTGTAATGCAAAGTCTGCTTTTGTGCGTTATCCCGTACAGACTTGGGGACAGCTCATTCTCGCGGCTGGTTTGGGAAACTTCGCTTTTTGGCTTGCCCTTTTGGCGAACCAATATGTGGCGTCTTACTTTGCTCCGGTGATCGTGGCTGCGATGGCTGGTGGGGCAGTGTTCATCACCATTGGACTGGGGCGTGTCTTTCATCGTCTTTTTCCGCCAGCCGTCTCCCTCGTCATTACGCCCTTTCTCATCCAGTTTCATCCCTTGCTTCCTCTCTATGTTGCCGTGACTTCCGCATATCTCATCTTGGCTGCTTGGGCCATGCGGACGCATCCCGCGTATCGAGGGAAAGATCTCAGATACTTGTAAAGGATCGCTCTTTTTTGCTTGGTAACATGCTGTGGCTTGAAATTTCGTTTCTCTTGCGGTAAAGCGGCGCGAGTTTTTTATTTTGTGCTCTCTCCTGCGAGGATTTGATTATGGCAAAACCGCTTCTCATTCTGGAATCTCCAAATAAGGCCAAAACCGTTCAGAAATTTATGGGCGACGGGTTCACGACAATCGCTACCGGCGGACATATCAAGGATCTGCCCAAAAAAGTGTTCGCCGTCGATATCGAACACGATTTTGCTGCCAAATACGTCATCATCGACAAAGCTCAAAAGGCGGTGGATACCATTCGAAAGGAAGCTGCCGTCGCTTCTGTCGTCTATGTCGCAACCGACCCTGATCGCGAAGGGGAGGCCATCGCAAAGGACGTCGTCGATGTCATTAAAGACGTCAATCCTGCGTTAACGGTCTATCGCATTCGGGCAAAAGAGATCAATGCCCACACATTCCAGGATCAGATTGCACACCCTGGACAGCTCGACGTCAATATGTACAGCAGTCAGCATGCCAGAAGAACGCTCGATCGCATCGTCGGCTTCCAGATGAGTCCCCTCCTCTGGAAAAAAGTTAAATCGGATCTCTCCGCCGGACGCGTTCAATCCATTGCTGTCAAAATTATCGTCGATCGTGAAAATGAAATCCGAAAACACGTCGCCATCGAATACTGGGAAATCGCTTCCCAGCTCAAAACGCCCCATGGCAACAAAGTCACTGCTGAACTCTCGGCCGATGGCGATCAGACGGTTTATTCCGATCCCGCAAGTGTCGAAAAATATCATCCCAAAGGCGTGATTGCGAACGAGACACAGGCCAGCGAGATTGTGGCACGTTCCAAGGCCGCGCCTTTCATCGTCCGCGAAATTAAACGCGTCAGCAAAGCCGTCAAACCCGATGCACCCTTCTCCACGAGTGATTTGCAGGCAAAAGCAGCCAGCGTCTACCGCTTTTCTGCCAAAAAAACCATGGACATTGCACAGCAGCTCTTCGCTGGGCTCGACCGTGGACCAGATGGCTCGGACGGTATCATCAGTTACCATCGTACCGACTCCGTACGCGTCTCCGAGGAGGCCATTGCAGATTGCAGACAATATATAGAAAAAACTTTCGGTAAAGCTTATCTGCCCGATGAACCCGTTCACTATGAAGCCGGTGGTAAAAAAAGCAAAAAGGCTGCGGCCCCCATTCAGGATGCACACGAAGCAATTCGTCCACTGAGCGTCGCGAGAACGCCAGATTCGATCAAGCAATACCTCACGCCAGATCAGTACAAAATTTATTCGCTCATCTGGAAACGTTTTGTCGCTTCACAGATGAAACCTGCCGTCAATGATACGACGACAATTTATATTCAAAATGGCGATTTGACGTACAGATTGTCCGGTTCCATTCCCAAGTTCGACGGCTTCCGTCGCGTCACAGGCGCCGCATCCGATGCCGCTGTCGAACTCCCCGAACTCAAAAAGGGCGAAGTCCTCGATTGCCTCGATGTCACCTCAAAGCAAAAAATGACGCCGCCTCCGCGCCGTTACACCGAATCCGAATTTATCCAGTACCTCAAGGAAACGGGCATCGGTAGGCCTTCCACATATGCCACCATGCTCGAAGTCATTCAGACAAAACGCTATGTCAAGGTCGAAAAAGGTGTCCTCGTCCCCACAGAACTCGGCGAGATCGTCACCGAAAAACTTGTCCGCTTCTTCGAAAAAGATGTCATGAACATTAAGTTCACGGCGGAACTCGAAAAGAGCCTCGATGCCATCGCCGAAGGACGAAAACGGTATGTCGATGTCCTGCGGGAGTTTTACGCTTCCTTCTGCGAAGAACTGAAGGATGCCGAAAAAAATATGGCCAGTCTCAAAGGCGATATTCAGGAAACAGACCTCGTCTGCGACAAATGCGGAAGTAAAATGGTCATCAAATGGGGCAAAAATGGCTACTTCCTCGCATGTTCCGAATATCCAAAATGCAAAAATACGGGTGAATTCGAAAAAACCGAAGACGGCAAAGTCGTCATGATTAAAAAGGAAGTCGAAAAATGCGGCGTATGCCCTGATTGCGGACATGATCTCATTTATAAATCCGGAAAACATGGCCGATTCATTGCCTGTAGCAATTACCCAGATTGCAAACATACCGAAAGTATCAGATTGAATGTCAGTTGCCCCAATGAAGGTTGCCCAGGCCGCGTCATCGTCAAACGCGGTAAACGCGGCAATACTTTTTATGGTTGCGATCAGTATCCTAATTGTAATTACGTTTCGTGGAATGAACCGACTGAAATCGAGTGCCCGGAATGTCAAAAAAATGGTATCCATGCGCGTATGGAAATTGTGCGCAGAAAGGACAAGGCGGCACTCGTCTGCAGTAAATGTAAATATTCGCGCCCGTATGGTGAGGATGAAAGCGACATTTAACGTGTGTTAAAAAAAGCAGCTATGGCAAATGCCATATGCTGCTTTTTTTTCGGCTATCGGGCGTTCGCCCGATACGCCTTTTGCGTGTGGCTATTTGCCTGTTTTCGGCAAATACGCCACACGGCGCTTCGCGCTGAGATGCATAAAGACGGGGTGCCTCACATTACAAAAAAGGTATGATGGTGTCAGGGATCGACTTTGGGTTTTATACAAAAATATCGGAAAAATTGCACGACAGACAAAATTATAAATCCTGGATTCTCAAGCTAAACATGACGATGTGGAAATATGCAAGTCCAGTTGTTCGTATGTTTTTATCTATACACGCAAAGTTTGTAGATAACGCATTATATAAAGCCCGTAGGGCTTTGGGCGAGTAGCCCCCGGCAA
>JAFOHE010000361.1 GCA_017421975.1 Pseudomonadota bacterium
CTAATACAACCAACAACTACACTCATTCACAAAACCACACAATAAAAAAAACTATATCTTCTGGACAGAATTGACGAAACTGACAAAATCATCCGAATAGGAAGCAAGCGGCCCATCTAAGAAGTTTTCTTTAATATAGGCGTACTCAAGTGTCTTGAGTCTGTAAGCATCCGTTTGGGCAAGTTCGCGCCAGACATCAGGACAAGCGCCTTCGGTGGAGCCTGTGTCATAGGGCGCGGCATTCTCAAATTTCTGTGCAAATTCAGGACCGCCCGATTCGGGTGCAGCTTCAGCGCAATGGGCAACGAAACTATCAAAGCTACCAACTTTAGCTGCAATTTGATAACGGCCATAAGAGGTACCACCATTATCATCATAGCCAACCGTAGCCAGTCCGCGACTTTCATACTTGGCAGAAATCGCACCTGTTGGACGTTCCGGCATGAGCTTGTAGATAAGTGCAAGTGTATCGGAATCCGCAATTCCCGTGGCCGTCAGATTGTTGGCCTGCTGGAAGGCGATGACGGCTTTTTCCGTGCCCCCTCCAAAATCTCCGTCTACACCACCACTCGGCGTAAACCCAAGTGCATCAAGGCGTTCCTGCATATCGAGAACGCGCATGCTCTGTTCACCTTTGGAAATCGCCGTAAGATCATACGCCGATGCTGCCGCTTGCGTATTATTCTGGACAGGTTCTTCGACAGCCTGAGATTCCTCAGCAGAGGCAGGCACCGCTGCCACTTCTGTTGACTGGGCAGGTTCTGACGTACCTTGATTCTCTTCGGCCTTCTTTTCCTGCTGCGTGGCAATTTCCTGCTTCGCCTGATCTTCCGCCCTGTGAAGCGTCGAAGCTGTTGCATCATTCACGCAATCTTCGACGACACTCCAGTCAGGACGCGCAAAACCGGTGATGTTGCTTGCGCCAACTGTGCGGTCTTTATAGGCGACTGCGCCACCGTTCGGTTCAAGCGCATTGTTGCTGCTCGTGTTGCCCTCGATGGTGCGGAAACTCTTCGGGTTCCCGCCCACATTGGTTTCGACGACGACACCGATATGACAAATATCGCCCGATTTGTCATAGTAGAGAATAAAATCGCCGACTTCGGGTTCTTTGAAAAGTCCGAGCGAATTCTTGAGCTTGTCGCTCTTCTTGTTGGCTTCGAGTCTGGCCATGTTCGACGCCGTCGCACTGCAGAGCGCCGATTCGCCGCCCATCATCCTGACCGCATTGTCCGCGCCGAAAGCCTCCATCAGGACGGAGTCAACATACATATTGCACCAGTAAGTCGCTTTCATAAACGAATCGGACGTCTGGACAGCGTAATCTCGGCAGAAGCGCGTATAGTTATCGCTGCCTGCGCCAGTCGTCTTCTCGTTGAGATTGGCGGCGTTGTTTTTCTCAAGATAACCCGCGTAATGTTCAAGATAGGCGACGTATTTTTCCTGAGCCGATCCGTACTTCTGATCGCCGAGGGCGCTGTGTGCACTGTTCGTCGAGAAAGATGCCTTGGACTCGAGAAGGGAAAGCGTATCGGGATCAGCAACGCCCGTCGCTTTTAGATTGTTGTCCGTCTGGAATTGCTTGACGGCGTTGAACGTCCCATCGCCATAATCACCATCAATGCCGTTGGTGGAATATCCAAGATCGACGAGCTTGAACTGAAGCTGCATGACGCGGCTCTTCTCTTTCGATCCTTTTTCGAGCGGCGTGTTATTGGCTCGGATCGACGCTATTTTTTCGTTGATGCTATTCTGGGTCTTTTCGTCCGCAATACCCGTAGGTTCGAGCCCATTGTCCTTCTGATACTTCGTCACAGCCGCCGTCGTGCCAGGCCCGTAGCTTCCGTCCGTACCGCCATTGCTCAGATACCCCAGTTGCTGCAAGTGCGACTGCAGTACCGCAACATCCCCACGGCTACTCTCGGCATTCACCGGTGTTCGCCCCGTTCCCTGTTCCGTCTGCTCATGGTGAGAAACGTCCTGAGACGCATTCACAGCCTTGCCGGCAGCCAGACTCTTGCTCTGAATATCAGTTGCAAGCGAACTCTTCTTTTCTAAAGATTGACCTTGAATTCCCATAGTCCATAACCTTATGCCAAATGGAATCAATCAAACACACAGATAGATATTTTGTTATTTTATCACAATTTTTATTTTATCACGTTCAAGAAAAAAAGTAAAACATAAAATAAACGGACTTGAATTGGGCAGAGTTCAATTTTATGTGTACGAAGCTTATCAGCGACACATCCATGATGGCAGAGACAACATCGTTTCGTTATTTGTCGATACATCAACTATCGACAAACTCGGCCGATACGCACGCTTTTTGCTCAGATAGGATGCGCATCATTATGCTAAACGCCCGCGTATCCCGAACAGGGATAGCGGGCGAAAACATAAACGCCCGCGTATCCCGAACAGGGATAGCGGGCGAAAAGCGGCGTATTTGCCTATGGCAAATAGCCGCAATGACGCGCTGTAGTGGCGTTTTGTGAAACGCCGCAAGGCGAGTCCCCTATTAAAGAATACGATCCAGGCAACGTTTGAGGAAACTCTCTTTTTTGGGCGATGCATCGGCCTTCGACATCTTGGCATGAGAGACGAGTGTAGGCGTCGTTTTGAGGCGTATACTCTGGCTCTTGAGCGGTTTATGTGGCACATGAATCGCCTGAACAGACTGACTTGATCGCGGACGGCGCGTGATATGGGGTTCGGAAGAAACGCGCGATACTGGTTCAGGGCGCACGGAAACATTCGTGGGCTGGCGTTCCGAGACTGCCTGAGCAATCGCATTTGCGCGGACATCGGCCGCACTGGGCGGCGTCGAGCGACGGACGCTCCAGACATCCGTTTTTTCACGTTTGCAACATTCAATAGGATCGAGAAAAGCCTCAAGCGCAGCCGCAAGTTCGTTGACATCGTGATATCGGGCACTCGCTTTCTTCTCGACACATTTCATAATGATGCCCCGTAGCTGTGCCGGAACTTTTTCGCTCAAAGCGGGGAACGGATTGTTGATGTGCATCATGGCAACATCGAGTGCTTTTTTTCCTCGGAAAGGCGCATCGCCTTCGAGCATGGCGTACATCACACATCCCAAGGCGTAGACGTCACTTCTTCCGTCAAGTTTCTCGCCCTTAGCCTGTTCCGGGCTCATATATTCCGGCGTGCCACAGACGACGCCGCCGCGTGTAATCTGTTCACCGCTCTCCGGTCCACTCACGACTTTTGCCAGGCCGAAGTCCACGACTTTGATACGAAGATGCGGCCCTGGATTGTGCATAATAAAGATGTTTTCCGGCTTCAAATCACGATGAATAATGCCTTTCATGTGTGCTTCCGAAAGGCTCCAACACACCTGAAGCGCCACACGCGTTGCCGTAATGGCCGAAAGACGGCGTTTGATGCGCATGATTTCACGAAGATCCTTGCCGTGAAGCCATTCCATGACGAGGAACATGAACCCTTCTTCCGTCACGCCATAATCGATGAGTTCGATCGTATTCGGATGCATGAGGCGGCGGATCGTACGCACCTCACGTCTGAAACGTTCAATCGCCACGGGATCGCGTTGAAGCGAAGTACGCATGATTTTGAGCGCAACGGGCTGCTGCTGCTCAAGATCCGTCGCCATATAGACAAACCCCATGCCGCCGGCGGCAATGAGTCTTTCCACGCGGAAACGATCACCAAAAACATGTCCTGTTTTGAAATCTGATGCCGGATCGTGTTCTTCCAAATGTTTTGCTGCTACCATTTCAATACTCCCTTATCGAAACGAATCATCCGCTGTGTTTTCGCACAGCCAGTGGAGGCAGGCAAATTTTGGCCGTTGACGTGTCTCATGCCTTCGCGCAAAACATAGACTGAAGGATGGCAACGTTAAATTTTTTGATAAAAGTCTGATGCCATCGCACAAGGCATAGACTTAGGCATTAAAGAGACAGCATCGCCACATGGACGACGCCAAGACGATGCCTGTAGCATGTACAAAAAAGGCTTCCTTATACAGGAAGCCTTTTTGGGGTATGCGCCAATCGCAAAAGCTATTCGACTTTTTGCTGTTGACGGACGTAGGCACGCGCATCGTGGATCTCGAGGATCAGATCCGTATCGTTGATGAGAAG
>JAFOHE010000362.1 GCA_017421975.1 Pseudomonadota bacterium
CGTTGCCGGGGGCTACTCGCCCAAAGCCCTACGGGCTTTATATAATGCGTTATCTACAAACTTTGCGTGTATAGATAAAAACATACGAACAACTGGACTTGCATATTTCCACATCGTCATGTTTAGCTTGAGAATCCAGGTAATAACATAAATCATTTAATCTGTGTACTTATAAATAGGTAAACAAAACGTCTTTAAGCATGATCAAATGCCTCTTCATGATCAATCGCCATCAACATTTCATAAGCCATAATATACTTATTCAAACGATACAAATCATTCTCATTGAGTCCAAATGGGCCTTGCTTACGAAACTGCCTTTCACGAATATCTGCAACCAGTTCACATTTTCTGGCGAAACGAATGACTTCCAGATTATGCTCAATATCATGCATTTTTACTTTTCTGGCAATCGGATTCAGCGCACAACGACGTATAAAATCAAAATAATCTTCGCCCTTGTTCCGCGTTATTGCACACACTGCATCTACAATAGTATCGTCAAATCCTGAATTTTTCAATGCATCCGCTGTCATGCCTCCATCTTCTATCGTATCGTGCAGCAGCGCAACAATCTTTTGTTCTTCTGTCGCGCAGAGAAAAGCGACATGCCGGACATGATTAATATAAGGTACCCCGACCTTGTCCACCTGATTCTGATGGCATCTTGTGGCAATGTCAAACGCACGTTCATACAGTTTCAATGCATTTTTCTGCCGACAACGATAGCGTCCCATTGTCTTCATTGCATCACTAATATAGCCTCGGTTGATGATATACGGCGTGCGCATTTTTCCCAGATCCAGATCGGGATCAGCCCCATATTCCATGAGCAACCGAGCTGTTTCTACATCACGACACAAACAAAGCGGCGTCCAGTTGTCCCAGTCACGCGCATTTGGATCGGCACCATGAACGAGCAATAGACGCGCAATATCTGCATTGTCCAGCCAGCGATGTAATGGCGTTCCCGTCTTGCTTTGCGCATTCGGGTCTGCCCCCCAATCGAGCAACATTTCAACGATGGCCATTTTACGCCAATGCACAGCATGATGTAGCATTGACCATCCATTGCAATCACGACGTTCAATATTGATGCCGCGTTCCAATAAATACCTTAATATATCAACTCTATCATCATAAATAATTGATTCACAAACATAATTTCCATGATCAAGTACTTTGACATCGACGCCATATTCTTCGACCAACATCTTTAATATATCAAAGTAACAGACAAAATGATGCAGTGGTGTATCGCCATCTTCTTCAACGACATTCACATCAGCTCCAAGCACAATCAGCTCACGAACGACATCTAGCAGTTCTGTCTCCGAATATTCGACATCTTCGTCATTCTCTTCATCGTATGAATAATCCCATTCAGCAAAGATTCGTTTTCCATATTTTTGAAACAAGTATTGCGGTGTATGTTTCATTGTTGTGTCTCCTCATATTATATTTTGATCATTTCTGTTGTCCTGCTTATATTCCGTTGACCGTAGAAAGGATTCGCCTACTAACGACTCACGGTGTACGAAAAATTGAAATAAAAGGTGACACATGACTGCACACCTCTCATGCCATTTATAGCTACTTTTGAAATTACAATATTCATAATTCATCTGAGAACAACTTCGCTGTCAGCACCATCATTTCATCCATTGAAATGACATTATCAGTAAAATCGTCTATTTCAGCCTCATCCCACCTTTGTGAAAACTCTTCATCAGATTCGACAAATTCAGTTACATCCATATCTATATATTTATTTTGATTCATAATATTTTCCTTGTATGTATGGTGTACCTTGTCTGTGTGTCATTCATTCGTCGATTTTCCCCTGCAAACGACCTCACTTTCCAAAATGCTTTGCGACAAGATAAGCTCTAAACCTTACCAAATTGTCATGTGTTAATTGACATTCAAAGTTCTCAAGTTCACATCTGAACATTTGACAAAACCGACATACCCAACAACATCTTCCATCACAATATCTATCATGACAATCCGCATCTGTGCGCAATTTCTGGCTTATGCTTTCAATCGAATATTCATCCTGTGTCGAAAAAAGTACAGCTTCGCATTGCCATGTCCAACGCCGTTGGTGCTTAAGCATTTTTCCTCCAATAAGATCGAATTGACTAAGACGGATAAAGTCACGCACGTGTGAACGATAAATGCGGTGAAATATCACTTTATCTTTCTTTTTTGAGTAACAACCTGAGGCAATATTGTACCCCCAATTTCTTTTACGCGATCTCGACATGGCAACGCATCCTGTCACATATATTTATGTGCCTATCGTAATACAATGGCGAGGTCGTATTGTGCCGAAGGCGCAATAGACCGAGCGGGCAGGCGTATCGGTGCATCGCACCGATAGCCGCCCCCTAAAAATATTAAAACTTTATTGAAGAATATTATTCTTTTAACAAAATATCATACGTTTTATCATCTTCAAATGTGATGAGCATACGATCGGAAGTAGAACGTCGGCGCAGACGTACAAAACGATTGGTATCTTCTGGAAAATTTTCGTAACCGCGTCGTTTTTCATTTTGCCAATCATCAAGCGGTACTTTGTGCTGTTGCAAATCCTCTTTGAGCCAGGCAGACAGATCAACATCGAGACGACAGAGACGACCGTCATCAAGCAATAGCAGGATATCGCCACTTTCGACAGGAATAATGCGCTCGATATTGTGACTGCCCATGTCTTTTTGTGTGAGTCGCAAACACTCATGTGTGCGTGGATTCCACAAACGCAATATATAACTTGCATCGCGGTTAAAAATACTATCTGGAATGACGATCCAATTATTTTTATATAGGATCAAATCTTCAACATTAATATAAGCAGCTGCAGGCAAATTGAGCGTGCGATAAAGCTTTGTCTTAGTATTATATTCAATGAGTGTATTGCGTTGTTTGCGGCGTTCTCGACGTTTTTGCAGGATTGCACGCGAGGACGAAGCACTGCTGTCGTCCGTTTCTCGGTTAGCAACATCATCATTATCGTAATAATAAATCACGCTGTCATCAATGGTAAAAAATGGCGTGGCATCTTCAATTTCTGGAATGCGCAACGCTTTCTTTTTGCCGAGAGCAAGACCATGCCATTCGTCAGTAACTTCATCATCTTCGTCTTCATAGACCGGAATGTATTGTCCCTTATCATTTTCTATCGTTTTTTTCCACGAACGAGAGCGTTCGAGATCGTCGCCAACATAGACGCGCGCTCCCTCGCTGGTTTTAATTGTCAGCGTGTAGGGTTCGATATTTTCCCGATCGAATTCGAGCTTAATTTCGAGCTGCTGAAGTGGCCACGTACGCAGATTATAAATGCGCAGATTTTTGATAGGTTCTGGATTAAACCTTTCGACCGTTTCGAATGTCACGACAAAGAAGCATTTGTCGAGAACATATTCACGGCCAAAACGCGCATCCTGCGGGCTGAGCACTTGCACGGAAGCCATAGGAATCCTGACATCTTCTGCGGGATTGTCGAGCGTTTCATCACGCCGCATGGAGAAAGTATCAATCATATTAAAAAATTGCCGACGCGTGAGTACTTCTTTCCATTGATTGAGATAATCGCGGGTATTGTCCGCCTCGACAGCAAATACAGTATATTGCGGTGGATTGAGGTTTAGGTGGCAAAATCTGAGTTTAAGTTCCTGCATGGCCTCGCCAAGCGCCGCGAGCTGTTCTGTGGTGCTCCGCGTGGCGTAAGCATCGACGACATCGTCGAGAAACGGATCATTGATCATTTTATAACGTTTGCCATACTGTTTGCGCAAAATTTCAAGTGCCAACTTACCATCTGCATCCCACGGCAGTTCGACAGTTTCAATCTGCATATACGCCATCACTTCATGCCATGTTTTAAATATTTTACGCTGGACAATTTCGTTATCGTCAGATTTATTTTCGGAAGTGATATTTCTTCTAATTTTCACCATGTTCTGTTCTCCTGTATGATGCCTTGCAATCGATTTAGCTGCGACACAAGCGCCATTGCCTGGCCACACAACCGACTGTATGCACTGCGGCTCATTCCGCAGTGCATTTTATTTTATCAAAAATGAAAAAATATGACAAATACTCAATTATTTGTTTTCACGAATCATCACGTCGTATTTTTTTCCGTCTTCAAATGTAATCAGCATACGATCATCGACATCAGACCAACGCAACCGCCGGTAGCGCTCGCCGAGTTCGGGGAAATTCTCGTACGATCGACGTACCTCATCCTGCCAGGGATCAAGAGGTACATCGTGTGTATGCATATCTTCTTTCAGCCACGAAACAAGATCGACATCCAGATGACACAAACGGCCGTCATCGAGCAACAGCAAAATATCCCCATTAGGTGTAGAAAATACATCTTCGATTTCATGATTGGCCGTATCCTGGCTCGTGAGTCGCAAACATTCATTGGTGCGTGGATTCCATAGGCGAAGAAGATAACTCGTTGCGCAGCATGATTGATGATTATAGGGCAGTACGATCCATGTGTTTTTATAAGTGACCATATCACTGACATACGGTATTCCAGGCAAATCCATTTTGCGAAACTTCTTTGTCTGCGTATTGTATTCCAGAAGCATTGTACGTTTTCTCCAACGCTTACAGTCCTTTAAAAATCGCATGGTAAGTGTCATCGCTGACTCGTCAGGATCACGATGATCGACATCCTCATTCTGATAACAATAAATGACACAATTATCGATAAGCATAAATGGCGTAGCATCATTAATTTTAGGCAATTCGGACATTTTTTCAAACGAATTGCCCCCCGATTTAGGCATTACAATCATGGGCCTTTCAATATAACGATAACGCTGGATATATGCACTATCAACTGGCAAATAGCCGCCGTTTTCCGATTGTTCTGCTTTAACCAGACTACGTTCAGAATCTACATTTTCCCCAACAAAACAGAATTTTTCACCACATTCGGATTCTATGATCAAAGTATAAGGCATGATATTATCACGGCAGAAAGTCAATTCGTACCGGAGTTCTCGCATTGGCCAGTATCGCAAATCATAAATGCGCAGTTGATCATGTTCCACGGGCGAATTCGTCTCATAAGTCTTATAAGGAACGACCAGAAAATGCTCAAGTTTATAAGCTCTGCAATGAGGCCTGCCAATCTGAATCGAACTCACAGGAATATGAATATCCTCTTCGGGTTCGTCTATCGAAGTATGATGTCCGAGTGGTTTGATCATCTCAAGAATGATGCGATTCTGCATCGTGGTTTTGCCCGATCTTACCTGATTATTGATTTCATCAATCCGTTCTGTTGTATCAATATAAATACAATCCGAATCACTATAGATAAAATCCAAATCCCTACTACCGCGATCAATGTAACACAAAGTCAAACCGATTTTTTCTGCAGCCGCTCCCAGAGCGGCGATCTGTGCATCTCTCGACCTTTTTTCGAACTTGCGCACAGTCTCGTCAAGCAGTGTATCGCTTAATGCACAATGATACGCACCATATTTATCTCGCAAGATTTCGAGTACAAGTGCCCCATTGGCATTCCACGGGATTGTCACGGGATCTATTTTTAGTGTATCGAACCACTGCTGCCACGTCCCAACCCAACGATACGTCGTGGTATCATCTTTGGTCGATTCATTGTCAAATCTGCTGCTCAAATGTTTCAACATCGCCATGATCATTCTCCTATTCTATGGCGTTCCGGGCTGTCTTAAAGCAATTTGAACGTCATTGCCCAATTGCAAACAGACCGTCTGTTCCTGCCTGTACTCAGGAACAAAAAAAGCATACAAGCTGAAAAGCACAGCTCATGCAGGCATACTGGTATCTGAGAAAAGCCAAAATATAGCCGATCAGTCCCACGCTCTAAATATCCAAGTCTCCCTAAACACGGAAACCAAACATACTGTCATCAAGTGGATAAGATTCATAGTATCGCTATCCTTCTATCGTTATTCCCTCTGCTGCAAGTGGCCATCTGATGCCTAACCGAACGTTTCGATTGATTTAGCAGTGAGCTGTGAATGTTGCCAGGAAAATCTTGACCGACATTCCTTGACTTTCTCTTTTTAGCGAACTCAGACTTGCATTGCAAGAAAAAAATGAATTTTTTACGTTTGACTGCTTACGCTTCAGCTCTATCCTCGATTTCACGCACAGCATCGAATCTACCACAATCAAATCATACGTGCGTGATCCGAAAAAACGTCAAAAGTGCCGAAGATTACCGAGAATGAATATAGGCACAAGACATGTGCAGATATATAATCGATATAATATATTCTATATTATCAATATATAAATTGCAATAAACATATTTACAATATCTATGTAATTTTAACACTACAACTTATGGCATTTTCAATTTAATATTTCATTCTTACATAAATATTATCCCCCCCGACATTAGCTATTAGAATGACATGATTCTCGCGGTGGCGGATTCTTAAAGCGACCTATTATCGATGGCATTTCCGATGTCACATTTAAAATAAAAAGAGGGGCTATCTCACATACGTTCGATACGCCCCTTATACGGCCTATCCATCATCGTTCGGCATCCAATGCCGAACGATGATGGATACGGCCTTTTGCCGACGGCTTTTGCCTTCAGCAAATACGCCGCCGGTTTTTTGTGATAGATTTAACGTTCATCCTCGATCTCAGGTTTTAGCGATTTAATCGTTTTTGCAGGATCAAAAAGATCGGGCATTTTTTCATCGTACAGCCAGCGATATCGCCACAACGTCGTACCGACGCGCTTCGCATAGTGACGCGCTTCCTTAAATGGAATTTTCTCGACATAAAGATCAACATCAATGTCGGCATATTTTTTCATCCATTTACCGACATTTCCCTGCCCGGCATTATATCCAGGCAATACAAACATCGGATGCGGTACAAGAATCTTCATGAGTTTTGCAATATAAGCAGAACCGATGGGAATCGCAGTCTGAGGATCAAACAAATCTGCCGCCACAGGCTTTTTCATGCCGATCTCAGCCGCCGTCGATTGTGCTGTCGGCAACATAACCTGCATAAGACCACGCGCATTTGCCCATGATTCAGCCTTAGGATTGTAATAACTCTCCTCGCGCATAATCGCGTAAGTCGTATAGAACAAATCCGAGCCTGGAGCTGCCGCCTTCGTCACAATATCGTGCCACGGCATAGGATAAGCCAAAATCCACGCAGCATACGCCTGATAGGGCAGATCCTGTTGCGGCGTCAGAAGCGAAGCCGCCAAACGCGCACTATCCGAATGACGTTGCAACTTCTGAAGAACCATGGCCCGCGCCAATTTCGCTTCATAAGCTTCCCTTTTATCTGAAGAATCAATCAAAGGCGCCAATTCATCCAGGGCATCCTGATAAAAATGCATCTTTACAAGCTGTCGAACGGCATCAAAAGTTTTATTATTTTCAAGTGCTGTAAAACAATAAGCCTGTGCACTCTCTGGCGTATAAATGCGCCCACGGTAAGTATCTATCCAAGTTTTTGCCTGCTGTGCGTCAAAAGCTTCAAGTCTGCCCAAAGACAGCATGGCATAATATGATAGCGGATATTCCGATAATATCTTCAGGTAATTGCCAAGTGCATTATCCTTGTCAGACAATTTTTCGTAAGCCCGCGCCTGAAAATATCGCAACCGTCCCTGCGAATATAAATCATCCTCCCCGGCATGCGCCTGATTTTCATTCACAAATTGAACGGCTTCAGCATAAAGACCGCGTTCATACAAATCCTGCAAAAGCGCCCAATAGGCATCTTTCGCCATATCCCCATCGGGATAAGCACCAATCTGAGCCTTCAACTTTTGGCGAGCATCCTCATCCCGCCCCATGCCACTCAAAATCAAAGCCTGGTAGTGATAAGCATCATCGGCATAAGAATGTGTGGCATATTCATCGATAATTTGCTGATACCATCGGATGGCAAGATCATTTTGTCCGGCGTTCCAAGCCGCTTTTGCGCCAGTGTATAAGATCTTGATGTGAAGCTCCGTCGCCTTACACGTGCTCAGGGCTTCCGTAAAAAAGGGAATCGATTTGGTATGTGCACGCAATTTGACGTGACTTCTTGCAATAGCATAGAGGTCATCGCAAATATCTTTTGTGGCATTCCTTTTTTTGTCATCCTTGAGAAGCTTCGTATAAGCCGAAATGGCCTGCTCTGATCGATGAGCATTAAAGTGCGCTGCAGCTTGTTCGCGTGCTGATTTGGATTTATCCGGCTTAGCCGCGCTCCGTGGAAATTCAAAGCCCTTCGGCCATTTTTCCTTTTGCGCCATGACGGCTTCAAAAGCGAGCTGCCCCTGTTCCGATTTGGGATCTAATTCATAGATACGGCGATACGTCTCAAGGGCCGATCGATGTTGTGCCGTTTCATCTTGTGCGCGAGCACGCGCTTCAAGGGCCGTCAGCCGAATACTTTTAGGATACTTCTCGATCCGCTCAAATTCAGCGGCAGCAGCATCGTATTGTCCCATATTTGTCAACGCAATCGCATGATACGTTCGATAATCTTCGAGTGAAAGCAATGCTTCCGCAAACTGAAGCGTATCGCTCCAACGCCGCGTCTCAAAACTCATCTGTGTGCCATAGACAGCTGCGACTCGCGAGAGACTTTCCTGCGAGGTGAAAGCGAGCTTCATAAAATCAACAGCGCTCGCCTTATCCGCATCGTTCCCAGTTTTACTAAGTGCCTGCGCCGCCAAAAAATAGACGCGTTGTTTTTCAGATGGATTGAGTGGCGGTTTTGCTTCAAGCGCTTCCTCAAAACCTTTGGCGGCATCGCGATACTTTTTGCGTTCAAAATCGAGCCAAGCCTTCTGTGCAGCCGGCTGAGAAAAGACATCCCCATCCGGCATCAGCTTCGCACAGCCATCACTTTGCGTGAGGATCCCCTGGACGGGCGTTTGAACGACAACGTTCGTTGGCTGTGTATCAGCTTCCTCGAGCGGCATAGAGGTCATGACGATCTCCCGCTGCTGCCTGGCATCCTCTTCGAGTGCCGGCTGAGCGCTACATCCCGCACTCATAAAAAATAATGTCACAGCACTTATGAATTTAAATCGATGCCGCGTCATAATTGATCCTCCCTAATCTATCCCCATTCGGAAGCTGTCCATCATGCTGTGATCACAAACGCAATCTTCGAATGGTACAAGCTCATTCCCTGAGCAACAAGTGACGTGAAACAAAAGAAGCTCCTGTTTCGGAGCTTCTTTTTAACTTATTCTGCGTCTTCCGCGTTAAGTTTTTCGAGATGTTCTGCAGTTTTTAACGGGCCGACAATGCGGTCAAGATCTCCGGTTTCCACAATCGTGTCAAGCGCATAAAGCGTCAGACCGATGCGATGATCCGTGATGCGGTTTTCAGGATAATTATACGTCCTGATGCGTTCCGATCGGTCACCAGAACCCACCATGGATTTACGTGCATCTGCACGTTGGCTGTCAAGAGCAGATCGCTGGGCATCATAGAGACGGCTCGCCAAAACTTTCATGGCCTTGTCTTTGTTTTTGTGCTGCGATCTTTCATCCTGGCACGTCACGACCATACCCGTTGGAATGTGCGTGATACGTATGGCTGATGACGTCTTATTGACGTGCTGACCACCAGCACCACTTGAACGATAGACGTCAATACGAAGGTCTTTTTCCTCGATTTTCAAATCGACGTCCTGTGCTTCAGGCAAGACAGCAACCGTACAAGCTGACGTGTGGATACGTCCCTGAGCTTCTGTTGCCGGCACACGCTGAACACGATGTGTTCCAGCTTCAAACTTCATATTGGCATAGACGGCATTGCCGCTAATCATGGCCACGACTTCCTTATAACCGCCCGCAGTACCTTCGGATTCAGAAATGATCTCAACCTGCCATTTCATGCGATTCGCATAGCGCACATACATTTCGAAAATATCACCCGCAAAAAGCGAGGCCTCGTCACCGCCAGTACCCGCACGAACTTCAATAATGATGTTGCGTTCGTCCATTGGATCTTTCGGAAGCATCATGATTTGCAGCTCATCACGTCGTTTCGAAATATCCGATTCTAACGAAGCAATGTCTTCTTTAATCATGGCGCGCATTTCAGGATCTTCTTCAATCGAGAGAAGTTCCTTTGAATCTTCGAGCTCTTTTTCGGCTTTTTTCAGAATCGTGTACGCCTCTACAATCGGCTCCATTTCAGCACGTTCTCGGGCGTAATTATTATATTTATCGGGATTAGAAACGACATCGGGATCGGCAAGACTATGGTTGATGTCCTGATACCGTCGTTCAAGTTCTTCAAGCTTGGCAAAAAGTTTCGTACTCATAAGCCAGGATTATGTTGTGGGCCAAACAGGCCAATGGATGGATAGGCAAAGTCGTATGCTGCTTAAAAATACAAAAAGCCCCATCACGCACAAAAAGGGTTCGTGATGGGGCCTGTAAAAAAGCTACTTAGCAGAACGATTGTATTTTTTATTGAAACGTTCAACACGACCAGCGGTATCGACCATTTTCTGTTTGCCAGTGAAAAGGGGATGGCAGGCCGAGCAGATTTCTACGGAATAGTCACCAAGCGTGGAACGCGTTTCAATGACGTTACCGCAAGCACATGTAATTTTGGCGGGTTTGTAATCAGGATGAATGCCTTTCTTCATTTGGAACCTCTCTTATAGAATCGGCGAACATTCGCCATGAAGTAAACAACAGGTCACGCACCAAAAACTAGCGCGTAAATCAAAGCCGCGCGTGTATAGGACGATTCCGGGCTCAAGTCAACTTTTTTATTTTGGCGCACGCTTCGCCTTAAAAAACAAAAAGCCCGACAAACGGGCTTTCTGTTCAATTCATTAAATATAGATATGAGAACTAAGCACGACGTTCGGTCTTGCAAATCTTTGAGAGGACGAACGCGACGATCATGCTGAGAAGTGAGAGGAGTGCACCGATCTTTGCAGCATCCTGCGTATTGCCTTCTGGGAAGGCGACGCCGGCGACAAAGAGTGCAACCGTAAAGCCGATACCAGCAGCTGAACCTAAGACGAGGAGATCCTTGTAGCTCATACCATCGGGCAGGCCGAGGAATTTGCCGGAGATACCGCCGAAGGTGAAGATACCAATCGTCTTTCCGATGATGAGGGCGAGCGCAACACAGGCCGTCGGGAAACCGATCGTCGTCAAGGCGACGCCGGCGCTTGCCCAACCGAACAAGCCCAAAATAACTTCAGTCGGCACATAAAAGGCGCTTTGGATTCTGTTAAGTGCGTCTTCTTTGCCACGTTCGTCATCGGAGTGAACACCTTCGTCGCGTTCAGCGTGGGGCATGCAGACGACGATGGGAATGAAGCCAAGCGACGTATGGATACCGGCATAACCGAAGCAGAGCCACGAGAGGAGCATAAGTCCAAAGTAAGGAAGCCAATTATTGATGTGGAGCTTTTTATTGAAGAGGAAGTATCCGATCGCCATGAGTGCAGCAACGCCACCGAGACCGATGAGCGTATTGGTACCAAAACCGGAACCGAAGCAGAGCGCAATGATGACGAGGCCAACGGCATCGTCGGCGATCGCGAGAAGAAGGAGGAAAGGAACAGCGGGATGGCGGCCACCGAAGATGATGCGGGCGATCATGGCACTAAAGGCAATATCTGTTGCCGTCGGGACGGCCCAGCCGTGCATGAGGTCATTGGCCGTTCCAGTACCCCATTCATATCCGAAAGTATTATGCAAAAGTAACGCGAGAAGACAATAGACACCAATGGGACCCAAGACACCGCCGGCCGTAGCGATAAGCGGTGTGGCAGCCTGTTTGGGATTATGAAGCGCACCGCCGGGGAAAGTCGCTTCAAAGACTTCCTTACCAGCGGCCATGAAGAAGAAGGCCATTAAAAAGTCATTGATAAAATAGTGGACATCGAAATGCTTGATTCCATTTCCAGCATCTGTGCCATAATAAGGATTGTCCATCCAATCGAAGTGCGCATGCAGGATATGCTTGTACACCTCATTTGCCCCATCGCCCAGATTTGCCCAGACAAGGCCGATGACGGCACCAATGACGAGCAAAAGTGAGTTATCGAGCAGGAATTTCCAGAGTTTTTTCATGAGTGTTCCCTATCGAGCTCCGTAACCATAAAACTGCGACCGCTATGGTCGCGCAAAGACCTAATAGAACGTCTGAAATTGCACGTTTATTGCGCATAAAGACCTATAAATTATATCAAACAATCTTCAAATAAGCCCGTATTATAGGACAACGGATACAAAAAAAGCCGCAACAAGCGGCAAAGCACATCACTGTATGGCATAGCAAGATGGGTGACACGAAGATACAAAAAATACAAAAAAAGCCAGTGCACGGACTCGAACCGTGGACCTGCGCATTACGAATGCGCCGCTCTACCAACTGAGCTACACTGGCATGAACCGCAAACGCGTCTGAAGCCAGTGCACGGACTCGAACCGTGGACCTGCGCATTACGAATGCGCCGCTCTACCAACTGAGCTACACTGGCATTATTCGAACTCGGCTCAAGTGCCGTGTTTCGAACGGCGCACTTATACGCCAACCTTATGCCTTCGTCAAGAGATTTTTTAATCCACTGTATTTTTTGTACCACCAGGCTGTGTGTTCGTCACCCGATATGGAAGAACGAGGGGGTAGCGGCGTATTTTTCGAAAGCAGAGACGTGTCGCGACACGTCTCTGCTTTCGAAAAATAGCCGCGTAGGGGGAGACTTCCCCCACCCCAAAAACCACCTACATCGACGTCCACCCGGAGACCATGCGCGCAATATTTTCATCATCATAGCACGTCGCGAGGATTTTGCCGAGTGCCTCGGCATTCTCGTGAGTGCGTTGAATGATCGTCTCATCCGCTTGTTGCGTCGTATAATCGAGGGATCGGAGGAAATCCTGATTTTTGCTGATGAGATTTCGCAAGGCGATCGCCATATTCTGGCAGTCGCCTTCATTCGCCTTTGCCACGGCAATCATTTCCTCAGTCAAGGCAAGCCATTTTTGTGCAATCTCCGAAGCATCGGAAGCAGCTTCGGCAGGCGTAACGACATCCTGAGCAAAACAGGGCGAGAGAAGCGCAAAAAAAGCGGCACTGGCGAGCATTATCCTTTTTATCATCCTACATTTACCTACACACTTCGTGACAATTATAGACGATCTATGGTAAAAAAACTGCTATAATGGCGTAAGCCATTGTGTCCCCCAAAGGAAAATATGCTCAATGTGCAGACCTATTTTCCATTCAGGGCTATAGCTATATATATCATTCACCGACGCCGAATTCTATTGAATCTTCCGTCATTACATCAGACCCATTACGTCCATAAGGATAATCCTCGTATGCGCAGAAGTGGTATTCTTCTTCATCCGACAAGCCTTCCTGGCGGTCGAGGCTGCATTGGCAGCATTGGTTCGACAGCCCGTGATTTTATCCGTTTTCTTGCGCAGGCAGGTCAAACTGTCTGGCAGGTGCTTCCGCTCGTTCCGACGGACGATTCCGGTTGTCCCTACAATTCGACGAGTGCAATGGCCTACAATACCCGACTCGTCGATCTTGATGACCTGACGGGCGATGATTTTGCCTGTCTTCTTTCATACAATGATTTTCTTGATGAACCGGAGCCGGAACGCCGCGACCGCGTTGAATTTGCGACGGCACGTCAGTTCAAGGATGCAAAACTTCGCATTGCCCTTTCGCGTCTGAAGACGAGCAACCATTTTAATGCGGACGCCGTGCGATCAGAATTTGCTGATTTTTGTGCAAAAAATGCGGCATGGCTTGATGACTTTACGCTTTTTGACACGCTTCAGAACGTCCGTCCGGAGGGGCCACTTTGGTCAAACTGGCCCAAAGCACTCCGCGATCGCGAACCGTCAGCACTTGCAGCAGCACGTGTCGAGTTCAAAGATGAAATTGAGCTTCGCAAATTTGGCCAATTTGTGTTTTACAAACAGTGGATGAAGCTTCGAAGCGTTGCCTCGCAGTACAACATCAAGATCATGGGTGACGTGCCCATTTTCGTTTCCTACAATTCCGTCGATGTATGGGCGAACCGCAAATACTTCCAGCTCAATGCCGAAGGCAAATCGGAATCCGTTGCGGGCGTTCCGCCTGATTGTTTTGCCAAAGAAGGGCAGCTTTGGGGCAACCCGCTCTATGACTGGAAAGTCTTGGCAGAATCTGGCTATGACTGGTGGCTCAAACGCCTCGGCGCCCTGGCCACGCTCGTTGACATCGTCCGAATCGACCATTTCCGAGGTTTTGCTGCTTTCTGGAGCGTTGCAGCCACAGAAAAGACGGCGATCAACGGTCATTGGGTCAAAGGCCCCGGCCTCGATTTCTTCAAAGCCGTTGCGAAAGCCTATCCCAATCTCGAAATCATTGCCGAAGATCTCGGCATCATTACGCCGGACGTAGAAAAACTCCGCAAGGATGCAGGTTTTCCTGGGATGCGCGTGCTTCAGTTTGGCTTCCCGCTTGATAATGCGAACGATCATCATGCGCTTCACATGCACACACAGGATTCCGTCGTCTATTGCGGCACACACGACAATGACACGACGATTGGCTGGTACACGTCGCTTGATGAAGCTCAGCGTGACCGCGTCAGACGTTATCTCGCCATTGACGGCAACGAAATCGCGTGGCAGCTCATGACGGCAGCCCTCTCATCCGTCGCTGATTTGTGCATCCTCACCGTCCAGGATATCTTCTCCTTTGGAACGGATGCTCGTATGAACGTTCCTGGCATCGCCAAAGGCAACTGGGCATGGCGTATGCTGTACAATGTCGCGCCGTGGAGTACCACGCGCCTGCGAGGCCTCGTCGAACTCTATGGACGCGCGCCCGAACAACAGGGTGACAAAAATACCGCAAGTTACGATTCACTCTCGTAGTTTGATCAAGCAGCCCCAATGGGCTGCTTTTTTTTACCCTGTCGCCCAGATGACATTCACCGTCATTCCTTATTCGTTAACCCATCCCTATTCTTCTTCTCTTAAAGAACCATTTTATTTCCCATCAACGTGATTATGCGTTAAACTAACCGAGTATTTTTATGCCATGCAAGGAGATACAAGGAGATATTTGATGGGCAGTTCTCTAATTAAAAATATTGATGGTTCAAATCCATCCGTGCGTATTCCAGCCTCCGATTCGATGCGTATGAACATGAGTGCTTCGAATCCGAGCTTAAATTTCCATATTTCGGAGCCCTCCATTTCATCTGTCACCGGTTCCGGCTTTAGAAAACGCACGCGTTTTCTGCCCATTGCTTTGGTCATTCTTCTCATATTTTCCATGACGATTCTCGTTCTTGGGCTCATCCATCTCCGA
This sequence comes from Pseudomonadota bacterium, assembly GCA_017421975.1. Classification (GTDB taxonomy): domain Bacteria; phylum Myxococcota_A; class Bradymonadia; order UBA4248; family UBA4248; genus RGIG464. The sequence goes on from JAFOHE010000362.1 coordinate 15,369, forward strand.
AGTACAAACAAGCAAAAGATTGCTGAAGTTGAGCTACAGGAAAAGCTGGCTGCTGAAACAAAACACATTACCGCACAGCCGCTCCGCGCGATCAATGAAGTTGTCGAAGATGTGAACACACAAATCCTCTTCAGTATTTATACGACTCCTGATGGTGCCGATGTCTACAAAGACGGGCTTTTCATTGGTAAAACGCCCATCGATCAAATGAAATTCACCCGTAACGCTGAAGAAGATGCACACATTGTCGTATCTTTGGATGGTTATCAGCTCTATCGTAACGACATTTCTTTGGCAGATAACTTTTTTGAAAACGTTTCCCTCGAACAAATTGTCGTCAAACGCCAACGTCCAGGCAATAACGCAGATTCAGCGGGAAAATCTGATGAAAAACCATCCGGTGTCATCATCAACAAACCTAAAGCATTCAAGAATACTGGTACTGTCATTACACCGCCCTCGACTTCAGAGATTGCAATCCCAGACTAAAATTTTGTGTTTCATCCCACATCTTCACCTTTTGTGAGGCTAACTTATGAGCGAAGAACAAAACAACGAACTTGATCTTGATGTCTGTTGTCCGGACGAAACGGCCAAGGCTGAACCTTATCATGCCATTATGTTCATCGACGATGATGGTAAAACAAACGGCCAGCTTTGGGGCATGAACGGCTCTCTCATGCTTTTTGATAATCGTCTCAACGCCGAAAACATCCTGAAAGCACTCAATAATCCTAAACTCCAACTTCGTGGTGTTACGGCAAAACATCTTGAGATGCTCAAACAACTCGAAGAATCAGGCGCAGCCAAATTGTTTGTCATCGTCGGTGTCACGGTTCTCGGCAAAATTGAAGCCATTCCCTTGGCGGAATATTCCGAACAACGTTCAAAAGCCGCCTGTCCGCCCCCCATGCCTCCACGCACATAAGTTTTTAGCCCGCAATATGCGGGCTTTTTTACGCCTGTCACATACGCGATTTCTGCACTATTTCAAAGGAAACGGTTCATGCTTCTCACCTTTTCAGGCGTCGATTGTTCCGGCAAATCGACACACATCCAATATCTCGAGAATTATTTTACCTCACTCGGCAAAACATGTACCGTCTTTCAGTTTGAAACAGGCCATTCCAAAGAAATGCAATCTGTCAAATGGGCCACTCAAAAAATTCTCTATCTACCTCAAAAAGCATCGCGGATAATTTTCTCAAAATTATCGTCCCAACCAATTCTCGCTCCTGCCGCTTCCTCATCCGACGAACACACGACGCTGCGCGATATCAAAGAGATCTCCACCGATCTCATAGATGCTGCATTTCAATGGTCCATGAAACTCCGTTATCTTCAGCGCCACTATGATGTCGTGATTTGCGACCGCTATATCGAAGATGCTCGCATCGATTTTTTGTTCAAATATCCCAATTACCGCTTCACAGACAGACTTCTCAATGCGTTGATTCATATCATGCCCAAACCTGATCACGCCTTCCTGCTGTGGCTTCCACTCGAAACGATGCTTGAACGCCTGTCCTATAAAGACGGCCCTTCGCAAGCCAATCTCGAACTCCGCACAAAGCGTTATCGAGCTTACGGAAGTCTTTCAGAGGAAATTATACGCATCGACACTTCCGTCTCCGTCGAAGAAGCCCATAAGGCCATTCTTAGTCACATTAACGAGCATCTATAACAGCTTTTATGGTTCTGCAGTATCCCCTTCGGGGTCAAGACACGAACACACCGATTTTGAACAAACGCCTATTGTCCCAGGCCTGACCGCTGAACACACCTTTTCACAATGGGACAATTCACCTTCTTCCACCGTTTCTGAGGCATCACATGCCAATTCCTCAGAATCGATACAGACGCACGTTCCTTCTTCCGTGCAAGCATACATCATCACAGACTGCTCGTAAGTCCCACAAATCGTATAACATGCGCTATCCGTTTCACACATTCGGAGATCATTATCGCAGCCATTCCAAACGATCATTTCCAAACAAAGCAAGAACCCAAACCACTTTTTACACATTTTTCCACTCATTTATTCTCCAGATCAACCAAACGCTCATCGCTGATCGTCTTGCCTTTTTTTCTCATGCGCAGCAGATACCTCACCATACCCTGCAACTGACGCATAATCGCGCCATCATCTTGAACAAGCATATTCACCATATCATTTCTAGCTTTGCCAAGATCTCGGGAAAAAGCGAGCCCCGCCTTTTCGGATAGCTGCTCAATACTTGTTTTGGCACGCATCTGTAAATCATCTAGCCTGTTTTTCATGCGTATGGGTAACCGCACAAGTCTTTCAATCGGTATCACATCTTGCTTCGCTGTTCCAGGCACAGCTTCGAGCGCCTGACATTCAAAGAGAAGCGTTTCTACGGACGCCATACGTACGTGTTTTGCCAAAACACGGCTCATATCTCCGACCACTGTTTTCTCAGAGAAACACATATCTGCAATCACATTGGCACAAACATCCGACCATTTGGCCGAAATATCGGCCTTCTGAGCAATCATCCACGACCGATATTCAGATGCAATGAAACCTTCGAGATAATCTTCGGCATCCTCAAGTGAAACCTTCTCTATCTCGCGCCCAATGGCGCGTTTAAACGCACCCTCAAATGCCGATTTCGATGTCTCAAAAGCATTAAGAAACGCCATGCCTGCTTCATCCACGCGTGAAATACGTGCTTCTACATCCAAATCACAATGCCATTTTTCAGTTTGCTCCGACATACGATCGAGTACATCCATCGGTATTTGTTCTAACGCACGTGCCAGCCAGATCAATATTCTGAGGCGAGACGACATCGTCTCCATGAGATGTTGCGTCATGTCCTGCACGATGTGCGACTTTGCCTCACGCGCAACACAACGAATTTTTTCAATCAGCAAAGGATTGCCCAAATAATCCTTTTTTTTCGCTGACACGAAATAGAACGTTTCCCCTCTAAATGCAGGCCACAACAATTTTTCTGCATAAGCACAAACTTCAAGACATTCATCCGCATCCAAACGATCGCATTTGTTAATGACAATGGCCCGTTTATGCGGCGGTATTTTGGCAAAACACGTTTCAATCTGATGCATTTCCTGACGCGTGGCCGGTTGAGAAGCATCGAGCAAAAAAAGGACGAGTGACGCACGCCCCATAAGCTCCTGAACAAGCGTCTCGCGCAACGCATGGGCTTCATTGAGTCCAGGAGTATCGACGAACTGAACTTCCTCTCCAAAGCGCGATGAAGCAAGATCAATTTCCACACGCCTGACACCTACACACTTTTGTTCGTCAAAAGCCTCAAGCGGCAATGTCGTGATACGCCCATCCAAGGCGTGAATACGCACAACGTCCGAGGGGGCACCAAAACCAATCGTTGTTTCAAACTGCGTCGTTGGCGTCATCGCCACGCGAAGAATATTCTGATCTACGAGCATGTTGATAAGCGAGGATTTGCCATGGTTAAATTCACCCATCACGAGAATTTCAACACGCGCCTGTTCTTGCACCTGCTCTATCTCTGCCTGCCAAAGCACCGCTTCTTGCTTCAGCCCCAGTTCTTCAAGACTCGACAAAAGCATCGTTTTCATCTCTGTGTGTGCCATTATGATTCATCCAACGTAAAGCAACCGCCCTCGACATAAAACCGCTTGCCTATCGATGGAAGCTGAAAATGGTTCTTCGATGTCGTCGTCAAAAAAGTCTGCGTCGTCAACGCATAGAGGTATTCCGCCAAACGCGCATTCCGCGTTGGATCAAGTTCACTCGACACATCGTCGAGCAAAAATATTGGCTCTATCCCAACAACCGACTTGATAAAAGCGATTTCCGCCATCTTGAGTGCCAAAATCATCGCCCGCTGTTGTCCCTGACTCGCAAAATAACGCGCTTCTTTGCCATTCATGACAAGCGTCCAATCATCGCGATGCGGCCCTGATGACGCCTGTTGGCGTGCAATTTCTGTCTGACGAGAACTCATCAATTTTTTCGAGTACGCATCCAACATTTCATCAAGCGTCATTCCCCCCGCTTCCTGACCAAAAACGCGAACACCACCACTGGCACACATATATTGCGGACAACACTCAAATTGTGCGTCAAAAATAGAGGCAAAACACGCACGTAAATATGGCGCAAGCTTTTCAAAATACGTGTAACGCGCACGAATAATCTCACTACCATACGACAAAAGCGATTGATCATAGACGTCAAGCATAGCTTGATTCGGCTGTTCTGCACGAAGTTCCGCCGATTTCAAACGAAGCGTCTTTGTGTAACGCTCCAAATGCTCCAAATACACGGGCAAATGATTAAACACCATCCTGTCAATAAACGTCCGCCTGTCCGACGGCGCCGCCTGTAACAGACTCACATCGGATGGTACAAACAAAATGACGCGCATAACGCCAAGGTAATCCATCAATCGCCCACATGGATTGCGGTCTAGCCAGACTTTGCGCTGTTTCCCCGTCAGTTCCACGCCCAATAACGTATGCGCTCCCTCTCGATCAAGCGACGCCGATAACTGCGCTCCTGTGGTGTTCTGCATCACAAGTTCAGCAATCCGAGCACCTCGAAAACCTTTCAAATACGCAAGGATATATATCGCCTCAAGCAAATTGCTCTTGCCTTGACCATTGTTGCCGTAAAAGACGTTAAAGCCTGGACAAAACTCAAGATACGCCTGTCCAATATTGCGAAATTGACTGACTTGAATATTCTCAAGATACATACGCCTCTCAAGTCCTATCTTTGCTGTTTCTGTCTGAAAAATTGGACAGCGTTCATCATCTTCTTCGATAAGAATTTACATGAACAAATGCCAAAAATGCATTCTTTTTTACATGAACATAAACAAAAAAACGTAACGCTGAACCATCGAATGGCATAACTATAAAAGGGGGGATAAGTTCACACCTACATGTAAGTATTTATATTTTCATTATGCCCATGCCACAAAACGCCACTTTGTAACACAAAAAATATCTGTTCCTATTCAAAACCGGCTCCGTCAAATCGTATGAACATCTCAACGTTGTGAACGCTGCAGGGGGGAAGCGTCCCCCCACGCGGCTATGGTATCAAAAGCAAAGACGCGTCGTAACGCGTCTCTGCTTTTACCCCCATACGCCTCGCCCCCCTCAGCGGGGCAAACGCCCCGCAACGCCCCAACGACAGTTCTCATGCGATGGAAGCTCAAAAGCGTCAAATATCATTTATCCCCAAAATTGAATCCTATTTGTCCCCCAGATGACGTTTAGGTTTGACATGGACGCTTTTTTCAATCGAAATGCCATCCACATCGAAGGGTTCCTCAAGTACCGAACGCGCATCCTGCTGCCGATGCAACTGGACCCGCTCAGGCCAGTTTTCCGTCATTTCGAACGAAAAACCTTCTTCATAAAGTCCAAGAACGATCTTCAACGATGGGTGTTCTCCCGCTAAAAGAAGCTGGCGCGTAACATCCGTACCAGCTGCAACACTCGGCAAATACTCGACCCACGCTTCCGGTGACCGCACGAGTTTTCCATCTTTGCCCTCAACGCGATAAGGAACCGTGCCATTTGCTGAGATCGTTGTATCTTCCATAAATTGAATGTGAAGCTCAGTTTGTGTCTTAATTTCATCCACATAATGAAGATGAATCGTCACAAGCGTATCCGCATCTAATTTTTGCGCTTCCACAGCAATGGTAAATGGCGACATGACAGGCGCCTGGGCAACTTCATCTTCATACATGGCCCCCGTTTCCCGTGGCGATTCGATATCCGTTTTTTCAGGCGAAGACGAACACGCAAAAAATGTGATCATAAGTGTGCCAAGCATCAGCAAAAAAAGTCTTTTCATTCTTTGTCTCCGAGCCAATGAACACGAGCTCCCGTTGCGTTATTAAACAGCTCAATGATCTGGGATTTTTCGTCGAGTCTGACAGACAACTCAAAAAATACGCCATCCGCCGTATAAGATTCACTCAATTTCGTTAATTTTTTTTGATTGATCACACCATAAACCGCATAAGTATCGGCAAAAGACGCCAAAAAAGAAAGCGTCCCCATCGGTACGATAATCTCTTTGTTTGCCTCGCGCAATGCCTGAGCGACAGTATTGCCATAAGCGCGAACGAGGCCACCAACGCCGAGTTTAATTCCCCCAAACCAGCGTGCGACATGAGCTAGAACACCATCATAAGACTGGCCATCTATGGCAGCAAGCATCGGTCGTCCAGCACTTCCCCCCGGCTCTCCGTCATCGTTAAAACGATAACTATCACCTAGCCGCCAGGCCCAACAATTGTGCGTTGCATCCGCGACACGACATTTCTCGATCAATTCTGCCGCCATCTCGGACGAAGTTATGGGCAAACATGTCGCAATAAAACGCGACTTTTTAATTTCAACAGATAGGGATACCGGTTCTAATAAACGAAACATAGTGAGGAAAAAGCGAAAAATAAAAAAAAAGGCAAGATTCAAGCGACGTACCCGCATCCGATCGTACCGTTGCTACCTTCCGGTCCTGGCGGATTAGATCATAAGCGTCACATCGCCTGAATCTTGCCTTTTCAAGGAGGGAATGGGATTCGAACCCATGATACTTATTAGGTATACACGATTTCCAATCGTGCGCCATAGACCACTCGGCCATCCCTCCAAAAGATAAAAGACCGTAAGAAAGGAGGGAAAGGGATTCGAACCCTTGTTACGGTAAACCGTAAACGTGATTTCGAGTCACGCGCCTTCGACCACTCGGCCATCCCTCCGCTATGGGAGATTTATCTTGTTCTTAAATTTTCAAAGAAATTTCGGAGAAGAGCGGACGATTCATCGGCCAAAACACCTTCTTCGATTTTGATGCGATGATTTAATCTGGGATCTTCTGCCAACGCATAAAGCGACCGAACAGCACCCATTTTCGCATCACGGCACCCGAAAACAACACGATCAACGCGGCTTTGCAAAAGCGCCCCTGTACACATAATACATGGCTCTAAAGTCACATAAAGCGTACTTCGCATCAGACGCCAATTCTGGATATTCTCTGATGCACGTTGGATGGCGATAAGTTCTGCATGACCAAGAATGTTATTCTTTATCATGCGATCATTTCGTCCCCAACCGGCGATTTTTCCTTCGACAACCAAAATGGCACCGACTGGAACTTCTCCCCTCAATGAAGCTTCACGTGCGAGCCTCAATGCAAGTGACATATACCACTTATCAAGACTTGCCATATAAACTCCGATATACACCCGAGTGGGTTCGAACCACCAACCTACGGCTTCGTAGGCCGTTGCTCTATCCAGTTGAGCTACGGGTGCACAAAAGGGGAATACACCCGAGTGGGTTCGAACCACC
>JAFOHE010000363.1 GCA_017421975.1 Pseudomonadota bacterium
AGAAATGGACGTTCCATGGAACGTCCGTACAAAGGATAGCGAAAAAAGGTGGTGAAGCTGCGAATTAAAATGGACGTTCTATGGAATGTCCGTACAAAGAATAGCGAAAAAAGTTGGGTGAAATGCACGAAGAAAGCGTGACGATTCTATGAAACGGCCTAAGGATTTCTTTTTTGCACGAGCCAGGAGAGCAAGATGGAAACGGCATAGAGGACGCACATGGGAATGGCCAGGCAAATTTGTGTGATGACGTCTGGGGGAGTGAGGATGGCGGCGATGAGGAAAATAATGACGACGGCGAAGCGCCAGTAGGCGAGAAGCGTGCGGTGTGTGATGAGGCCGAGGCGGGTCAAAAAGAGGCTGAAAACGGGCATTTCAAAGACGATGCCGAAGGCGAGGATGAGACGCGTGGTGAGCGCAAAGTAAGACTGCATGGAGATCTGGGCCGTCGCCGTGAAATCATCAGTCTGTCCGGCTGCGATGAGGGCTTTCATGCCGAGGGGCAGGACAAAAAAATAGCAGAAGAAGGCACCAGCGATGAAAACGGCGCTTGAGAGGAGGGCGATCGGGAGAATGGTACGTTTTTCGTGGCGGTAGAGGCCAGGAGCGATGAAGCGCCAGACTTGCCAGAAGGCGTAGGGTGAAGTGATGAAGACGGCAGCGAGGAGGCTCAGTTTGAGGTAGACAAAGAAGGGCTCAATGGGGCTGATGAAGATGAGCGAGGCGTCGCTGCCGAGGGCATCCTGAATGGGGCGTGAGATCCAGTCATAGAAGAAGGGCGCGAATTCGAAACATGCGATCAGACCGATGGCCCAGGCTGCGAGAATGTGTATGAATCTGCGGCGCAATTCTTTGAAATGCTCCATGACGGGCATTTCATTGAGTTTTTCTTCACTTGTCTTTGGAAGGGTTTCGTCTGACATGTGGTTGGTGTGTAGAGCGTAGAGAGCAGAGATGAAAGGTGTAAAATACGAGACGAAAAAACGAGGTTAATGTTTTTGGGGGTTATTGAGCGAAAACACGTGGAAGCAGGCGACCGTCGATTTGCGTGGTGAAGGCAGGCTGCGGTGGTTTTCGACGGCACGACCGGCGAGGGGGGGGCGAAGGCGGATAGAAAGGCACACGGCAGTAATTTCTTGAGGCTTTTCGAGGACGTATGAGAAGCGCGATGTGGCGCGTGCGATGTGCGATGGCACGAGGATGGGTTTGGAAAGTCGGAACGTGCGCATGCCGCGTTTTTCATCATAGAAGCGTTCGATATGATCAAAGAGGCGTGTTGCAGTTGATGCAGCGGGAGGTTCACTTTTTATGTGTGAGGCGGCGTTATCCTGTGCGGTGGCGTTATCCGCAATGATTGTGGCGGAGCTATCTGCCTGTGCGTGCAAAGCCTGAGATGGTGCTGACTGGTGAAAGTCTTGGAACGCTTCGTTTTTCAGGCTGTGGTGGATGTCGCCGAGTTCGCTGTTCACGTCATGGAGAAGTTTTTGTGGATCGACATGTTTTCCGATGTCGCGGACAGTTTTTTGGACATCGCGAACGTCTTTTTGTAGTGAGGAGAGCGTTTCATCCTGAGCAATGGCGTCATTGAGGGAGGCAGTGGCACTTCGCATTTTGGCGAGCCACTGACCGATTTTTCGCGCAGCTTTGGGCGTGTGTTCGGGTCCGAGAATGATGACGCCGATGATGACGATACAGAGTATTTCAGAAAAGCCGAGGCCGAGCATGGGAAAGACTCAAAGCGCGGGAGTGGAAAGGGGGGATTATTCGTAACGCAGCCCCTCGACGGGTGAGAGCTGAGTGGCCCACCAGGAGGGATAGAGCGTAGCGAGGAAACTGATGAAGAGGGCACCTAGACCGACGGTAGCGAAGACACTGGCCTCGAGTTTGACGGGAAGTGTATGAATCAGATAGACCGTGGCATCGAGATCGAAGTCGTAAGCCTGAATGAGTTCGCAGACGACGACGCTTCCGACGAGGCCAAGAACGGTGCCTATGCCGCCGATGAACATTCCCTGAAAGATGAACATACGCATGATCATGCCGTCGGAAGCACCCATGGATTTCATGATAGAAATGTCACGTTGTTTGTCGAGAACCATCATGATGAGCGTGCCGACGATGTTGAAGCTTGCCACGATGACGATGAAAAGCATGATGATGGAGAGCGTGATTTTCTGCATGTGGAGGCTTGTGAAGAGATTTCGGTTGAGATCCTGCCAGTCGATGACTTTGAAGCGCTGGATGCCTGGTCGGTCGTTGAGCACGGGTGTGACGTTATCTCTGAGGATACCGGTTTTGTTAATATCTTTGACGCGCACCTCGACACCGGTAACGACGTCATCGAGATTAAAGAAATCCTGTAATGCTTTGTAATCGCAGATGAGGAGGCGGTTGTCGTAATCGTAGAAACCTGAATCGTAGAGCGCGATGATGCGGAAGCGTTTTTGCGTTGGTTCAAGTTGGCTTGGGCCATAGCGGTGTTCGCCGACGATACCGCGTCGCGGCGAGATGACGCGGACTTCATCGCCGATGTTAGCTTTGAGTTTTTCGGCGAGGACGCGTCCAATGATGACGGGTGGAACGTCGCCGTCACGCTGGCGGTCGAAGTGGAGGTCTTCTAGGATCTGACGTCTAGCGTCGTCGTCGGGCACCTGGATATATTTGGCGAGATCACTGACGCCCATCATGGTTTCGGGTTCGACGCCTTTGATCAGGATGCCGGATATTTTGGAGCCGATAGCGATCATCATTTCGTGAAAGATAAAGGGCGCCGTTTCGATGATTTCGGGAGAGAAGTTTTCGAGTGTTTTCTGGACGTCTCTGTATTCGCGAAAATCATCCTGTTTGTAGGTCATGACGAGGATATGGGAATTGACGCCCAGGACTTTGTCACGGAATTCGTCTTCAAACCCGCCGGCGACGGAGACGACGCTGACGAGGGCCATGACGCCTAGCATGACGCCGAAGATGGATATGACGGAAATAATGGAAAGACTGACGCGAGCGCGGTTAAGCAGGTAGCGAAGACCGGTAAAATATTCAAACATCGTACAAGACCGAGGTGACAGTTGAACCCGTGTACAAAACACAAAACCACGCGTGTTTACCCTTTAATGTCTCAAAATTCCAACGATTCTTGATATTTTTGGCATCAACATGTCTAAAAACCGTTGGATGGCGTGTCTATTGTGGCATTTGGCAGTTGTTGCCGACGGGAAGTCAAGGGTTGTCAGTTGTCAGTTGTCAGTTGTCAGTTGTCAGTTGTCAGTTGTCAGTTGTCAGTTGTCAGTGGTTAGTAGTGGTCTAAGACCCGCCCTGAATCATCGTAGGGGCGTGGTCTAAGCCCCGCCCCGATTCGGTAGTCAGTGGTTAGTGGTTAGTGGTCAGTTGTCAGTTGTCAGTGGTCAGTGGTCAGCGGACATGGCTTTTGTGGCGCGCAGTCAAACGAGGCCCGCATCATCATTATAAAAATCGCTAAAAACAAGTGTTTGAAAAGTCTCGTCATTTGGATAAAGTCATAGCGTTTGAAAAAAGTGCATTATGAACGAAGACTGGTTTTAAAGTCATCAGCACGTTCGTGAGAGGAAAAGCAAAATGGCGAAGAATAAGAAATCCGGGCTGTGGTCAGCCATTGTAGAGGGCGTGAAGAAAGGTGTGTCGGATGCCATTGCTGAGATTGCCGAAAAAGTGGATGTGGAAGCTTTGGAACGTCAGATGATGGCGGAAGACAGAGCTGCGCTTGCGAAGACAATGCGTGGCGGCAGTGATAATGCTGTGGAAGCGCCTATAGCGGCGCAGCCTGATGTGGGCTGTGAAGCAGAGAATGTCAAGGCGTGCGAGACGCAGGATGTTTCGGTTGCAAAAACTGAGAAAAAAGGTGGTATCACGTTTGAAATCAAGATTGACCAGGTTGTGAGAAGCCTGGCCACGATTGCGCAGACGACGGGACAAACGCTTTTGAAATATGCTGAAAATAGCAAAGACAGCCTTGAGGAACGCGTGCGTGAATTTCGCAATCAGCATAACAACGAGAAGGATTTTGAGATTCGTGACGGATGCGTTGTTCGCTATTTGGCCAAGGATCAGTCGTTTGCCTTTGTGCCTGACGGAATTCGTGAAATTGGCAAAAGTGCCTTTGAAGGCAACGGCACGATCGTCAGCGTATGGATGCCAGATTCCGTTGAAAAGATTGATAAAAAGGCCTTTCGAGGGTGTCGATCGCTCAGAACAGTCATTTTTTCGAAGGGGCTAGTGCGGATTGGTGAACTGTGTTTTGAGAACTGTGTCATGCTTCGAGAAATTGAGTTACCGCTGTCACTTTGTAATATTGGTGCTTCATGTTTTGAAGGGTGCACGGGTTTGGTCAGAGTCGAACTACCGCAAGGCCTGAAAGTGATTGGCAATCGTCTTTTTTATGGTTGTACGTCGCTTGAATCGGTTGGATGGCCGTGGGACCCGCACCGTGTGGGCAATCGAATATTTATGGATTGCGCGACGTCAGAATCGCCGTATGACCGATTTGAGAAGGTGGACACGCGTTATGTGCGTCACCGCTATGACGCGTCATGGCTTGAAGAGACGGGGGCTGTCGGTCTCGAATCGGAATCGCCGCTGGCGCAGTGGTATATCGACCGCGTGATTCAGGACATTTATGGTTATGCGCTGACTGAAAGTGCGCTGACCAAAAGTTGTTGGCAGATGTTTTGTGGCATCATGGAATTTGTGGACATCATGACGGGCGGGGATCCGTATGCCATTGTGGCGATTTGCATCCAACTGAGAGGCGTGGTTGGAGAGCACTTCGCAGAGAGTTTTGATCTAGAAGATGGTGCATTTCGAAGCCTGATGTGCGATCTGATATGTGATGCGATTCTTTTGATTGGCGGAAACGGGAATCATTATCGTCATTTTGACGAATCATATCAGAAACAGGTTCACACGCTTTGCGACGGTCATCTTGAAGATGTTCTCAATGCTTTTTCATTGGATCCGAGGGACGTTGCGGATTCGGATGCAGCGTCGGATGCGCAAGACAACGTGGTTGAGCTGGCAATCCGAGTGCCTGTGGATACGTTTGGTGGCGCTGATTCCGGCAAAAAAGATGCGGGTGAATCGGAAGATACGGGGGACGATGCATCTGTGGAATCGGAACCCAATACGGGAACGAAGAAGCGGGGCGGCAGTCATCGGTTCCAATTTCATCCGGTGAATCCTGAAATGCCCAGGCTTTCCGAAAAGCAGCAGGACGATATTATGCTTTGGCTTCGGTTTTTGGGCGCGCTTGGTGTGATGCCTGTGACAGCGCGATACAATCCGAGGGTTTTTCATTACGTCGCCACGTACAACAGGAACATGAATTACTGGACGTTTGTCGATTTGATCGAAGGTCTGGTAAGGGGTTATGGTATTGAATCACGTCGGTTTTCAGCGGAAGCGTTTGAAGAAGCGCCCCTTGAGGACTGGTGTGCGGCGTGGAGTCGAGCGTTATTTGAAGAGAATATCGTCATTCTTCAAATTGAGCTTGGATTTCAGATCGAGTTTGGATCGGATGGCGAGTCATCGGATGAACGGTACGTTTCTTTTGCCGTCTTTGAAGACGATGGCACGGCGGAGAGCGTGAAGTATCTTTTTGATGCGTACAAACTCGACATTGAATGTCATTTATGGCGCAACGGCGTTGATTTGTACAAATTCAGGATTGTATGATCTGCTCTGACTTGACCAAATTGAACAATCTCATTAGAATAGAAACGCTTTTTAACCGGAAATATGGGTGAGGAGCATTCCCGAAACGAATTATTCCCTATGCGAAGCATGGGGTAGGCATACACGAGAAATGGCAAATTCAGCTCAGCAATTAGCATCAACAAGCCGACAAGGCGTCGTGACATTGGAATCGCAAGCACCGGTTTATCAGTCGGTACAGCTTATGATTGCAGGTCAGCGTCTGGCTCTGAAAACAGACCAGGATCCGGCGGTTCTCGAATCGATGGCTCAGGAAGTGAATGCCTGTGTCGAGGAAATTCGTAGAAACGCGCCCGGGGCCAGTTCGCCCCAGATCATGGCTCTGGCATTGATGCAGCTTATGGAAAGAGCACGACAGGCTGAGCAGCAGGATGCATATCATTGCCAGGTCATCGAACGCCATGCACAGCGTTTGGAGAAGCTTTTGGCATCCATGGATTCGGCTGAATCGTAGCAAAGATTCGGCACATTGTGGGGGACGGATGGACACGTAAAAAGCGCGTGTTTGCATGCGTCTACTTGTGCCCACGAACGCCTGGAAAGTTGGCGTATTTTTTCATCAACAAAGCTCATTGGAGGAAAATAATGTCTGGTTGGTTGACAAGTGTGGCAGCAGCAGTCAGTCTTGGACTAGGTGCTTTTGCAGGAAACAAATGGGGTTATCGGTCATACGAAGCCAAAATAGAGGAAACGATAGGAAGCGTTCAAAAGGAAACAGAGCGTCTCAAGGCGAAAGCCGCACGCGAGGCAACGCGTCTTGAGCAGGTGGCTCAGCAGAAGTTTGATCAGGCGGAACAGATGGAACGCGATGCCCTTCGGCATGAGACGGATGCTCGGCTTGAACTGGAAAAAATTCGCGCCGAGGCCAAAACGCTTGCCCAAGATCTTGTTGATGCACGCATGAAAGAGGCGGAAATCGAGATCCAGAAGCAGCTTCTCGAACGCCAAAACGCGATCGACAAAGAAGAAAAACGCCGCATGGAAGCCGTTTCTCTCAATGAAAAGCGTTTGGTTAAGAAGGAAGAACTCCTCGACAAGCGCGCAGAAATGCTCGATACGCGGGATAACGAACTCAAAACGGTCGAAGCCAATATCAAAAAGGCCGTCAAACAGACGAAAAAGAGGATCAAGCAGACGGAAGAAGCTTACGATGCCGCGACAAAGCGCCTCGAAGAGATCAGCGGTATGACGTGTGACGATGCGAAACAGATGCTGATTGATTCTATTACGAATGATGCGAAGCTTGAAGCCGCAAAACTCGTTCGTCAAATCGAAGCCGATGCTTCGGAAGAGGCAGAAAAACGTGCCAAAATGATATTGAGCGTTGCGATGCAGCGCTTTGCCGGTGATTATGTGGTTGAACGTTGCGTTCGTACGATTAATTTGCCGAGCGATGAAGTGAAGGGGCGCATTATCGGTCGAGAGGGACGCAACATTCGCAGTATTGAGGCAGCAACCGGCGTTGATTTGATCGTTGATGATACGCCAGAAACAGTCGTTATCAGTGCGTTTGATCCGATTCGACGTGAGGTGGCAGCTCAGACGCTCAAACGTCTGATCGCCGATGGCCGTATTCATCCGGGACGAATTGAAGAAACCGTTGCCAAAGTCAAACAGGAAATCGAAGAGCGCATCCGCGAGGCGGGCGACCAGGCCTTTTTCGAACTCGGCATACAAAATGTCGATCCCGAAATCATCACGATGGTCGGACGCCTCAAATATCGCACAAGCTATGGTCAGAATATCTGGCTTCACAGCGTTGAAGCTGGCTGGCTTTGCGGCATCATGGCTGCAGAACTCGATCTCGATATCAAACTGGCGCGCCGCATTGGTCTTCTTCACGACATCGGCAAGGCGATGGATCATGAACAGGAAGGTTCCCATGCTTTGATTGGCGCCGAATTTCTCAAAAAACATGGTGAATCGCAGCTCGTGTGCAATGCGGTTGCCGCTCATCATGCCGAAGAGGAACCGGAATCCGTCTATGCTCACCTTGCGATGGCAGCAGATGCCCTTTCAGGCGCACGCCCTGGTGCACGCCGCGAAATTCTCGAAACCTACATCAAACGCCTCGAAGATATCGAAAAAATTAGTCTTTCGTTCGAAGGTGTTGAAAAGTGTTACGCGATTCAAGCGGGTCGCGAGATTCGTGTCCTCGTCGAGCCTTCCATCATTGATGATGAGAAGGCGAGTGTCATCAGCCATGATATTGCCCGCCGCATTGAGCAGGAACTGACTTATCCTGGCCGCATCAAGGTCTGTGTCATTCGCGAAACGCGCGCCGTCGAAACGGCTCGATAATATGGGGCAGGGGGAAGTGTCCCCCTGCGCGGCTATATTGCCTGTCCTCAAGGAAAGCACAAAAATGTTTTTTGGATAGGCAATATACGCCGCGACCCCCTCAACGGGGCCTTGGCCCCGTAACGCCCCAACACGGCTCCTGGCACGCACGCCCCGCTTTGCGGGGCTTTTTTTTACAACGCCTTTGGTAAGCCATGAAAATGCTTATGCCACGGTCTGTTATGCGTGCGTATCGGTGTATTGAATGGTTAGTTTTATGCTCGTTTAGGATGATCGACAAAGAGCGTGAAACGTGCATCGTGCAGAAGAAAAAGGGCGATAAAGACAAAAAAAGCGGTTCTAAGGAACCGCTTTTTTGAAGGCATGTGCATCTACATACCGGCTTTAATCTTCCAGGCATCGTCTTCGCGGACGACCGTCAT
>JAFOHE010000364.1 GCA_017421975.1 Pseudomonadota bacterium
ATACGTCCATATTATGGAACGTCCATCGACATCCGCGTCGGGGGCGTTGCGGGGGATACCCCCGCAGAGGGGGTAGCAGCGAATTGTCCGAATGTAGAGACGTAGAGCCGTGTCGTGACACGGCTCTACTCTACATTCGGACAATCGCCGCGTAGGGGGACACCTCCCCCACCCAAACTGTATTATTCGCGGCGAATGAATTTTGAAATATAAAATCCGTCGCATCCATCGACGCTGGGCAACAATTTGAGGGCAGATGCCATGCCACGCTCGCCGAGGCTTTCGAGACAGAGCGGTGCGGGTTCGTAGTTCGGATGTTCTTTGAGGAAGATTTCACGTTGGTTCTCACATTCCTGCTGAGTGATGGTACAGACGGCATAAATGAGCGTACCACCGACGCGAATGTGTTTAGAAACGTTATCAAGGATGGCGTGCTGCAGCTGCGCGAGAGATTCGATGTCGTTAGCTTTGCGAAGGAGTTTAACCTCGGGATGGCGGCGCATAACACCTAGACCAGAGCATGGAGCATCAACGAGGACGGCGTCGAAGGGCGCGAGGGGAACGCTTCCAGGCTGTGTCAAATCGCGGACTTTGACAATGAGTTTACGATCGGGGAAGAGATCGCGTTGCGCGGATTTGAGGCGTTCGAGTTTGCTCGCATAAAGATCGCTACTGAGGAGATCGTATTTGCGCGTGCCGCGGGTACGCGAGAGAATATCGAGAATGTGAAGCGTTTTTCCGCCCTGACCGGCGCATGCATCCCAAACGTGTGCATGATCGGGCCAAATACCCCATTTTTCGGGTTCCCCCAAAGCGTGAACGGCGAGCTGCGCCGCTTCATCCTGAACGCAACAAAGTCCGGAAGCAATGACTGTTTCGAGGGCTGCGTTTCTTGACTGGACGATGCATGAACACTCCGGCAGGAGTTTGGATCGCTCGACCATGAGGTCTGGGATATTGAGAAAATCTTCCATAGAAATTTTGGAAAGATTGACGCGCAGATTCATGGATGGCGCACGCATCATGCTTTCGGCAATCGATACGGCATCGTCGCCAAAAGATGTGCAAAGGAGCGTCGCGAGGTCATCGTTAAGGCTGTATCGGATGGCAAAATCATGGACAGGGCTTCCGATAGGAACATAGTCGAGTTTACCTTCCTTTTCCTTGATTTTGACGATTTTGCGAAGGAGGGCATTACAGTAGCCGCTGGCTCCCTGACTTCGCAGACGTTTGACGACTTCGACGCTCGATGAAACGACGGAGTACGCGGGTACGCGATCGAGAAACATGAGCTGATAAAGGGCACTGCGAAGGGTCATGTGTACGACATCGTCGGCGCGACGCGGCATATCGGGCTCAAAACGCGCCCAAACAGCATCAATGAGACGCAAGTTCGACAAGGTGCCGTAATAAATGCGCGTGGCGAGGACTTTGTCGAGCTCGTTTAAGTGGGAACGACGCATCAGGTTGTCCCAGATGATATTGGAATAACCGCGTTCATCGAGGCGCATCAGACCGCGCACAACGAGTTCACGCGGATCACGAATGACGCTATCGTCGTTGTTTGAGCGTCGATTCGCGTGCTTGCTGTGATTGCGGTCATCGTGATTGCGACTTCTCCCCTCTGCGGCGTTTTCACGCCCGGAATGGGACGGCTTTTTCTCTGTTTTTTCGGCTGGCGCAGATACATCGGGCGTTTTACCCGATTTCATGGCGCGGATTTCACGATTGATACGCGCTTCGGGCGTGGATTCGCCAGCATGCTCTCGGCGAACTGCCCGCGATTTGCGGTTCGAGGGTTTAGATGGGGAGATTTCTCCTTCAACCGAGCGACGTTTTTCTTCTGACATACTTGTTCTCTGCAATATTCTACGTTCTTGTATAAGGTAAATGTTGGGCCTGCGATCGAAGATTACGGTTTAAGAGCTTGCGAATCCGCTGCACCGTTGTTCGTTTTGACAGCTTCAACAGGCGCGCTCGCCGCATCCATCTTCGGTTGTGCCGCATGGACTTCCGGCTTTGCCGTATCGATTTTTTCATGCGTGAAGGGATCATAGATCTCATGATTGTTGACACCCTGAACGACAGATGTCATCAGGAAAGCCATCATCAGGAAGGCACTTCCTCCAAACAACCCAAAACCAATGTGACGAATATGGCGACTGACGCGCTTGACTCTGGCTTCGTAGTTATCCTCTGAATGTGTGTTCGTTGTCTTATCTTCGGACATGATTACCTCTTTAACATGAATACTGCCCCCGTTGTGCTATAATAATGCACCTGATCGAGGCAGATGCAAAAAATCTGCACTCTCTAGTACAATTTTGTACAACAATTCAAGGAAATATACTGTGGTAAGCTTCAAAATAAAGCCCTATCTCGAAAAACTCGCTGCAGAACTGAGAACATTCTGCCTGACAGGTCTTCCGGAGGCACCGCTTTATAAGCGCGTTTTTCTGGCTCTGATCGCCTTTTGCCGTATTCTGTGGTCTGAGATCCGCACAAACCGTACTTTTATGCGTGCGAGTTCCGTCACCTATACGACGACCCTCGCGCTCATTCCTTTTTTGGCTGTCGGTGGCTCGTTTATCCTTATGTTCAATCGCACGGTCAAACCCGAGGATATCGTCAACTACATTATAGAATTCATCACGGAGTTTATCGGGCCACTGGTGAATGATCAGTTTACGACGCTTATTACAGACACGCTTACGCGTGCCCTCAATATCGGTCTAGGCCCTATCGGTATTATTACGCTCCTCGTGACGACGGTCATGCTTTTTATCACGATTCAGGACAGCGTCAACGACATCTGGCACGTCCGCAAAAGCCAAAAAATGTACGTCCGCATCCTCGTCTTTTATGCGCTCGTTACGCTGGGGCCAGTTCTCATCTCTGTCTCAATTTATCAGGCAACGCAGCTCTTCAATGCGCTCAACGCCGATCTGAGTATCTGGAAATATTTTCAGACGTCCGCCATCAGCCTCGTCGCCAGCTTCCTGCTTTTCAAATTTCTGCCCAACACGCGCGTCAAGACACAGCACGCCGTCTTCCCAGCCATTATCTTTGCAGTCGTCTTTGAAATCACCAAATTTGCGTTTTCCTATTATATGTCGATCGCTTTCAACAAAAGCTATGACCCGCTGTATGGTGCCATCAGCTTCGTGCCGATCACCTTGTTCTGGATTTACATTTCGTGGACACTCATGTTCCTGGGCGTGCAAACCTGTTATTGCACGCAAAATTTCCGCAAACTGACGATGGCGAGCATCTATGATGCCGAGCAGTCTGAGGATCAGGAAAACGTCTGGTTCCACATCGGCCCCTATGCGCCGCTTGAGATTATGGCAGCCCTCGTCCGCGCCCTCGAACGCGGGGATATTCCCATTTCAGCCGAAAAACTTTCACTCGAATGTCAATACCCACAGCCTGCGATTGAAGCAATTCTGAACCGCCTCGTTACAGCCCAGTTCGTCAATGTCGTCAACAGTGATTCCGAACTCAAATACCTGATTTCCAAACCGCTTGACGCTCTCGATCTCAATGCCATTATGGATTTGTTTGACGAATCATCGCCGCGTGCATCTCACTTCGATCATCTGAACAAAATTGTTGCGCGTGAAACCGAATCGCGTCGTGCCCATCTGGAAGATCAAACTGCAAATGCCTTGCGTGAAAATGTGCCCGAAAACACCTAGTGGGGGGGGAAGTGTCCCCCAACGCGGCGATTGTCCGAATGTAGAGTAGAGCCGTGTCACAATACGGCTCTACGTCTCTACATTCGGACAATTCGCTGCTACCCCCTCTGCGGGGGGGGCCCCCGCAACGCCCCCCAAATCACCCCATTTCTTCCCTTTCGAACCGCTCGATCACGCACTCATGCGCCTTTTTCTTATTGTAACTTATCCCTACTAATATCAACTCACCATAAAACTTCTTTAGCGAATCCGGATAATTGTTTTCGTGTATCTGGTCGATGGCAGCTTTAACTTCCTGTTTAAATTTGAGTTCAATGACCATGGCAGGGCCTTGAATTCTTTTTTTAGGCAATAATACAATATCGGCAAAACCTTTTCCCGTCGGAAATTCGCGAATAACTTTATATTGATTTTCGGCAAAAAAGCATAATACAGAAATGACACACGACAGGGCATTCTCATTATTATACATCAGAACGGATGTCATATTCTGGTGTGTTTCCTCGACCATGCGTGCGACGGTTGTGTTGTCTTCGGCGAGTATGGATTGTATAAATTTGCGGGAACGCTGGTAAGGTTTGATTGCATCGGGCCAGGAACATTGTTTTAGCGCCGCACGAAAAGCCATGCGCACTTCTTCGTTGGGAATGAATACTTGCGAGGCTTCTGCATCATAAGCCAGATAGCCGATATGCGTCAGCAATGTAAAGCAGTCGTCCTTGCACTTGGGCACCGTAAAGGAATTATCGTAAGATCCCGTATCGACATCAACTCTCCCGCCGCCAATCAGGCACATCACGTCGTCGTAAATGCCGTCCAGATCCGCGTTGATATAATCGAGCAGCGATTCAAACGAATCCGTCTGCGTCCAATAGCTTCCATATTGACCATAAGTCATTGCCTGCGCCAGCGAGCATGGATTATAGACGTGATGCTCATGCGCGAACATATAACCGTCGTACCATTCGGCAGCTTCGGCGCGATCCATGCAAAACTTCTCGCACAGCGCATCGACTTCCGACGGCAAAAAGCCGACGAAAGGTTCGAGCATCAGAGGACGAAGCATTGTATATTCGCGAAACTGATTCAGCGACGACTGCGTTTTATATTTTTTTACAGGCAAAATACCCGTGATATAGGCCAGTGCAATGACTTCATCCACATCTTCCTGCTTGAATAGATCGCGCAAAAAATGAATCCATTCTTTCTGCAACGCTTCATCATTTGGACAAAACCGAAACACGGCGTCCCACTCGTCAATCACAAAGACAAAACGTGCCCCCGTCTTTTCATGGACTTTGATGAGGGCATTCACCAACCGCATATCTTTTAGTTCAGCAATATCGGGCCATTTGGCGCATACTTCTGCGAGCACATCCGCCTCCATGCGGTCTATGAAGGTTTTAGTATCGTCACCGCGCAAAAAGAATGACTGCACGTCCAGTCCAATTACATCATATTTATTAATGTGCGTTTCGTAGGACGGATCCTGCGCAATCGCATACGGCGCAAACAGATCATGCGAATCGCAAGCATTATCGTAATACGCCCGAATCGTCCGAGCCGCCACGGTCTTGCCAAACCGCCGCGCTCGGCTCACGCACACAAACCGCGCTGACGTGTCAATCCACTGGTTCAAATACGCAATGATGCCCGTCTTATCGACATATACTGCATCTTTGATAATCCTTTGAAATCCGCCATTTCCCGAATTGAGAAACCTGCCCATATCACCCTCCGCTCGAGCCGTGTCACGACACTCTGCAAAGACGCTTTACGAAACGCTTTGAAGCTTTCCACATGCAGACGCATTATTTGCTTTTTTGCAGTTCTAAAATCTCTTTTTTCGAAAGCCCTGTTGCTTTTTCAATAATGGAGATATCCAGATTCATATTGAGGAGATTGATAGCGGTTTGTTTTTTCTCTCTTTGTTCTCCAATTCTTTGTTGTTCCAGACCAAACAGTCTCTTATTGTTCTCTTCGTCAAACATATATGTCATGATATCCATGATCTCACCCTCCATTTTTTTGATATATTCGGCAAGTATGCCTTCGTCGCGGCAGATGCGAAGCGTCTCTCGGATCGCCTGGGGCGAATAGCCGTATTTTTTAATCTGGTCGTTAAAAACCCGACAGAACATGATGTATTGGTTGATGATATCCTTTTTCCCCTCGTCGAAATGAAGAAAATGAACGGTCGCATCCAGATCGCATCCGCCCCCCGAAAAAAATTCGCCGCACAATGAAAGCGTTTCGGGCATATTCTCGCGTTCACAGCTAAAGATGGCATACAGCTCAATTCGCGGGCATTCCGCTTTTGTGCTGCTGAATAAATACACATCTCGCTCGCGGAAATAATCCATCAGGCTCTGCACGGCATAGGACATGAGACGGATCACGATGTTTGGCGACCACGAGCTTTGAGCTTCGACAAAGATCATCAACCTGTCTTTGATGAGAATGCCGAGATCGTTGTGTTCGTGTGTCGCCACAACGCAATCTCGCGTAATCGTCTTGATATCGGCTTCAGATACATCTTGGTCATCGGGATGAAGCGCTTTGTACAGTTCAAGCTGATACTCGGGGAACGAAAACAGGTGCGTGAACACGCTGTCTTTCGTGTTCCATTTTGTCTTGCCTACCGTCCGCATTTTTGCTTTCGGCTTCGACGTTCTCTTTGCTTTGCCCGCGATTTGCTTTGCCATGACGCCCTCCTCCAGCATACATCCAATCTATATCATAGCTAAAAGTCACCGGCATTGCGAGGGAAATGATGTGTGGCGTGGGCTATCGGCTCCGCCGATACGCCCCGCGCATCGGCCTAACTCGCTAAGGGGCGGGTCTGAGACCACGCCCCTACGCTCATTACGGCCTCTGGCCGCCCGCTATTTGCCTGTTGTGGGCACGTGTCACAACACGTGCCCACAGGCAAATACGCGGGCATAACGCCATTTATTTTTGGTGCAAAATTTTCATTTTTTTCGTTTTTAAGGCTTGATTTTTTTTTTTTTTTTTTATGATGCGGTAGATTTATAGCTATCAAAAAAGCTGTAAATCGTGAGGGATGCAACAAACAAGGAGGACGTTATGAAACTCACTCGTATTCATATTCACAACTACCGATCAATCATAGATGTGAATATTGATGCTCACGATTTTATCATGTTCGTTGGTGCCAATAATGCTGGTAAAAGCAACTGTATCAATGCATTGCGCTGCTTCTATGGGGATCTTCTATGGACAGACAAAGACTTTCCCAAGATAGGTAATCAAGACGAAGAATCCTGGACTGAACTTTCATTTGATTTATCTAATGATGAATGGAAAGCGCTTGACGATAAATATAAAAACGATGTCCTTTCTCATTCCCTTGTTCTAAAACGATATTTCAAAGGCGAAAAAGCCAAAGTCAAACAAAATAATATTTATGCAGTTGTCGATGGCGACGAACAAGATAAAGTGTTCTATGCTGCTAAGAGTCTCAAAGCTGAAAAGTGCGGTAAAATTATATATATCCCTGCACTCACCTCGCCCGATGATCAGTTGAAAACATCTGGGCCATCTCCACTTCGGGATATACTCAATTATATATTGGGAAGAGGTATACATCAGAGCAGTGCATATACTCAATTAATGGAGGCATTCAATCAGCTTAACAATGAAGCAAGTAGCAGTGATGGTTTCCTCGCTGAAATTTCGCGACCACTCAATGATGCACTTAAACCATGGAATGTGGAAATTAATCTTTCTGTAGATCCCATCTCTCCCGAAACCATAACGAAATATCTTTTCAACTACTCATTTTCGGATCAAAACCTCGCCAATACCTCATTTGGTCTAGATAGATTTGGTCATGGCTTTCAACGCGCCGTCATTTTCGAACTCATACAACTTGCAGCAAATATTCAGAAAAAAACAAGGCCCAAAGAAAATAGATTCGACCCAGACTATACGCTATTTCTCTTTGAAGGCATAGAAGACCATGCGTCCGGCACCGTCGTCATAATGGATGTCCACGGGCACGGTGAAGGAGATGGAGAAGCGTCCCTGGCGCACGCTGTCCTTCACGTCGAAGAGCAGGCTGCTGCGGTCTGTGAAGGTGAAGGCGTTGGTGGCTCCGGCATTGTTGTTACAGGTTACCTGGGTGGAGGTGTCATAGACACGGCAGGAGACCACGCCCTGGAAGGCGGAGAGCAACTGGCGGTCGGCACCGTTGACGTGTCCGGAAACCCTTACGCGGGAACCGGCCTGCAGGCGGATGTCAGCGGCGGTGGCGGCTGGCTTGCCGTTGATGGAGTCCACCACAACGCGCTGCAGCGGTGCGCCGATGACCAGCGCGGGGTCGCCAAGCAGGGCATACTGGAGCTTGTTCTCCTTCTGGCTGGATTCGCCCGCCGTGATGATGGCGTTCTTGGCCAGGCGGATGGCGTCGCCCACGGTATAGCGCCTTCCCTTGCTGTCCGTGCCGAAGAGGTACTTCATGAAATAGAGGTTCATGGTGC
>JAFOHE010000365.1 GCA_017421975.1 Pseudomonadota bacterium
CACATTTTTGTGGGACAGCAGTGGCTCTTTACTATGAAAAACTATGAAAAAGTTTTTCATAGTAAAGGCTGTAGCCTGTGAGTGATATGCCACCCAACACGTCGAGTGACAATACGGGGAATTATTAGGCGCTTACTTCAAAATGGTAGTTGGTTTTAAGGATTCTCCCTTGTTTAGATGAAGGTAAGGGATGAGTAGGAAAGTGGTCATAGTATTCCTGTTTAAGGGTTCAGCTTATAGCTAAAGGAGAGAAAAGAATGTTAGATAGATATTTGTTTTATAGGGTAGGTTTTTGTTTTGGGACAATCTTAATGCGTAGTTCTGATGAATCGTTTTACTATGATTCAATTAGAGATATTCTGAAAAATATTTAGTCACAGTTGGAGATGAAGAAGGTGAAGAGACATTTTTCCTTCAAGGAAGAGAATTATTTACTCTTTATGCTGTTCCTCAGGGTTTTCAGATAATGGAAGGGTCAAGTTTGGAGAAAATGATTGAAGAACAAATGGATGGGGAGGATTCATCTTATTTTCACCAGATATTTGGGTGTTACAATTTTCATACTAATCATTACAGAGATTTAACCACAGGAGTTAATTATAGATTTATTGGAGAATTACCTAATGTTTTTAGTTTTTTGCAATCATGTCTGGAGTCTATCAAACCACTTGGTAAAGATATAAGGATTTACTCTATAAATACATTAGTTAGGCCTTATAGCTTAAAGGAGATACTATATTATGGTAACACTACGAAGAGTCTGCAGAACAGAGAACAATGATTCTTATTTAACATTACCATCAGCAGATCCATATACTCTATGGAAGCAGTCAAAAGATAGATTATCACAAACGAAACTTATAAGTCTTAAATCATTGGGATTACAGAATGTCAGAGTTACAGAACCTCATACACTAGACACGTTATATATTAATAATAAAGATGCAGAGTTATTAAAGAAAGAGATAGAAGAAGTAAGAGAAAAACAGAGTGATCCTCTTACTCCATTGACCATAGCAAGAGAGATAGATCATTCCATAGAAGAACCATTTAATTTTCCTGTGGATAATACGGAATTGTTCACAATTTCTCATAATAAGAATTTTGAGTTTTTATTCCTGGCTACATTGTACAAGGCATTAAAGAATTAAAATCCAAACTTTTAGGGTTAGGGATTAGATTAAATGTGAATATAGTTATCACATAATAACCAGTCACTAAATAAGGCTTACCATATAAATGAGAGTACTACTAAGGCAACTAATTTGAAATTATCCTTAAAAGTGAATAAGAAGAATTATGTTAATAAAGACGTGTCTTCTATAAAGGAACTCAAAGATTTTCTTATAGCAGCATTGTCTGGAAATCAGGAAGCTGTCAGTATAGTTAAAAAATATGACTTTACAAAATCTGTTTCATTACCTAAAGCACAGCAAGCTAGAGTATTAGATGGATATTTTTGGAATCTTATTGCCATTTTGCGGTATTTGTGAAACGTGGTTGGACAAAAGATAGATCAGTGCGTTTATCGTTGTTTGTTATTTCGCGCCCTTATTTGTGGCGCAAAATCAAATACGTTTATTTGCAGGATGCCTGATCTGTAATTTGAATATGTTTGATCCTGCTTTCCTCGCGGGTGAGTTTTTGGATGAGATCCAGGTCATGGCATTGGCCGAAGATGGTGTACATGCCGTAGAATTCGGGAATATCGCGTGCGAGGAGCATGAAACGCGTCGAAGCAGTGCTTGGGTGTGCCTGAACCATGGCGAGGCTGCCGGCGACGGGATGATGCGTGGCACAACGCTCATCTGAGAGCGTGAAGTTTGTGCCGTGGTCTTTTTCGCCTGAGACGACAAATGCATTTTTTTCGCGCTGTTGCCAGGGGAGATCATCGTAGTAGGGGGTGTGGTGGACGAAACCAGTTGTGTCTGTCCACGGTGGTTTGCCAGTGGCGAGGGCTTTGAAGTTGAGTACCGTCTGTGGATGGTCATCGATAAAAAGATCGCAGCAAAGTGTGCCAAGCGTCGTTTCGATGGTCGCCGTCATGGGATGCGGTTCGCGATAAATTTTATAGACGGTGTGGTTGGCAAAGATTGGTTTGGAAGGTTCGGTTTCAGCTGCGGCTTCTTCGGAAACGGCGGATTCATCGCATGGAGCAGTATCATCGCATTTTACGATTACATCAGCGGTGTTTTGTGCTTGAGACGGTGTATCTGAAGGACTGGCATGATCTTGTGTCGTCGTATTGTTTTGCACATCGTCTTCGGCAAAGGCATTGGGCAATAATACCGCCCACGTTGACATCAAAATCCATCCCATCACAAATCGTCTGTGTTTTCGCATAGCTCTATCCCTGAGTTCACGCAATGTAGAGGCTGCAAAGTGGCAGCGTAATGATTTTTAGCGTGTAGAGCGTGGATGTCAAAGAATGGACGTCTTGAAGCGTGCAAAAAAAAACCGCCCAAAATGGGCGGTTTTTGGATGCGACAAACGATTAACGTTTGGAGAACTGGAAGCGAGCGCGAGCAGCTGCCATACCGTATTTTTTACGTTCTTTGGCACGGGAATCACGCGTAAGGAATCCAGCGTGTTTAAGGGTTGTGCGGAGTTTACCGTCGTAGTTGATGAGGGCACGGGCGATACCGTGACGAACGGCACCAGCCTGACCGGATTTACCACCACCATTGACATTGACGATGATATCGAAGTTGTCAGTCAGATTGACAAGTTCGAGCGGCTGACGAAGGACCATGCGAAGCGTCGCGCGATCGAAGTATTCATCAATCGCCTGTTTGTTAACGGTGATCGTACCTTTACCAGGACGAAGATAAACACGAGCAACGGAGCTCTTGCGGCGTCCTGTAGCTAACCATTGTACACTAATCATGATATTCTCTCCTTAACTACAGGGACAACGTCTCGGGTTTCTGAGCAGTATGAGGATGCTCGCTACCACGATAGATTTTAAGTTTGCCAAGCATATCGCGTCCGAGGCTGTTTTTGGGAAGCATACCTTTGACAGCGGTTTTGAAGACATCTTCAGGTTTAAGAGCCATCATTTTGTCTGCGGACATAGCCTTGATGCCACCGACATAGCCAGTGTGTTTGTAATAAACTTTGTTGGCCAATTTGTTGCCGGTGAGAACCATTTTGTCAACGTTGACGACGATGACGAAATCTCCCGTATCAACATGCGGTGTATAAGTGGGGCGATGTTTACCGCGAAGAATGCTCGCAACTTTCGCCGCCGCACGACCCAAATGCTGGCCTTCCAGATCGATCACGTACCAGCCCGCTTTCACTTCACCGGGCTTTGCGCTGAATGTTTTCATGAAATCACCTTCCATACCGTCCTGATGGACGCAAAAGAAAAAGACATCCTTGCGGATGCATACGATTGAATCTGAAGATCGAAACTGACCGCATCTCACGACGCTGCCAATCTCTTCGCGCCTTGGGCTCGTTGGCGCAAACAATGGAATTAACCCCTCCATTGGCGGCAAAACTTTTAGTCCAAATGACGTTATTTTGCAAGCGTTTTCTTTATAAATGTTCACTTTATGCCATTGCGTGAAGCCTAAGGGAGAAGAGGGGGGTAGCGGCGTATTGCTTTAGCAATAGCCGCGTAGGGGGCGGCTGCCCCCTCACCCAAAAAAATAAAAAGAGAAAGGCATTAAAAAGTATGTTTTTTGCGTATGACGTCAAGGCACAAAAAAGCCGGAGCATGAAGGCTCCGGCGATGTAAGTATTAGACGAAATAAAGGAGATCGCTATTTTCGGAAGGGATACGCAATTTTTGGATTGCGCGGACCTCGATTTGTCGGATGCGTTCGCGCGTCAGATTGAATTCGCGTCCGACTTCTTCGAGCGTATAGGTTCTAGGATAGCCGATGCCGTAGCGGAGGCGGACGATGCGTTCTTCGCGTTTAGAGAGCGTCGAGAGGACTTTGTCGATTTCGTTGGTACGATCTTCTTCGGAGAGGATATCGATTTGATTGGGGGTATGGACGTCTTCGATGAAATCGCCGATGGTTGAGTCTTCGTCTTCGCCGACGGGGCTGTCGAGGTAGACGGTTGTGCGTGCAATTTGCTGCATTTGAGTGACATAATCTTCGGTCAAGCCGAGTTCACGAGCGATTTCTTCGGATGTGGCGGTGCGCCCTTCTTTGTATTCGAGTTGGTGTGCGACTTTGTTGATGCGGTTGATGGTATCGACGAGGTGGATGGGAACGCGAACAGTGCGTGATTGATCTGCGTAAGCGCGTGTGACGCTTTGTTTGATCCACCATGTGGCATACGTCGAGAATTTGTGGCCGAGTTTGTAATCGTATTTTTCGACAGCGCGCATGAGGCCGATGTTACCTTCCTGCATGAGGTCGAGGAGTTGAACGTTGTGGCATGTGTATCTGCGAACGAGCGTGTAGACGAGTCGAAGGTTACTGTCGATCATGATGGTGCGTGCGCGTTCATAACGTGCAGCAGCCGTTTTGATGGTTGACATGAGGGCTTCGAATTTGTCGGGATCTTCGCCAAAGCGTTCGCAAACGGCGTTACGTTCGGTTTGCCAGGTTTGATAGACGTTCATGAAGCGGCTGTATTGCGCGTCACTGACGATATAACGACATTTTTCGTGTTTTGCGTAGAGGTTGAGATTCTTGATTAACTCGGCCTGTGCGCATCCGAGGAGCCCGCAGAGTTCGAACCAGGCATTGCGAGCGCGCATGAGTTCGGCAGATTCTTTTTGGAGTTGTCGCACGACCATGAGGACGAAATCCATGCCGAGATCGAATTTTTGCATGATTTCGACGATTTTGATTTGCGTGGTGGGTTCAAAGCGATTTTCGCTTGCGAGGAGCGTCTGAAGTTCTTTGAAGCCATTGATGATGGCTTCGCTGGATTCTTCGCGTTCATCGGATTCCATCTGTCGGTGTCCGATGATGTCTTTGAGTTTGAGTTCACCGCGGCAGAAAGCGGAAACTTGTCGGAGAATCATGGAAACGCCGGCCTGTGTTCCAAAAGCGGCGAGCATCATTTGTTCACGTGCTTCGTCCATTTCCTGTCCGAGATGCATTTCGTCTTCATGGCTTAGAACAGGAAAGGATTTGATGTAATTCACATAGTAAAGTTCGGTATTCTCCTGGCGGATGCTTTTTTCGGCGACGGAAGCGCTGTGGATGATGACATCGTTCCAGGATGCTTCGATAGATTGATTCGTCATTCTTTGATTCATAACTTTCCTCCGTGAACTGCAACGTCGTTAACGTGACAGCAGTAGCTGTTTTCTGGTGCATAAAAGAGCAAGCGGAGTGCCAACACAAAAAAAATGCACTTTTCCCTTGCCACGTCTTGACTTTGTGATTTCATGCTCTAAAAGGATGCGTCCTAAAATGATGAATCACGACATTTTCGTCATAATGTTACGGCGGATAAGCTTTTTGCCAGGCTGTTTTGTGGCTGTATAAGGGTTATGGTTGCTTATGAATCATATAAAAAGAGGGATATGACAAAAATGTCATATCCCTCTTTCTGTTTGTATCAATCATGTCAAGGAGATGAGATAAAAGATAGCAAAGATTTTTGTGTTTTCAATGCCTGTGGTTAAAAAATCATTCGGTAGATTTTTTTCTTCTGGTTCGTTTTTCGGCGATATTTTCTGCTTTTTTCTCGAGAAACGAATCGATTTTGAACTGATCGAAGGGTTGAACGATTTGATTTTGAGCGAGGTAATTCAACCAAGCGTCACGTTCCTGCGAAGAAATTTTTTCAGCATCAAGTAATTCATAATCCAAATCTGTCTGAATTTCAACAGGGTTTTGGTTAATATCGACCCATGCCGAATCTTTTTTGATGAAGGGATGCAGGATATTTTCGTTTTGTTTTGAGATAGGACACCAGACGAGATTTTGTCCTAGGCGGCTCATAAGAGGATGTCGCATGAAGATCTCAATGAAATCGCCACCATTCCATTTTCGAGCGGATTTTACAGCGCGCGCCAGTCGTTTTTTTTGTTCTTCGACGGTTTCGGAGAGAATGCGTTTCGTATTTTGGAATGTGGCATAAATGTCAGGATGACATTCACGCGTGCTTTTGGGGACATTACGCAAGACGCGACCGTGTCTGTCCTGGATCGTCATATTGACTTGCCCATCGCTGCCGAGTGAGAGCGTGACCGTATGTTCAACGAAATTGAAGGCGACGGATGCATTGGCATCGAGTTCGCATGTATCGACAGAATAATCGAGGAAAATGTCACATTCGAGGCCGTCACGGTTGGCGATATCGTCGAGAATTTTTTGGATATGTCGCATCAGGCGCGTGTTTCGCAATCGACGTTGAAGCTGAAGGATAGCGAGCAAGGAGGAACGCGAAGTCATGCTGTTGAGCGTATCGATTAATGCACTGACGACGATGACGCCATAGCTTCCAGCATCTGAGACGGTTCTGGCGAGTTGCATGAGGAGCGTCTCGTCGGCGACGAAACGCATGGCCCACATTAAGCCTGGGTTGAGTGATGTTTTTTGTTCGCCGCTGTCGTCGTCGAGCATTTTAATGAGCATATTTTTGGCGTCTTCGACATTGAGTTTTGCTAGGATTGCCTTCATTTGGCTGAGCCAAAGGTCAGATGGTGTCTCAGCGCGAGCCTGCGTGAGCAAAATGAGGAAAGCTAACGCATCCTCGGGATCTTCAAAGGCATCAACGGCGCTGATAATCTGATGATGGCTCGAAGAAATATCGTGGCGAAGCAAAAAACGTTCGAGTGCGTGTGCGCGTTTTTCCGAAAGGTAAGAGGCGATTTTTCGAGGTTCACCGCTGAGTTTGAGCAGCGTTTTGACGTATTTGAAAGCCGTAGAAGAGGATGCCCATTCGGAGGTATCAATTTCGTCGCCGTTAAAGACATTGATGTTCGTTGGCAACCGGCGTGCATCAAAACGAAGGTTATGAAGTTTCGCGCGTTCGCTTGGGGATAGCTCAAGGCGGTGGAAAAGGTTTTCGAGGCGATCACTGACAGATTCGTAAGTTTCGCCCTCGTCGTAGCCGCCGCCACGCAAAAAGAGATCAATGAGGCGCTCGCGGGAATGGGCACATTGGCGACCGATAAAATAACGAAGAATGAGATTCCAGTCGGCGTTCGTCCAGTGGATTTCGGAGGCTTTTTCAAGGTTTTTCCAAAGTGTGACGAGGTCTTTAAGCATTTGCGCACAAACGCCTTTGTGGATGAGGCTGAGCGGATGGATCGGCGATTCACTTCCGCGGCATGTCGTGGCACGGCAAAGGGCCTCAGCCAGGGGGGGGCTGTTCAGATGCGAAGCCTGCCACACGGCTGTCAGACGGACACAGGGTTCACCGACGAGCTGTGAATAACGTGCATAAGCCCCAAGAACGGCAGATAGACAGGCGTCAATCTGCGTTTTGTTCATGTCTTGGACGAGGGCTTCGTATGCCTTGAGCCACGCGTCGTCTGGTTGTAGATTGCCTTTCGGGTCGGCGTAAAAATTGGTGACGTATTTTTGAAGAATCGCCAGGTCACTTCCGAATACCCGGATTATGGCGTCGACTTCATAAATTTCCTGAATGTGCGGAAGATCCATTTCAAAATCGCATTTCGCTGCAACGAATTTCAGCATTAGTTCACGGACAGCGTGGTTGGGCACTTCCGACAAAATCTCGTCGCAACTCAAATCAAGATAATCGAGATAAGTCGGCAAAAGCGTGGCTGCATCTCGACCATCCATGGGTTTGGCCCACGCATTCACAATTTCTTCGATGCGTTTCTTACCACCAAACTGCGCTTCTTCGGCTTCATTCGGGCGGATCATGTCCTCAAATTCTTCAAGGGCTTCCATGGCTTCCTGCCTCGAATACCCCGTTTCACCACAAAGTTCTCGGTAATTGAAATAGAAATTCCCATTGACCGTGATGTAGGCATCCCCACGATAGCGTGCGGCATTTGAACTCTCTGCAAAACGATCCTTGAGGCACGCACGGATGCTTTTGGAACACCACAAAAGATAATGTCGTGCGGCAAAACGGAAAGCTTCACACTGTGGTGCCTCGCTTGCCCTCAATTCTTCCAAAAATGATGTCCAGACATTGATCGTCGTTTGCCGCGTCGCTTCATCAAATACGACAAATAACGATAAAAGACGCTTAGGCGGCATCCAGCGCGCGGCTTTTTTTATAAAACTTTCCTGCGGAGTCGCAAGGACACCCGAATTATGACAGGCAACACATTTCCACAACAAAAGATTCCAGTCGTCTTCACGTTTTGTCGTTACATAGCGTTCAAAACAGAACTCGAGTGATACCTTTTCCGGATCAAAAGGAAAATTATCTAGCCCTTTTTGCCCGAGGGGCAAAGGTTCATCAACCATTTACAGCACCATTTCTCTGAGTTTTGCCGAAGTGTCAAAGGTTATCGCCCATACAACACGTATTGGCGACGAACGGCAAAACAACTGCCGCTTTAATATACAATTCTTTTTGCTCGCTTTCCATTACAGATTGAAGATTCCGGATGTTTTTTGTTTGACTTTGATACAAATATACGTTTGTGCTCTGATTGACCGTGTATTAGCAGTATTGTTTTTTGGTGGGGGAAGTGTCCCCCCACGCGGCGATGATCCGGATGTCGCGGATGTAGAGACGTGTCGCGACACGTCTCTACATCCGCGACATCCGGATCATCGCCGCGTGGGGGGACACTTCCCCCACCAAAAAACAA
>JAFOHE010000366.1 GCA_017421975.1 Pseudomonadota bacterium
TATGATTTTTATTGTGATGTTTGCAATCAAGGCATGAAAGAACCGTTGGAACCGTTGAAATCGTTGAAATAAGTGTAGATAAGGCATAGAAACCGTCATGAAATCCGCATTTTACATTTTACTTTTGATATGTATTTCGATGTGTGGGTTTGCAGAGATCGCGACATGGATGACATGTGGCATAACTGGTATGATGGTTCTTTTGGCAAGTGGTATTTTTTATTTTGCGCAAAAGTATCGTTTGATTCGTCGGCACACGAAGTTTATTCGCAATTTTGTATCGATTGTGACTGTAATTGCCCTGGTTGCCGAAGAAATCCATATCGGTCGTGGTGATGCGGATTCATGGCTTTTGCGTTGTGTGATTGATTTGATATTTTGGCTTTTTGTATGGCGGGCGTTTGATCATGATACGCGACCGAAGCGTATGCAAATCGTATTGTTGTCGATGTTACCGTTGGCGGCGATGGCATATACGCTTGATGCGGGGTTATATCTTTTATGTCTTTTGGCCTACAGTACAGCATTTTTGGCGAGTTTAAGTATCGAATCTTTTTCAGCGCCGACGAGTGGTACAACTGTTTTCAAGACGAAACGCGTTGGCAGAACGCTCATGGAAACGGCACGGGATTTTGATCTTCCTGGCTTTGGTCGTCGTTTTGCGACTGTTTTGTGCATCATATTTGCGTTGAGTTTTGTGGCATTTTTTTTCATGCCACGTCTCAGTCAGAATGCAGCTTCGGTGGCAACGGCGTCAAAATCGGGCAATGGTCAGTTTCCGGATATAGATCTTTCGAAGACGGGTGATATTGATTTGGAACCGACGCTTATTTTTACGGCGGATATTCCGGAAAAGAGCGGTGAAGCGTATTGGCGTATTGATGTACAGACGCGGTTTGACGGTTCGAAATGGTCATCAGGGATGGCGTCGGAAGATAATCCGCACTATGAGGAGTCGCGTGTCAGCTGGCACACGCTTCAGTTTACGCAAAACTGGCGGGATTGGCATTTGCCGACGCTTGCAAATACGGTTGCGCTTTATCCAAAAGATGAAGCGCATCAGAATACAAAATTAAAACTCTATCGAAATGCGGATGGTTTGTGGTTTCGGTGGGGTTGGCGTCGCGTTTCCCTTGAGGGGTTTATGTTTGCACGTGACGATGATGATTTTGGTGAGCAAATACCTGTCGTAGCAACGACGGAAAAGCGACGAGTGAGGTGGCCTGACTTGCGACCGTTGTTTGACTGGATGTATGGTCGTCTGCCGCAAGTGCGCCCGGATCGCGTCCATTCACGCTCACGCGTGTTAAGTTCGACGGTTGATGCAGGGATGGTATGGCCGTATTCAAAACGGGATCCTTATTATGCGCCGATCACGGAGCTTGCGCAGAGTATTACGCGTGATGCCAGGACAAATCTGGCGAAAGCGGATGCTGTGGTTGATTATTTGCAGACGAATTATCACTATAGTCTCAAGCGTCCTGAACGCATAATGCCAATCGTGGCAGATTTTTTATTTAATCAGCGCAGCGGTCATTGTGAGCTATTTTCGAGCAGCATGGCGGTTTTATTAAATAAAGTCAATGTACCGGCACGAAATGTATCAGGTTTTATGTCTTCGGAATATCATGATGGTCAGAATTACGTTCGTGCGTCACATGCGCATAGCTGGGTTGAAGTTTACGATGATACGACGCAGATGTGGATACGTTTTGATCCGACGCCCCCGAGTAGCTTTAACCAAGAAGTATCGGCCTGGGTACGTTTTAATGATTGGTTTTTGACGTATCGTTCCCGCGATTTGTATCGTTGGATTCCGCTTCATTATTTAGAATTGTTAAGTACAATTTTTGTATTATTATGTGGTGGAGGTACAATTGCAGCGGGCGTTTATGGTATGCGGCTTAAAAGCATTTGTTTTGTTGGAAGTTTGATCATCACGAGTAGTGCATGTGTCGCAGCCTTTGTTTTTGGTGGTGTGATGTGGGGCATGATAGCCCTTTTGATCATTTTTTTGTCGATGGTTTTTTCGATATGGCGCATTTCACGACTTGATGAGAAGCATTTGTGGCATCAGGCCATGGCGAGTTTTAGAGAAGAGGCCAAGCGTCGTGGTTCAGAGTATGCATCGTTTACGATGGAAGATATGTGGAACAGAAGTCGCAAATCTACGCCGGATGCAGTGGACACGTTCTTTGACACGGCACTGTGTGCATTATATAACGATGTTGTGCGGCAGAAACTCACCTGGTGGAGCCGTTTTTTAAATCATATTCATATTCAGAGATTGCTATTATCTGCATTAAAAGAGATGAGACGCCTATGAAACGCCCAGTTATTCTCAATATTTTAAGCCTTATGGTTGCATTTTTATTGATGTCGTGTTCCTCGACGCCGCGTGTGGCGCCGCAGACAGCATCTTCGCACGCCCATTCGAATAGTGGCGTGTCACAGGCGAGAGAGCCGAGCAGGATCTATGGGGACGAAACTTTGAATCAGGCGTATGCAGCATGGTCTGCGTCTGGTTATCCTGAACCGTCTGGTGTGGGTCAATATGAGCTAGAAGGCAAGGCATCGTGGTATGGTCCGGGTTTGAATGGAAACAAAACGGCATCTGGCGAAATTTTTGATATGTATAGCATGACAGCGGCGCATAAAAAGCTTCCTTTTGGCTCGATTGTCCTCGTTACCAACCAAAATAATGGCAAATCAGTGGTTGTTCGTATTAACGACAGAGGGCCGTTTATTAAGGGTCGCATTATAGATTTATCTTATGGTGCAGCCTACCTCATTGAGATGGTTCGTGCGGGTGTGGTTCCAGTGACGATTGAAGTGATACAGCTCGGTAAAAAGTAAAATTTGTCATTTATTCTTAGGTTTTGTCAGGAAGTATTCATTTTTTGCATTTCAATGTGTGCAATCCATGTATTGACGATATTAAGCATCCGCGCATGAGATATGTTCAAAGGAGGGGGTATTTCCGTTGAGGAAAGCGAGGCAAGCATCGACGACGTATTGAAATTCCTCGTTGATATGCGACATTTGAATCCAGTGAATATCTTTATCTGCTCGGAACCAAGTGAGTTGTCTTTTTGCGAATCTTCTTGTTTCTCTTTTTGCGTCTTCGAGTGCCTGATCGAAAGTGCAGTTTCCGGAGAGAGCGGCGGCGGCTTGTTTATAGCCGAGTGCTTTTATGGGAAGTTCATCGAGAGGGAGATGTGCATTGAGGAGTAATTGCGTTTCTTCGATAATTCCGGAATGCCACATTTCATCGAGTCTTTTTTCAATTTTTTCGTATAATTCCTGTCTTGGGCGCCAGCAACCCAAAGCGAGTCTTTCGTAACGTGATTTTTTGAAGCCATGTTGTTGTTGAGAATCGCTGATACGTTTTCCAGTGAGTTCATAGACTTCGAGCGCACGTTCAATGCGAACCCAGTCGGTTGGCATGATATGTTGAGCGGCAAGGGGATCAATTTGTTTGAGGGACTCGTACATGGCGAGTTGTCCGATTTCGTCGCGTTTTGCGCGAAGACGTTCTCGAAGCGCATCATCACGCGAGGGGGCTTCGATGAGTCCGTGTATAATGATGCGATGATAGAGTCCGGTGCCGCCAGAAATGATGACTGGATGATGTCGTTGTTGAATTTCGATGATTTTCTGATCTGCATAATTTGCAAAAGCGGCGGCATCCATAGGCGGTCCTAAGGGAATGAGGTCAATGCCATGGATGGGCACTTTTTTTTGTTGTTCTGGCGATGGTTTATCCGTTCCGATGGCGAGATCTTTATAGACTTGCATGGAATCGACATTAATGATTTCTGCATTTAAAGCGGCAGCAAGATTAACAGAGAAATTTGTTTTACCGCATGCGGTAGGTCCGACAATTTGTATGATACGCATAGTTATGATTGAGTGAGAGAAGTGATTGTAATATTGTTATTATTGTTTTGACCATAGATAATGTTCTATAATATTTTTTACATTGTCTTTTCCATTTAAAAAGAGAAGTTATGTAGGTGTTATTATTAACGATGTCTTCACATCGTCAATGGGTAGGTGGCGTTGTCGTAAATTATTTTTATGACAACGTATGCGTGACGCTTTGGGGCGTTACGGGGCGTAAGCCCCGTATCGGGGGTAGGTGCGTATTGCGTGAGCAATAGCACCGCAGGGGGGTTGTCCCCCTGCCTTTGTGAAACAAATGGCCGTATGCGTGCAAGTTTTTTTTTACATTCGAATCATGTACGCAATGGATAAGTAATATGATTGCTTAGTTTCTTGGCAATTGTCAAATTCAAGGCGTGAAATTTTGTTACTTTAAGTGTTACCTTGTTTTGAGGCTTTTTTTTGTGAAAGAAGTCGTTGACAAAGAGGTCATCATTGCCATAAATGTGCCGAGAAAATGGGTGATATGTTTCAAACAATTTTTGAGTTTTTCGAATACGTGGTATAATGGAGACAATAGTCATCAGAACCGATTCTGTTACGCAGGAGACAAATACTGATGTATGAATTACGGCGCAATTTTTGAGAAGCGTTGTCATTAACCTTTAGCCAAGAGAGACAAAAGATGGTTGTGAAATTTTATAAGTCTGAGCATCAGGTACCACTTGAAATGCATAAGGTACGCATTGTTCAGAAGCTGTATCTTCCTCCCGTAGAGCAACGCATGAAGCTTATCAACGAGGCGGGTAACAACACGTTTCTTCTTCAGAACAAAGACGTTTTTATGGATATGTTGACGGACTCCGGCGTCAATGCGATGTCGGATCTTCAACAGTCTGCGATGCTTCGTGCTGACGATGCCTACGCAGGCAGCGAAACGTGTAATCGTCTGAAGGAAGCATTGTATGATGTTTTTGGTACGCCATACTTTTTGCCCGCACATCAGGGGCGAGCATGCGAGAACATTTTGGCGGAAGCGTACGTGAAACCTGGCATGATCTGCCCGATGAATTTCCATTTTACGACGGCGAAAGCCCATATTACGCGCGTCGGTGGTGAAGTTATTGAACTCGTGTCGGCGAAAGGTCTTGAACCTGTCAACGATTGCCCGTTTAAGGGGAATTTTGACATCGACCGTTTGAAGGCTCTGATCAGCGAACGTAAGCAGGATATCGCGTTTTTACGTATTGAGACGGGGACAAACCTCATCGGTGGTCAGCCAATATCGATGTCCAATATGCTTGAGGTTTTGAATATCTGTCGTCGAGAAGGCATACGTTCCGTCATTGATGCTTCTCTTCTTCAGGATAACTTGTACTTCATTAAGACGCGAGAGCCCGGCTACAAAGATGTTCCTATCCGCGACATCATGCATCAGCTTTCGGCGGCGGCGGATATCATTTATTTCTCCAGCCGAAAACTCGGCTTTAGCCGCGGTGGTGCCATTATCACCATGCACGAGAACATTTATCGCGAACTCATGGAGTACGTTCCGCTTTATGAAGGCTTCCTGACTTACGGTGGCATGGAAGTGCGTTCGATGGAAGCGATGGCTCAGGGTCTTTATGAAACGCTTGACATGGAGATTATCTCCCAGGGGCCTATCTTTATTGAGGCGCTCGTCAAGGAACTCGTCGATTACGGCGTACCTATGATTGAGCCAGCCGGTGGGTTGGGCGCGCACATTAATGCTTCCGCATTTTTAGAAGGCCGTATTCCGTCGAATCAGTATCCGGCAGGCGCATTGGCTGCCGCGCTTTATATTGCCGGCGGTATTCGTGGTATGGAGCGAGGCTCGATCTCGGAACAGCGTGAACCCGATGGCACGGAACGCTATGCGGAACTTGAACTTCTCCGTCTTGCGGTCCCGCGGCGTGTCTTTACGCTCTCGCAGATCAAATATTGCGCCGATCGCGTGAAATGGCTCTATGATAACCGTCATCTTATTGGTGGCTTGACGTGGCTTGAAGAACCCAAAGTCCTTCGTTTCTTCTTCGGTCGACTTGCTCCCGTCGGTAATTGGCAGATCGACCTCGTTCGTAAATTCCGCGAAGATTTTGGTGACAGCCTGTAAGATTCCCTCCCCCCACTCCTCTCTATCGGAGATGGGGGGCACCGCGTGGGCGCGTTGATCCCGGCGTTATATGTCACTCAGTGTTATGAGGTGAAAATATGAAACGTAATGTGCCTTTGATTGTGGTTACGCTTTGTCTCTTGTGGATGTTTTGCGGATGTCAGTCTGTATCTGGAACAAATGCGGCAGTACAGGAACCGACTTCTGCTACCGCTACTGCGGACGTTACGTCTGAAGAACTATCCAAAGCTGAAGAAATTGTGGGGTTTGAGATCGATGCCCATGACGCTGGAGATGGATATGGAACGTCTGCTAGTATTGAAAACGATGGCTTATATACATTCTCAGTCGAGGGCGAAGCTCAGGATGCCACTTGGGAATTATTTGTTGTGAACCCGAATGACGGCATGATCTTTGAGGAACGACATTGTCGATTCGTTGCCCAAAAATGTGATGCGGTTTCCCTTCATCAACCCATCCAGATTCAGGCGGGGAGCTTTGTTTGCGCCATCCCGTCGGTCAATGGATTCACCATTGATGATGAAAACGATCTTTTGCCAGAGGGTGCGAGTGTGCTGCACATCGATGGTAAAGTCCGAAAAATCGATCGTCCATGGCGTTGTGAAAATCATTAAAAAAATACTGAACAACCGTAACAAAACGAAAATCGATGGCATAACTCCAGTAGGGGAAACATGGTGTTTCTCCAGAGTGCTAAGGAGGATATTTTGTTTCAGGTCGTTCAGGATATCATGAGATTTAATCCCCAACGAGGTTTTCCGTAGAACCAGAGAAAAGCTGACCGCATGCTTGTTGAGAGCTGGGGTCGGCGACAGACTGTTTTCGGATGGCAGGCTGACGAGTTGCGTCGATCTGAAAACAATGTTAGAGGTTTTTCGTGTTCTGCTGCATCGAAAGATCTCCGTGGAGTTTTTCCTGTTTCTCCACAATCGCGATTAAGCGATTCGGGTACAGAAGAGGACAGGTCTGCCTGTACTCTGGTGTGCTGTAAAAAAACGGCGGTGGTGGCGGCGGGGGAGGGTACCATGTATGGCTCGCGGTGTGCTAATAATGTGATACAATATGATATAATTAAACTATCGGGTAAATAAGAGGCGGATATCAGGCGTTGTAGGATCTACATGGCATCGGACAAGAGAGAGTGCCCTGATGTTTTATGTATGTTTATATTCTTTTTGGCATAAAAAAGCCCGAAGACGAGGTCTTCGGGCTTTTTTTGTAGCATTTTTGAAGCACATTACGGGTTAAGATCGATTCTTGAAGCTGAGAATTTCATCTTAGGACCAGCAGACATTTCGGTATTTTGATCTGATTTTGCGGTATAAGATTTACATTTCTGATCGATGCTATCGCCGGCTTCAATTTTAATTTGTTTTTCGACCTTAACTTCGAGATTTTTGCACTCGACATGGATAGTTTCTTTAGCTTTGATGAGGATATCGCCAGTATCCGTTTCGAGTGTAATTTTCTTGTTAGCGGTATCGATTTCGAGCCATTGTTTTTGTTCTTTATCGTAAAGGCGGATACGTTCGCTTCCATCGGTATCGTCGATGTAGAGTTCAGCGGAGCTATTGGCACGCAAGGAGACGCCGCCTTTTCCTTCGGCATCAATGAATGCGAGGGTATGGCCCATACGTGAACGAATGAAGCGGAAGTCATTTTTACCACTTTGATCATTATTGGCGACGTTGGCTTCAGTCTGATCGGGGGAATATTTGAGGGATTTAGGAACTGTTTTTTCGCCATTCCAGAGGGAACCGACGATAATAGGTCTTGAGAAGTCGCCGTCTTCGAAATTGACCATGACTTCGTCGTCGATTTCAGGAAGCCAGAAGCTACCGATATCGGTACCGCTCATCGTTGTTGTGATGCGTGCCCAGAAGCTTTGAACTTTAGAGTTATCGCCATTGGAAGTTGTTTCTTTGGCGTACTGGTCGGACAACCAAGGGAAGGATACACGCACGCGATAGCGCCCTTCAGGATCGACATTGTCAACGACTTTGGCGATCATGCCCCCCTTCATGCGGGAAGAATTGGAGCGGCCCTGATGGTTTTCATTCAACATTTCGCCGATTACTTTACCAAACGTCATGATTACACCTCATTTATGTAAGTTGTTTAAGAACACAGAAACAGCCGCTTCCATACCTGCAAATTTTGTTCCGATTTTTATTTTGCATTAAAGAGCGTATTAAGAGCCACCAGAAGCGGATTATTTTGACACAAGAAAGGACGAAGTGAGGTTTGTAGACCCCACTTCGAGCGGTCAAACCGATTAGAATTTAAGTCCCAGTCCCATCATTACCCCACCATCGAAGGGGGTGATGTTTGCACTGATATCGGATTCGACAACTTCTTTAGGGCTAATGGCATTGACGATGGCAAGTGTGACACCCGTAATGGCGAGAGCACCGCCGATGCCGAGAGATGTATAGAGGAGGGTATTGCCAAGTTTGACTTTGTCACGTGCGTCGTCAGCTTTCTTTTTGGCGGTTTCATCATTCGTAATGACGTATGTGTCATCCCAACGTTGAACGTCAATGAGCGCGTGATTGGCCATTGCACTGAACCAACCACTTCCAGCGAGGAAGAGGACGCCACCGGAGATGAGACCCCAATAGAGGGCAGGATGAAATCTGTCTTTGTATTCGACAGATTTTGTGATTTCGACGATTTTTTCTTCAATGACTTTTTCAGCTGGCATTGTCAAGTTAATGGTGGCGTCTTCAGCCCCGCTTTGTGCAGTATGCTTGACAACATGTTCTGTGCCATCCGGAGCGACAAGGCGGAAGGTGTGTTCGCCATCCGGAAGGGAGAAAGGACGATCCCAACATTCGCTGACACGTTCGTCATCAATCATGACGTAACCACCTGCTGGGATGGCGCAGGTCAGATAAACTTTTTGCCAGGCATCGCATGAGGCAATGGCATCATAATCTTTCACTGCACGCGTATAAATGGCATCATTGGCAGGAAGATCATACGCAACCATGACTTGGGTAAAGTAATACTGGGCATTTTCGCACTGATACAGGCGTTGATAGGAACGACCAAGAGAATAGTCAACCTGTGGACCTGCATACAAAATACGGATTTCCAGATACTGACGAAGGGCTTCACCAAGATCTTTTTTCGTCATAGCGGCGGCATCAGCCATGCGCTGTTTGAAGTCTTCCATGTCTTGTGCCTGTAAGGAAGCACCAAATGTCATGAAGAGAGCGCTCGACATCAAAAAGGATGTCAATGATTTCCTAGAAAGCATCTTACCTCCCTATATCGAATCAGGATCCGATGTGATTTTGAAACAACGGGGCATAAAAAAACCCTATAGCACTTTATCTTTTCTCACAAATCCGTTTATCTTGCAACATTAGACCATCAATAAATGATCATCTTGTAGTCTTGTCGCTTTTTCCACAGAATTATTTGTGTTATCCACAATTATCCACAAGTTATCCACAGAAGGCGTGGGTATTATCCACAGATAGAACGCAAACTCAGCATTAGAGCGTGTACCCTTTAGATGCGTTTTATCGTTTGTTTCATAGCTAAAAATGCATATAATACCACGCTCATTGTTTTGGGGAGGGCGCATGAAAATCGGTATTTTTTCGGACATCCACAGTAATCTCAATGCTTTACAGGTCGTGCTTGACTTCTACAAGGAGAATCCTTGTGATGAATACCTTTGTTTGGGAGATGTCGTTGGATATGGGCCTCAACCGGATGAGTGTTGTGATCTCGTTCGGGATTTCGCCAAAATAACGATCCTCGGCAATCACGATGCTGCCGTATGTGGCCGCATGAACTACGCTTATTATTACGAGGCGGCACGTAATGTCTTGGACTATCATGCGAGTTTGTTGAAAGAGAGTAACATGAATTGGTTGAAGGAATTGCCTTACAGCTACGACCATCCTGCTGGCTTTACGATATGTCATGGCTCTCCGATCAATCCTGAAGAATTCAATTATGTGTTTTACCTCGAACAGGCTATGGGACTTCTTCCTCACTATGATGCGCTTGCACCTGTGACGTTTATTGGACACTCCCATTTGACAAAGTCCTTTGAACTCGTGCCCGGAAATGCAACCGATATTACGGGGAATACGCTTCATTTTGATGAAGGAAAAAAATACTTTGTGACTGTCGGTTCCGTGGGACAGCCGCGTGATTACGATAACCGCGCGTGTTGTACGATTTATGATACGGAAACGCGGACGCTGACTTACCACCGTCTCGCCTACAATATTGAAGCTACGGTAAAAAAATTGTTTGCAACGGAGATAACGTATAACTTCGGAAAGCGCCTTTATTTGGGCATTTAACAGCAATCGCAGGCAAAAAAAGCCACAGACGTGAATCGCTTTCACATCTGTGGCTTTTTTGTGTCCTTCGTGTCCTTCGATATGCATGATGTACGCAAACTCGGTCAGCATATAATAAATGTAAACGTTTGTTTTCGTAAAAAGGTGCGTGAAGGTTCGCAGCAATGCTGTGGACAATCACGAGAAATGTTTATGCCGACATGTAGGTTTAGCAAGA
>JAFOHE010000002.1 GCA_017421975.1 Pseudomonadota bacterium
ACCAGCCAACACGACACGATGTCGTGTGGATGGTGCACAAAGAGCCAAATTGCGCAAAACAAACCAAAAAATGGGGTCTGGGGGCATTGCCCCCAGACGCCCGGGGGTTCAGGGGGTGTGGGCGGAAGCACACCCCCTGAAAATGGCGTCCATGCGATCAAAAAGAAAGTCAAAAAAACAGCACAAAAAAAGCAAACCACAAAAAGAATTACCTAAGCACCATCTGAAGCCGCAGCAATAACACATACGAAATGCTCTATCGATCAACATCCTAATAAGTACTGCCGTCTTTTTTCTCGCCCATTGTTTCACTCTATGCCATAATCCTGCGAATTCTGGCATGAACGACAATCTTTATAACATCACAGATTGCGCTTTTGCCTTACAAGCATTTCACTCATACACCATGTGTTTCCCTAGCCTGTATAGTCCTTGCAGGAAAGTGATAACGCACCCAAACAACAGTAAAGGAATCTCTTCATGGAACGCCCAAATGCATGGAAAAACTATAACGATGCCGATAAAAAAGCCGTTTTCCAGTTTGCCGAAGCCTATCGGGAGTTTTTATCCAAATGTAAAACGGAACGCGAATGTGTCACTGAACTCAAAAAGAAAGCGATGGATGCCGGTTTTATCGATATGAAAGAAATCATAGAAAAAGGTACGAAGCTCAAAGCCGGTGACCGTGTCTTTGCAGATAATCATGGTAAGAATCTCGCTCTCTATATTATCGGCACAGACGATCTCGAATGTGGCATGAATATTCTGGGAGCTCACATTGACTCTCCGCGCCT
This sequence comes from Pseudomonadota bacterium, assembly GCA_017421975.1. Lineage (GTDB taxonomy): Bacteria > Myxococcota_A > Bradymonadia > UBA4248 > UBA4248 > RGIG464. The sequence continues at coordinate 795 of JAFOHE010000002.1, forward strand.
CGACCTTAAACAAAATCCGCTTTACGAAGACACCGAAATGGCGCTCCTCGATACTCACTACTATGGCGGCATCAAAAAATATCAATGGGTTACGGTTCCACTCGCCATCCATGGCGTCGTTGCCAAAAAAGACGGTACGCAAATCCACGTCTCCATCGGCGAAGCGCCTTCTGATCCCGTCTTTGGCGTCAGTGATCTTCTCATTCATCTTTCCGCAGACCTCATGAACAAAAAAGCTTCCGAAGTCGTCGAAGGCGAGGCACTCGATGTCCTCGTCGGGAATATGCCGCTTTTGACGAATGATGAAGATGACAAAAAAACAAAAGATGCTGTCAAAGCAAACATCCTCCTCATCCTCAAAGAACAATACGATTTTGATGAAGAAGATTTTCTGTCTGCGGAACTCGAAGTCGTGCCTGCGGGTCCGGCGCGTGACTACGGTTTCGACCGAAGCATGATCATGGGATACGGACACGATGACCGTTCCTGCGCTTATCCCTCGTTTGCCGCCATGCTTGAAATTGATACACCCAAAAAGACCGCTGTCTGTCTCCTCGTCGATAAAGAAGAAATCGGAAGCGTCGGCCCCACTGGCATGCGATCACGCTTCTTCGAAAATATGACGGCTGAAGTCATGCACGCCTGCGGAAACTATTCTGAACTCCGCCTACGACGTGCGCTGCAAAACTCAAAAGTTCTTTCGTCCGACGTCAGCGCGGCTTTCGACCCCAATTATCCCTCCGTCACTGAAAAAAAGAATGCCGCCTACTTCGGACATGGCATTGTTTTCAACAAATATACAGGCGCAAGAGGAAAATCCGGCTCCAATGATGCCAATGCCGAATACGTCGCAGAAGTCAGAAAAATCATGGACGACAACGGCGTCTTCTTCCAAACCGCTGAACTCGGAAAAGTCGACGTCGGCGGCGGTGGCACCATCGCTTATATCCTCGGCAATTACAATATGCAGGTCATTGACTGCGGCGTCGCTGTCCTCAATATGCATGCACCGTGGGAAATCATCAGCAAAGCTGACCTCTACGAAGCCAAAAAAGGCTATATCGCTTTCCTCAATCACGCTTAATGCAAAGGCTCATGCTCATGTTTACGTTCATTCGATCCTCGTTCGTCGTCTTATGCTTGCTATCGCTCTTCAGCATCTCCGCATGTAATGCACCAGAAATTGAAGCGCAGAAACAAAATGAACGCATCGACGCAAAATCCAAAACCGTTGATGCTAAACAAGAATATGAAAAAGAAATGGCTCGCGCTGCCAAACTGCGAGAAGAAGCTGCCAAACTTCAGCTTAGCAACAATCCTCAAGATGTCGCAAAAGGCGTTCAGCTCACACAGGATGCCCTCAAAATCGAAGCCGACGCCATTCAAAAACTACCACAAAGTATGCGCAAGTAAAGCTATACCACGCTATTCGCTATGCTTTGTACGGCCGGTCCATGGAACGGCCATACCCATAGCATAAGACCATGCATTGTTTGCACATACCACGCTATTCGCTATGCTTTGTACGGCCGTTCCATGGAACGGCCATACCCATAGCATAAGACCATGCATTGTTTGCACA
>JAFOHE010000367.1 GCA_017421975.1 Pseudomonadota bacterium
AGAATAAGATGAAACAAAAAATAGCATAGTGATAATGGACATTTGATCGGATGTTGAAGCTTGGTGGGACTTGACAGTGAAAAGCATTTTCCTGACGAGCTGTCAATGATGATTGTATTTGAATCAGTATGCGGGTTATGCTATGGTTTTGTGGGGGAGATGATGTTACGCTTTCTGTGGGAGGTGGTATGAAATATCGTTTTATTTGGTTCGTTTTGAGCATCATGTTAAGTTGGGCTATGGCAGAGGATTGCCTGGCTCAAGACAGCGAACAGACTTGGTTAAATGCCAGTGGGATGACGGTGGAAACGCGATTTGTTCCGCCTCAAGGATATGAGCGCGTGAAGTACGACGATCCTTATACGGACTACGTGCGAAACCTTCCGATGTTGCCTGATGGCGCTCCGATTCTTATTTATACGGGCGAGTTAAAGCCAATCCAAACCAATCATGTTGGTGTGCTTGACATTGATGTCGGTGATCGCGATTTACAGCAGTGCTCTGATGCCGCTCAGAGAATTCGAACAGATTATTTATTCCAGACGGAACAATACGATAAAATTAATTATCAATTTGTGAATGGGATGAAGTTCTCATGGAATCAATATAAACAGGGTTACCGCGCTGTACGCGAAGGCAAAAAGACGGTGATGAAGAAAATAGGAAAGGCAAATCATAGTCTTGAAAGCTTCAGAAATTATCAAAAAAGCCTGTTTATGTATGCTGGTGTGAGTTCTGTCATGAAAGAAAGTCCTGAACTGACGCTTGCTGATGTACACCCCGGGGACGCCATTGCCGGTACGGGACATCTCATCATCATCTTGGATGTCGTTGAAAATGCACAGGGAAAGAAAAAAGTCCTATTGGCGCAAAGCTATATCCCAGCGCAACAAATTGAAGTGCTAAAAAATCCGATGAGTGAGTCACCGTGGTACGATGCAGACTTGTTTGAGTCGTGTCCGTTTGTGACGCCAGAATGGACGTACGACTGTCCCTTCCCCAAAATCTACAGATTGCTTTGATGCGCTTTTGCATGGGTCAAAATTTCGGGGCGGTATTCAAAATGCATGGTGTCATAGTGATACCATCGTCCGCCCCATATAAAACCATGTTTTTCAAAGATTTCGACCAATGTTAGAGGAATTCGGTTTTTATAATTGATCGTGTCTGTTTCTGTGGCTTTGGGATGACCCCATTTCCAATAATCACTTTGTTTGACAGCGATATCGATGGCAATGCCATAGCTGTGCGCACTTAGACGGTCAGAGCCTCGCACTTTTCGCCAATAAAATGTCCCCGATGATTTCATGTATGGCACGAGTTCGGGATGATGCGCTTGGATATCGTCGGCGACTTTTTGCAATTGTGTGGCTGCACCATTAATTTGTGTAAATTTGATATTTTTACCAAACCAAGCGACATTAACAAGATTTTTTTTAACAGCTTTGGCACTGTCACCATACATTTTTTTGAAGAACGGTTCACATCGGCTTCGACCTGCATCTTGAAGATAGGTGGGGGCACCAGTCATCTCGTATGTCTGTAAAAACATATCCTCGATGTCGGAATGATCCAGTTGCTGGATATAGTCCTTGGATACGCCATCATCATAAATCATCGTCGTCCCGTCACTAAAAATGATTTGATTGTTCTCAAATCGCAGATGTTGTTCAGGATAGGCTTGAATCAGAATGGAAACTTCAGCAGGCATTGCGCTCGAAGATGTATCTTTTTCTTGGGCAAACGAAAGTGCAGAAAACGTCAGTGTTACAATTGAGATGATACTGAATAAACATTTTTCAAGTACGCACATGGCGTTCACCATGCTGATTATGTGAATAGGTTAGTGCCAGATGGACTCAAAACCATCAAGCTCAAAAACTGCTTTTTGGGGCGAGTGCCGTGGATGAACGATGCATGAGACTGTATCAAGGAGAATGCCGTCGTGGCCAGTCAATGCATGGTTGTAACGATGCGATATGCACGATGCGTTTGTGCGCGATCGGGGCATAACGATAAAGTTGAGGACTCGAACCTCAGCCCTGCCCATCGGGCAACCATGGTGACTGATCACCCCCAGTCACGCGGGGTCGCATTCGCCCTGACAGCGACAGCTTCCTCTGCGTCCTGTTTAGCATATATCATGCAATTAAAGCAACTCTGTCACCCAGTTTGTCGCCTGTAGTTTGTTGTCAACCTCACGAAGCTTTTTGGAAAGCGTGTCACATTTAGACTGAAGGTCACGCACATTGACTGCGCTCTTAATCAAAATCTCAGAACGGGACATGCGTCTGACGGATTGACTTGCCTCTGAAATCAGCTCTCGGTAAACCCTGATCTGAAGCGTGAGCGCATCCTTTTGCGCGATGAGGGCTGTGAGGGAGCATCCATCAACCATAGTTTCACTGTTCGTACGGTTGATACGGGTCATCAGTGATTCCAAGCGTGCGATGGAGGCGTCGAGCGCTGTTAGTAACGCGTTCGGATCTTCTGGGGTGCTTGATCCGTCCTGGACCAAGGCATTGTTTCGCAAACGCACGCTCAAGGCTTCAATCGCTCGATTGAGATCAGCGCGTTCCTGCAAGGCTTCCGCTAATTTCATAAATGTAGACCTCTATTAGAATTAAATTTAATTATTTAAGAATACGAAAATCGCGAATGGGCGTGATACCTTCGTCCAGTTCAGGCGCATCCGGTCTGTGCTGGGTCATCAGAAAAACAGAGGTTGCACCCGGGAAGTTTTTCTGGAACAAATTGCTGTTCGCAGGCTCGTTCTCGAAGATGCCAACAACTTCGCCTAAGCGGTCGAGATAAGCTGCGACCTCGTCTTTGAACACGCCATCATCTTGATTGAAGTCTTTTTTTGTCATCGTCATGGTGCCGACGACGCCCACCGGAAAACCGCACATGCGTAGCGTTTGCGTCAGTCCTACCAACATATTGACATCGCGGCCGGTCAAATAAATGACCGTGGCGCCAGCCTCATAAACGTCACAGACATACTTCTTTGCACCGGGAAGAGGTACGTCATATTGCTGGTAGTCGTCGGTGAAGAAACGTTTCGACCATTCGGACTTGGCAAGGCTGATTTCGTTCTCATCTGTGACGCCTAAGCGAGCCATTGAAGCTTCCAGACTGTATTCGTAATTGTCCAAGTAATTGATTTCACCACTCTCTACGGCTTTTACCAATTGAGGCATTTGATCATAGAACTGATCGGCGACCTGGCGTAAGATATACATCGTTCTTGGACGGTTGTCATACAGCGTCCCATCAAGGTCGAAGATGACCACAGAGGAGGCTTGACGCTTTGTTTTGACATGAACTCTGTCAAGGATGCGCTGTAAATGAAGGTTCTGGCGGGCCTGGTCTTCCTGGGTCCATTTGGTGAGTACTGTCTTGTCATCGTTCATAAGCGGTTTCCTCCAAATTAAACTGAAAAGACAGGCATGCCTTAAAGGGCTTCCCGTCCGGAATAACGAAAGCTACGGTGCTAGGATGGTAGCCAAGTGTAGAAGTTTATCGTACTGCATAAGCCGTGTCAACTTGCGAGGCTGAGTAACCTCAAATGCCCCGTTGTTTGCACAAATGAATCCCCTCAAAATATAATATGAACACTGTCATGGATGAAGCTCATTCCCAAAAATGTTTGCCTGATTCAGTAAATGCACGTATGGCTTGGGCTATGTCGCTACGCGCCATACGCCCCACGCTCGGGCTTTGCGCTCCGCGCATACGCCCTCATTGCGCTTGCTATCTCGCTTTGCGCCATTCGGCGCCGCAGCTTCAATACGCTCGCGCCACGCATAGCATTTGTTTGCCTTTTTGGTTTACTTTTTGTGATTTATCTGCTAAAATGGTTAAATCGGGTATGTTCCCGATTTGGTGCGTGTGATAAAATAGGTGTTTTGATTTCAATTTAGGCGTTGAAACACTTTGCGTCAGGCGTGGCGATACATATGTCGTTGAACCATTATTCGTTGGCACGCATTGCGAATGAGAAATGGAGGTAAACAACAAATGAGAGGCTGCTTGAAATCTCTTTTCTTTTTTTTGATGGCTTTTGCTTTTGGTGAAATTGCTTATGCAGATGACTGTAGTGAGCTCAGAGCAACCATGCCTGTTGTGGAGTCTAATATCAAAGCAATAGAGCCTCAATTATTATCCTGTTTGCAGGATGAAAAGGGGGAATCCATTAAAATTCGGATTTCATATAAAGCAGATGGCAGTATTAAAAAGGTAAATATTGAAGGTGCCGATAAGAAAACCAGCACATGCATTCGCGAAGCTTTCGCAAATATAACTTTTGATATTGATGTCACGTCAATCATAGAAAAACGCAAGTCTGCAACCGTTCCGACAAAGCCGACCCCAAAATATAAGGAGGATGAAAATGGAAAGCTGGTTCGCGTCGGTTACAGTCAGGGAACTGTATCTGCCTATATGCCTGAGGGAAGAGTAAGTTATGTATATCATTCAAAAGATAAGTCTTTAGCCGTTAAGAGTCATTACATGATAGGCAGATCACGTGCATGGCAAGAAGAGAATCTTTGTGAGTGATGAGTGGAATAATGCAACCGCGGCATGTTCTTAGAACCTAGACGCCGCCTGCGTATGCGCAGAGGTCGTGTAGAGACGTGCGGCCTGCACGTCTCTTTAACGACCGAGCACATAGCGGGCGGCCCAAAGGCCGTATCGACGCAGGCGATAGGCCGAAACGCAAGGCGTATCACAGATAGCCTGCGCCCAAACAGGCAAAGCACTTTTATGAGCAACAACACCGAAATCAAGACTCCTCAACAACTCTCGCTTAGGTACCGCTATGAACGCATTTTAGGCGAAGGCTCTAACGGAAAGACTTATCTGGCGACAGACCGCAAGACGGGCAAGCAGGTCGCCATCAAGGCGCTAAAACTGGTGCAAAGCGATTATTTTAAGAGCTTTGAGCTGTTCAAGCGCGAAGCCGAGACGCTTTCGAGCATTCATGTGCCGGGCGTACCGCAGTTTTACCAAAGCATTTTGGCGCAAACGCTTGATGACGAGAGTTATATCATTCAGGAATATATCAATGCGCCATCTATACAGAGTTATCTGAATGCCGGGCGTGTTTTTTCGGAAAGCGAGACGCTGACGATCATGCAGAAAGTGGCGGCGATATTACATATTTTGCATTCGCAGTACAGTCCGCCGGTTATACATCGCGATATTAAGCCGTCCAATCTTTTATGCTGCCTGCCCGAATCATCGGACCAAGCGAGCTGGCAAGCGATGCAGATTTATCTGATCGATTTCGGGGCGGTGGCCAATGCGCGTTCGAACTCGGATAAGTCAACGATTGCCGGAACGGTTGGTTATATGGCGCCCGAACAGAATTTTGGCGAAAGCCAGCCACAGACGGATCTCTATGCGCTCGGGGCGACGGCGCTTCACATGCTGACCGGCGTAGCGCCATATGATATGGATTACGACACCTATTCGCTCAAATATAAAGAAGCGTTGGATCAGTATGCCCATAAGACATCATCTGGCATGCGTGAACTCTTGGGGAGGCTGCTCAATTATGCGATTGACAAACGGCCTGCGACGGCTTCCGCTCTCATGCGCATGATCGCCAATGTGCGTGCGGGGTTGCCGGTCGATGAAGCCTTAGAGACGGTGCCAGCTCAGGGCATGCGTGGCGCCATCCGTAAAATATTGGCTGACGCAAAAAGGGAGAAAACGCCCGCCCATGTGGTTTTCCTGAAAATCTTGAAAGAATTGCACTCGGGCGCAAAAGCAATCCGCCTCGGCACGCTTCCGCCGACGAATTATCTATGTATGCTGCAACATCCGGTACAGTACGCCTATAACCTGCGAGCGACATGGGGGACGGTTACAAACTTTTCTGCAATAGAATTCACGCCCGGCGAAGACACCGCTTTGATTGAATTCACATTCAATGTCGATGGTGTTACATGGTGCGGTCTTGCAAAGTATCCTGTTTTAATAATCTCGCAAACTGACTCGGAATCAAATCGACTCAACGAAACGCGCCAACTCAATTCCGTTCCCGTCAAATACGTACTGGAAGAAATCATTGTCCATAAAGCACTCAGTAAAGAAAAACTTAATATCGTCTTTC
>JAFOHE010000037.1 GCA_017421975.1 Pseudomonadota bacterium
ACAGAAGACGCCGATGCATTGGAATTAAAAGGTGATAATATCATTCGTGTTCAATATAAAGATGGTCCTTATTACAATTTTTCCGCATCTGAAAAAATTGCAGATGGCATTTATTTTCTTCCTGCGAAAGGCCACACACTTGGAAACAGCATCGTTATCGTCGAAGATGATGGCTTATTTTATATGATTCATGGTGATCTTACCTATACAGATGAAGCCATGTATGCCAATAAACTTTCAGTTGTTTTTGAAGACCTGAAACTTGCACGAGAGACGATGGATAATGACGGCCTCTTTCCGCGCACTCTATGAACGCCTGATTTTCCAAAATCTTATTTATAATAAAGACACGCCCTGCTGCAATGCGCATTTCATTCCCGTGCTTCTCATTATGACGAGCAATGCCCCAGATACCTATTATACGCATCTGATCGAAAATTATAAGCAAACTCTCAGCCGCTTTGTAGGCCCGACACAAACCTACATTTGTGGGGACACCCTTCAGCTCAAGGATTACAACAAGCTTGATTGGCCGTGGTCCATCTTTGACCCCGAAGCCAAAACATCGCCACGAAACCGTATTTCCTGAAGATTGTAAAAACGTCTTTGAGATGGGCGCAGCCCTCGTCAAATAAAATATTCCTTTCCTAGCCCCCTTGCCACGCAAGCGCACCACAAAAAAAGCCGTTTTCCAATTTGGAAAACGGCTTTTGCGTTTAGACCATCAAACGATTAAATGCTCGTCCAACGGAAATTGTCCATGAGAACGCGTGCTGCAGAAGCACTGTCGAGCGTGATGGTAACTGTTGACGCATCGGCTTTATCAAAACGATAAGAGAACGTCGATTTTCCAGTACCACCAGCCACCGAAACGGTCTGTGTCGATGAACCTGCTTTCACGGTAATCGTCGTCGCATCTTCGTTCGTGCCCCATGATTTATAATCGAAGGAAACGAGGCCAACGCCGTTGGAAAGTCCCGAAATCACGACTGAGGTGTTTTTATTACCACGCTGGATCGTCGTCACACCATCAATGACATTTTGATTGATATAGAACATACCCGTAACCGTAATTTGAGAGCCATCGGCGAAGACTTCACTCGACATAGCCGCCTTATAATCCGTCTTATTGGCCGTGAACCATCCATTCATCGTCACAGTGTGATCGAACGACATCGCGGCGGATTTGCAACCCGAATCACTCGTGACATCACAAATGGGCGTGCTACCTTCGCAAACTTCGAGTTCTACCCACACATCGTTCTCGCATCCTTCCAAGACATTGCCATTACAACGATACGTTTCATCCACACACTGCGCGATGCGTGTGAAACTCTGTGTATATTTTTCATCAACGATGGAAGAATCGTTGACGAGGAGCGGGCGATGTTCACCTTCATAACCGCGTTCACAGATGAAATCATTATCGCCATCGGTAAACATATATGTACAGTAGTTGACTCCAGGTTTGCCAAGGTAAGATTCACTCATAAACTCGGTATTGGAATAACAATCACTGCAGTATGTATTGACCTCAGCATTGACTTCTGTCCAATCCTTGAGTGGTTTATTGAGATCGTCAGTACAATACATGGCTCCCATCACCTCTTCACCAGAAGGAATGAGGACGCGGCTGTAGCCAATATGGGATATCGGATCGAGGTATTTGAAGACGCAGTAGGAGACGTTGAGCGGTTTAGGCGGATTAACGCAATCGAGAGCTTCAAGAGAGCATATCTTACCAGATGCCGCGCAATCCGCGTATTCTAACCACTTACCCGTATCGCTATCACACATCTGGAGCGAACCATTGATACAACGGAAATCCTCGGTGCACGCAGGTGTTTTTACGATACATTCGGAAGTATCGATATCGCATTTAGAACATTTCAGCATACCACCAGCATACGCAGAAGGATCGTATTCGACGCACGAAGTAATACCAAACATGAACTGATTGCCATCGCAGTATTCATTTGAACCTAAGACGCCATCACCACAGACGTTGGATGAACCACCCGTGCAGTTGGTGTAGTCGATTTTGCAATCATTCGTACACTGCACCATACCTGAAGTGTAGGAAGAATCCCATTCTGAACAGGACGTAATATCGAGCAGGAAGGCGTTTTTGTCGCAATCTTCATTGTTATTGACAATGCCGTCGCCACATGTCGCACCTTGTTTTTCAACGCAGTTGGCGAAGGAAAGCTGACATGTCGCCGTACATGACACAAAACCGGAAGCATAATCACCCCAGCTCGAGCAAGCTTTGTCATCATCGAGGAAAAGCGTGCCATCGCAGAATTCATCGCTATCAAGAACACCATTACCGCACGTATTGAGGTCTGCTGCAATACAAGCGCTCGTATCGATATCACAATCCGACGTGCATTTGAGCTGACCACCTGTGTAGATGTCACTGTATTCATTACAAGTTCGGATACCGAACATGAACTGACCAGCGTCGCAGTATTCAGAATCATCATATCTGCCGTCACCACAAGTCACGACGTCTTTCTTGATGCAAGCACTCGTATTGACCGTACAATCACGGTTGCAGCTGAGTTTACCAGATTTGTAAGCACTGCTGTATTCGTCACAAGTATCAACATCGAGGAGGAAACTCGCGCCATCGCAATCTTCAGCATTTGTATTGACGATGCCATCGCCGCAATAAGCCGTCGGTGCCGCGTGACAATTGCTGTAATCGACTTCACACGTGCGTTTGCAAGTCAATGTTCCCGTCGATCCGGTGATCCAATCATTACATGTATCAAAGCCGGTGCGGAATTGCGTTTTATCACATTCCTCATTGACATCATCGAGGACACCATTGCCGCAACGCGTCACGCAACTCGATGTATCGACGGTGCAGTTGGCTTTGCAGCCGAGTGAACCGCTGGTGTATGCAGAACTGTATTCCGCACAGGAAGTTATATCGAGCAAGAACTTAGTGCCATCACAATCTTCATCATTGTTAACAACACCATCACCACAATGCGCCGCTTTACATTCCGACGTATCGAGCTGGCAATTGCTCGTACATTTCAACGTGCCCGTAGCACCTTCGCCGAGCCAATCCGAGCAAGCACTGTCATCATCAATGAATTTTGAACCATCACAGTATTCATCATCATCAACGACGTTATTACCGCAATTTGAAACGACCTTTGTCACGCATCTGGAATCGTCAAATTCACAAGACGCATTACACGTCATGACGCCGGAAGCATACGTCGCGCTATAGTCAGTACAGTTAAAGGAAAGTCCATCTGCAACATCGTTACCGTCGCAGAATTCATCCTCACTGTTCACAATGCCATCACCACAGAAGGGATCAACTTTTGTCGTACAACCGCTGTAAACGATGTTGCAGCTTGCGTCGCAACTGACATTGCCCCCCGAATAAGCCGCATCGTTCCAGTCCGTGCATTTTGTCAAATTGTTCTTGAAGGCTGTGCCATCACATTTTTCGGTCCCATTGACGATGCCGTCACCACAATATTCCGTCACTGCCGGTGAGCAACTGCTCGTATCAAATTTGCAAGCGTTTGTACAGGCAAGCGTTCCCGTCGATCCAGTACCAACGACTTTGGCACACGTGTTTTTCGTCGGCTGGAATTTGTCGCCAGAAGCGGAATGATCACAATCCTCGCCTTTCGTCGTATTGACAGAGCCGTTACCACAATAAGGTATGCAGCCGGAAACGTCGATTTTGCAGTCGCTCGTGCAGCCAAGCGTACCACCGCTCATATAGAGCATCGAATTGTAACCGCTGCAAGCTTTGAAGGAACCGTTAAACTTGCTGCCGTCGCATTCTTCACCAGGATCAATCGCGCCATTGCCACACAGCTTAATCGCTGTACAAGCGGAATCATCAATCTGGCAATCATGCGTACAGCTGAGTGATCCACCGCTGTACATCGTCGGTGCATATTCCGCACAACTGCCCGCACCATCCATAAACTGCGTGCCATCGCACATCTCATTATTCGCAATCTCTACAACCCCGTTGCCGCACTTGGCACTCGGCTTGAGAACACACGCGCTATAATCGAGATCACACGTAGTATTGTTGCACTTTACGCTACCCGATGAATACTTGCCATCCCATTCGGAACACCGCGTTTCATCAAGCATAAAGCTGTCGCCATCGCAGTACTCGGCACCATTCACGATGCCATCACCACAATATTCTTTTCTTTCACAGGTGCTCGTATCGACCTGGCAGTTGGAGAGACATTTAACCTTGGTACCGGATTTGTAAACGTTGCTGTAGCTGGCACAATCATCCGATCCCGTGGCAAACGCATTTCCGTCACACGCTTCGGAAGCAACATTCACCATACCGTCACCGCAGTAAGCCGCAGCCGTACACTGATTGACGACGATGGTCGAACAGTCAGCCGAACAGGTGAGTGTTCCTGTTGAACCGCTGCCCACGACTTTTTCACACGAATTCTTGCTCTTCGGGAATTTATCGCCGAGCGATTCGGAGTGGTCGCAGGCTTCGCCAATATAGACACCGCCTACCTGGCTATTGACGACATTGTTGCCGCAGAAAGCCGTACAGGCTCCCGTATTCACAGTACAATTATCATTACACGTCAGTTTTCCGGATTCCCAGACTTTGGGATTGTAAGCGTTGCATCCGGAAGAAACGGCAAATTTGCTTCCATCGCATTCTTCGCCCTCATCAATGACGCCGTTTCCGCATGACACCGGTGCCGAACAATTCGTGAGATCGTAACCATCACACGTGTTGTTGCAACGAATCGTGCCCGTCGAACCACTGCCACGGACGCTCGCGCAAGTCGCACCATTGAGCTTGTTCATGTCACACGTTTCGCCGTCATCAAGAATCCCGTTGCCACACGTCACGGCCGCAGAACACGTTCCCGTCGTAAATCCAGTACACGCGCTGTTACATGACGGCGTGCCGACCGAACCAAAACCGACGACATCCGCACATGTTTTACCATTCAAAAGTGCTCCATCGCACGCCTCACCGGCATCGAGAAGACCGTTACCACACGTCACGAGAACGGTACAACTGCTCGTATCATAGCCGGAACAAGCCGCATTGCATTTGAGTTCACCCGTCGAACCGAAGCCGACGCGCGAAGAACACGTGGCGCCATTCAAAAGCGTACCATCGCAAACTTCACCGACGTCAAGCTTGCCGTTACCGCACGTTCTTTCCGCCGTACAGGATATCGTATCAAAACCGGTACACGTCGCATTGCAGCGCAAGATTCCCATTGAGCCATATCCGACGACATCTGCACACGTTCTACCGGCGACATTGGTTCCGTCACAGACTTCACCATCATCAATTCTGCTATTGCCGCAGTTCTCTGCAGGTGAACATCCCGAAACATCAAAAGTATAACACGTCGAGCCGCATTTGAGCGTTCCCGTCGAACCGTTACCAACCACGGAAGCGCAAGTATTTCCCTGAAGATCCCCGACTTCACAGACTTCACCGGCATCGAGCGTACCATTACCACACGTGGATGCTGCCGAGCAGCCTGAAAGATTGAAGTATTTGCAGTTGTCACCGCAAAGCACTGTTCCCTGAGACCCCGTGCCGACTTTGTTAGAACACGTTGCCCCCTGAAGGTCTGTACCGTCGCAGACTTCGCCAGCTTCAACAATTCCATTACCACATGTCGTCGAAGCCGTACATCCCGTCGTAATAAAATCATCACACTTCGTGTTACAGCGCAGAATACCAGTCGATCCCTCGCCGACAACACTGGCACAAGTCTTATCATTCAGACGCGTGCCGTCACAGACTTCGTTCAATTCGACGATGTTGTTGCCACATTTGGCCTGCGCCGTACACTGGCTCACATCAAAACCGGAGCAGTTACTTAAACATGAAAGCGTTCCCGTCGAACCTGGGCCCACGACATCGGCACACGTCATGCCTTTAAGCTGACTGCCGTCACACATTTCTTTGCCATCAATGGCATTGTTGCCGCATTGGGATGCCGCAGAACAGAGTGACGCTACGATCTGGCAGGAAGAATCGCACTGAAGGGCCCCGCTTGAACCCTTGCCCACAATGCTTTCACACGTCTGGGCATTGAAATTCGTTCCATCGCACGACTCGCCTTTTTCGACGATGCCATTGCCACAAACGGCCTTTGCTGTGCATCCCGAAAGATCATATCCCGTACATTTGTCATTACATTTGACGGTACCCGCTGATCCCACACCGACAACGCTCTCACACGTTGCGCTGCCGATATCCGAACCGTCACACACTTCGTCATCATCAACCTTGCCGTTGCCGCACTTCGTCGAGGCAGAACACAAACTCGTGTCGTAACCACCGCAGTTCAAGGCACACAACAGGTGTCCCGTCGATCCCGGACCAACGATGCTCTCGCACGTCGCATTGCCGATGTTCGATCCGTCACACACTTCCTTGCCATCGACAATGCCATTACCACACGTCGTCGCCGGCGTACACTCATCCGTATCAAACCCCTGGCAGCCAGGCAAACAGTATAGATGCCCCGTTGAACCAAAGCCCACCTGGCTTGCACACGTCTGGTCATTCAAACGCTCACCGTCACAGGCTTCACCCACTTCGACGATGCCATTGCCACATTCGAACGATGCCTCATGTTCACAGCCGTTCATCGGATCGTCGTCCAGATCCGCATAGCCTTTATCGCACACGATTTCACACATGCCATCCGAACACTGCCCTGCCGCAATATGTCGCGCCGCATCCGTTCCGGGACAGGCATTGCCACACGCGCCACAATGACGACGGTCATAATCAAGATTCGCACACGTGCTTCCGCCGTTGGCATCCTGACACATCTCTTCGTCCGGCCCCGGACAAGAGGCCGTACACGATCCCATGTAACATGCCCAGCCTTGCTCACACGTCTTGTCACACCGCCCACAATGATCCGTCGAGTTCAAATCCGAACATACGCCATCACAACACGTGAAACTGCACATCGACGATATGCCCGTCGATGCGTTGTAACACACACACTGACCGCTTGAAACGTCACATATATTGCCGTTCGTACATACTTTGCCCTGCGCACCGCAATTGTCATCATCGGAAGGCATACACTTTTCACCATTCCAATACTCCGAATTCGGCTTGCAATCAGACGCTTCCTGGGCATTATCCGCACAACCAGCAATCATAAGACCGGCAGTCAGAAGGAAAAACCACTGTCTGTTTGTCATAGATTCACCTCTTAAAATAAAAAAGCGAAATCGCATGGATTTCGCAACGACACTTCTATTTAGCAAATCATGACAACATTAACAATACATAGATTGATGTCTGTGCACCCTTCTGGATACTTTTGTATGTACATGTAGTTATTTCTACTACATTATCTTTTTTATGGTGGGGGAAGTCTCCCCCTACGCGGCTATTTTCCTGTAGGGACGTTCCATAGAACGTCCCTACAGGAAAATACGCCGCTACCCCCTCGTTCTCCTTAGTTTATTAAATAATACAAATTATTATTTAATCTATGAATATACACAAAATGGTCGTTTCATGCATTGGGATATTATAACTTCTAAACGCTGTTCAAAAGCCTTATCCAGAACTTGTTTTATAATTTCAGGAATAAATTTTTCGGTATCATAATGACCTGCATCAATCAGAGCAAGCCCACGTCTATTTGCATTATCAAAATCATGATGTCCGCAATCGCCCGTAATATAAGCATCAACATCATCACTACACATATTATAATATTTTGCACCCGCACCATTCATAATGGCCACACGTCGAATTAGCTTTTCTGGATCTCCGCATGCACGTACACTCTCTATGTCCCACAGCTTCTTAATATGATCAATAAAAACCGAAAGCGTCATCGTCTCAGGAAGCGTTCCGACCATTCCAAAACCATATTGATCTGTCATGCCACGGACATCCGATTCAAGTTTGAACACATCGTACGCCGGTTCTTCGTATGGATGCGCTGCGAGCATCGCCTTTGTCACACGCCCAAGATCACGCGCTGAAACGACCATTTCAAGCCGAACTTCCGCCACACACTCAGCAGAGCCAGGCACACCTATCGCAGGATGCGAATCCGTGCCACAACGGAACCGGCCCTCCCCCTTACCGACAAAAGACACGTCCGAATAATTACCGACACATCCCGCCCCCGCCTCATGCATCGCTTTTGCAACATCATCCGCAGATGCTTCCGGCACAAATACAATCATCTTGTATGCCACAAATGGTGTCTGTTTTAGGAAAATACGGCGCTCACTCAGCCCAAGCATGTCTGACAAACGCGCATTGATCGCATCCGGTGCGCTGTCGAGATTCGTATGCGCTGCCAAAAGCGCAATCCGATGTTCCGCAAGATCAAGCAGCATGCTGCCTTCGACCGAATCCGTCGTCACAGCTTTTAAAGGCTTAAAGATAAACGGATGATGGGTTACAATAAGCTCGACGCCATTTTGTATGGCCTCGTCCACGATCGCCCGCGTCAATTCAAGGGCAATCAAAACGCGCGACACGCGCGCTTCCTTCCTTCCAAGCTGAAGTCCGGGATTATCCCAGTCTTCCGCTGCCTTCACTGGATAATGGCTCTGAATGACGGATCGAATCTCCGAAATACAAACACATGCCTCGTTCTCCTTACCCATTTCACACCTCCAAGCGTCTTTACGCCTACCATATAGCCCAACTGCGTTTCGCCTAAAACGCATGTAACGAACATAATATGACAAAATCTACACGACCCAACGATAAATCTGCATCTACCAAAAATAATTCCAAAACAAACGAAACAGAAAGCAATAAAACCAAGAACAAACCGAACAAGGTTTCAAAAAAACAAAAAAATGACGCACAAAATGCATCTTCCCGCAAACGCACCTCAAGTAAAAAGAAAAAGACGTCCAACCATCCAGTCCTTCACCTGACGTGCTACTGCGCTCTATTTTTCATCCTTCTCGCGATTCTTCTCTTCGATATTGACCAGGTCGATACGGTTGCCATGCAACCTGCCTTGCACAAAGACGATATCGTTGTCAGCTTCGCACCGCCCTTCGTTCATCCCACCCCCGCAATCGGTCAAATCTACCACATTCATTCCGAAAACGAGGCGCCCAATTTTCTGCGTCTCATCAGCTGTGGGGAACATACTGTTACTTACGATGAGGACGTTATCCGCCCCAACGGAAAGGCCATGAAGCGCCTGAAGCTCACCAATGATGCCATCGCTCGTCCTGCAGATGCCCCCGAAATATGGCGAGAATCCCTCGAATCCGGCCAACAATGGCGAATTATGCTGCCCCAGCTCCCCATACGCAGCCATCTTCATGGCAGTGTCACCCTATCAGCCAACACATGTTTCGCTGCTGGAGATAATCGCATGTCTTCCTACGACTCACGCCACTTCGGCCCCATTGATCAACATAACCTCACTGGAAAAGCACTTTTTATTCTGCACACCACACAAAGTGATGGTATCTTTGGGCCGTTCATAAAACTGCTTTGAACCCTATCTTTTTTGTCTGAGTCCGATCTTTTACGTACTCCCTTTTTACTTTCTTCACACATGGAAACCTCATGAAAAAGTACAAACTTTTGCCGTCCATGTCGGTGCCCAAGGCCATCGCCAATATATTGGCATACCTCGTGTTAGGCTTTGGCCTTCTCATCCTCGTCACAGGTATCATCGTCAAAGATGAACAACCTGCAGCAGCTCAAGATACCAAACCTGACGTCGTAATCTCTGAAGTCGAAGCATCCCCCTCTGCGGCATCAGATGATTCCGATGTTACAGCGGCAGCAAGCCGTGCCGTGGCACAGGCGATTGCCGCAGGACTGGGTGAACTGCCCAAATCGGATACTTCCAACTCCGATCAAACGGCTGCCGCCGCCGCTCCTCCCTCACAAGCCGTAACAGCACCATCCACCGACGCCACACCGTCTGTCGCCACCAAGCAAGACGCTTCCCCTGAAACTTACTTCCGCGATCGCGCCATCGCCAAAGGCCAAACAGAGGCGCTGATCGATATCAAAAAAGCTGAAGACACCACCTCCATCTTTGGCAGAATCATGAGCATTGTCGGTATATTTGCTTTTCTTGGCATCTCATGGCTACTCAGCAATAACAGAAAAAAAATCCTCTGGAAACTTGTCGCTGTCGGCACCTTGCTACAATTGGGTTTTGCCATGTTCATCCTGTGGACCCCCATTGGCAAACTCATCTTCGCTGGTCTAAACAATGCGATCACAGTTCTGCTCGATTTTACAAAAGCCGGTTCCGAATTTCTCTTTGCCAGTTATGCGAGTGGCACGATTGAATCCGCCAACGTCCATACGGCCATGAGCATTCTGCCACCCATCATTTTTTTCAGCTCCCTCATGACTGTTCTCTATCATTTGGGCATCATGCAGTGGATCGTCCGCGGTTTGGCCTCCTTTATGATGCGATTCATGGGAACATCGGGTTCTGAAACGCTCTCAGCGGTATCAAATATCTTCGTTGGTCAAACGGAAGCACCGCTCGTCGTCAAACCTTACGTCGCCAACATGACAAAATCCGAACTGTTTGCCGTCATGACCGGCGGTTTTGCCACTGTCGCAGGCGGCGTTATGGCTTCCTATGTAGCCATGCTCCAACCTTATTTTCCCGATATCGCTGGACACATGATCGCTGCCAGTGTCATGAGCGCCCCTGCAACCCTCGTCGTCGCCAAAATGATATACCCCGAGACCGAGGAATCGGAAACGATGGGCAAATACAAACTTGATGACAAAAAGCAGGATGCTAATGCCATTGATGCCGCTGCCCGTGGTGCTTCCGAAGGTATGCAACTCGCCATCAACGTCGCAGCCATGCTCATTGCCTTCGTCGCCATTATCGCGCTCATAAACTTCTTCCTGGGCTTCCCAAGCCGCGTCTTTAATGCCACAACGTATGACCATGTCGCTGCCTACGTCGTTTCTTCGGGTGAGAGCGTCGATCCTTCATGCAACACGCCATACTCCTCAAGCGATACAATCGCATGCACACACAAAGGTCTCATGACAATCGCACAATCAAGGCATATCGAACTCGACGAAAGCATCACAGCTCTTGCGACAACGCAAAGTGCTCAAATCGATCAGATCGAGGCGGCTTACAATGCTATTGTGCCAAAGGTCGGTTCTCCCCTCGAAAATACGCCTATGCTCGCCGATTGCCGCGATAAACACAACGTCGCCGCCTGTGGTGCGATTATCGCGACCACACAAAGTGAATCATGGACACCTTCTCTTGAACGTAAAAAACTTCTCCCCCTTCTGTCGCTCGAATATATCCTCGGATGGCTCTTCTTCCCCATTGCCTTCCTCATGGGTGTGCCCCTTCAGGATTGTTTCCTCGTTGGCCAGCTCCTCGGCGAAAAAATGGGCATTAATGAATTCGTGGCATATCTCCACCTTGCCAATATCGTCGATCAGCTCTCCTATCGCGGTATCGTCATTTCGACTTACGCTCTGTGCGGGTTCGCCAACTTTGGTTCCATTGCCATCCAGATTGGCGGTATCGGTGGCATGGCACCAGCACGGCGTTCCGATCTCGCCAAAATGGGCATTAAAGCGATGATCGCTGGTTCCATTGCAGCCTTCATGACGGCAACGATTGCTGGTGCCCTCATCTGATGCACACATTCACGACACACAAAAAAGGTGGCTATCGCCACCTTTTTTTGTGCACTACAAAAACCTGTCTCCTAATTTATATAAACACATATTTTTTACCGTAACAAATTCGATCAAATTGACACAATACTATATGGAAAAACGCACATGCATTACCTGATCATTCACACTGATGCAAGCGAAGAAAATGCATAACCGATATTTTCAAATCATAGCGATTCTATCTTAAATGAATTAACAGCATAATGTTTACCGTTAGATCTCCTTAATAACCTGGATTC
>JAFOHE010000038.1 GCA_017421975.1 Pseudomonadota bacterium
GCAATGACACGCTCTCCCGTATTATCCGTCGTCTCGACTCCACCATACACTTCATAAACAGGTTGTAAATTTTGTGAACAAGCGGATATGACTGGAAGAATACCATGCGGAAATTTAGAACATTTAACATCATAAGGCATAGACGTAGCCATACCATTATAATATACATTAACTTTGGAAAGCATAATACCTTCATCTGAGGCTTCGTTACACTCAAAACGATCAGAGTGGTGACAATCCCAGATTAAACCATCACATAGCAATATTTGACACTGCCCCTCCGGGCAAATATCTTCACTACAAACATCTGTTTTACCATTTGCTTGAGCCTCCAAAATATAAGGATAATATTTAGCAAAATCTTCGATAAACTTCTCATGACAATCCGGCTCGACAGGTATCTCACACTTCCCATCAACGAGCGTCGCCGTATCCATACACGTGTCGATCACACATCTATTTTTTTCGCATTTCATCGTTCGGGCATTTTCTGCGAGCGCACATGCCGCAGGATCACACGGCAGATCGCCGTTCTTAACACACTTTCCATCAACGAGCGTCGCCGTATCCATACACGTGTCGATCACACATCTATTTTTTTCGCATTTCATCGTTCGGGCATTTTCTGCGAGTTGACATGTCGCAGAATCACACGTTTCGCTGGCACCATCCTCTATACACCTGGTGCCGTTTTGTGAAAACGAGTAACCCTTTTGGCACTGCAATTCACACCGATTGATGGGACTGGAGGTATTACACACAAATTCGCCTTTCTCTGGCACTGTGAGATTCGTCAGCATTGCACAAGCTAAGACATTATTTTGGCTACATTCACAGTCTTTCGTTCCAAGCGCATCATTGCTAATCCCCGCACCACAAAGGCTTTGATCCGAATTGACTTCGTAACTGCAGCCCATGACGACATAGGCCAAACAAAAAACAGCAACACCGATATCCTTCCTCTTCTATCCCTCTCCTCTTCTCAAACTTCATCTAATCATGCCAACACATGATATATTCATGTTTTTATTATAGCATTCGCAGATAGCGGCATCAAACTTTTTCACACACTTCCATCCGTTTCGCATTGTAATAAAATTTTTAGAATCTTTTTCTATCACGTTCATTATAGGATAATGCCAACGATTCTCCACAGTTTTCCCCCTTTGCTAAAAACAAAAAAGCGTGCCCCGAAGGGCACGCTTTAGCTCATGCACATCATATTATTATTATTATTTTTTGACGCCATAGAGTGCCATATCGGCAATTGAAAGCGTTCCACCATTATTCGTCGCGGCATCAAACCCTGTCACGCGAATCGTCAAATTATTATCAAATGCGGCGCGATCTTTGACCTCGGCCCGAATGTCCGTGAATGTCGTCGAAACATCAAACACTTCGCTCGTCTCCACGAGATTACCAAAATGATAAAACGCAACCTGAACGTGCTTCGGCCCATTGTCATTGCGCTTAACGGCAAATCGTACGGCGAACGACTTATAATCCTGCACTTTGGATGCCGAGTTGTTCATTTCTGGTCGAAGTCCAATATAATATTTATCGAACTGGGGCGTCGATGCAGTTGGCCATGAACCGATGAGCCAGGCATCCCTGTCATCTGTATGGTTGTAACGCGATGTCGCAAAATGGCCGTCAATGACAACGCTTTGATCCTTCATATAATTAGCAATTGAATCGTTCGATGTGATTGGCCACTTTTCAATTTCTGCTTCAATATCGGCAGCGAGCTGACACGTGCCCGTCACCAACTGACATGCTTTTTCACTGTCAGCGGCACCGCACGCCGGTTTGCCGAAATACACGCCCTTCGTGAACTGGTCACCGAAGGCAGAAGCACACGTCGCATAAATCATCGATCCCTCGACTGTTTCAGTGCCCGGATCACAGTTTTCACCCGATTCGATGATACCATTGCCGCAAACCTGCGATGTGCTGTTGGCGACACATCCCAAATCTGCATCGCACGTAAAGCCTTCACCACATGCCTCGACCTCCGGAAACCAGATTCCGTCCACACAAATCTTCAGCGCATTATCGACACACACGTCTTTCGTACATGGATCAGGATTATAACAGCCGCCATGATCCTCGGAACACGTCAAATCACCGCAGCTCATGGTAACGATCTGGCCATTTTGGCAGACGGTCGCACGATTGTCATCACTGCAGGAGACCTTATCATCGTCTCCGCAAACGGCGCATACCATGTCACGATCGGAGCACGTCGCCGACGTTTCATCACAATTCTCGAAGACTTGTTCATCCCCATCCATCACGATCATGAGCTTGTTATCGCTGCAATAAACGGAGCTGCAGCCATACGCCGTATTACAGCCGACAAAATCATCGCCATTTTGCGCACAATCATAAGTATAGGTATTGGCATCGATATCCGAAACGGAGACGACGCTTCCGGAACACGTGATTTCTGTCGAACGGCAATCCGCCGCATCAACATCACATATACCGCCGATTTCCGTGCAATTCTGCTCGATACAGTCAGCACCTTCGCAAAGCGTCAAAACGTTATGCTCACAAGTTGCCGTGTACTGTGTCTCACAACGGGCGCTTTCACCACTTCCGGTACATTTTTTACCCGAATCGGCACAGTTCTCGCCGAGCCATCCACCGGAACCGTTGCCATTTTCGATGCACAGCCAAAGCATGTCGTTTTCGCATTTAGCCGTTTCGGCAGCAGGATTACAGGTGCTTTCCTCGACAGTAGGCATAGTACACCCACGCTTTTCAACACTGCAGACAGTCGTTCCGGGACACGTCATCGTCTTTTCAACATGCGACGCTTCATCACAATAGTGAAGGACATTCTCCTCGCAGGAAACATTAAACGCGTTCGGATCACATTCCTTGCTCGCATTCGTATCGTAGACACAGCCGCGGCTAACATCGCACACGCGCCCCGTCTGGCTGCAATTGACCGTCCGCACCATGCCAGCATCACATGTCGAAAAAACATTATTGTGACACGTCGATTGCCCCGCTTCACACGATTTGGCAACACAACCGCGTGCGGCATCACACGTCTGAACCGTACTGCAAAAGACCTTGTGAAGCTTACCACCCTGACAACTGTCATACCAGATGTCGCTGCTTTCATTACAATAAGCCTCAAATGTATCTTCCGAGCACTGTGCCTGCGGCTTGCCGCCAGGATTGTCACCCGTGTTATCGCCGGTATTCTCACCCGTGTTATCGCCGGTATTCTCACCCGTGTTATCGCCGGTATTGTCGCCCGTGTTATCGCCGGTATTGTCCTGCTTATCGCCATCATCACTGTCACTGTCACTACAGCCAAACGCGAGCAAAGCCGCAGCCAGACTCAAAACCAAAAATCGTTTTATTTTCATCCTTCACCTCAAAAGCTGACGAGTCTTGCCAGCACAGGCAAACTCAGCCTAAATTAATATCGCCGCACCAGGCACAGGTAATGCAATCCAATTCGTACCACAAGTTCTGCCATCTTCAAAAATGTGCATACCATCAATAAAAGAGAGGCATTTGAGGGGGACGTCTCCCCCTACGCGTCGATGCACAGAACAGGCTCGTGCCTTCGCCTCGTCCTGCACATTCGCCGCTACCCCCTCAGCGGGGGCGGGAACACTGTTTGTTTGCAGATCGTTCGATTCATCCCTGTCCCCGCAACGCCCCACGTTTGTTTCTTCACATTCGGCTTCGCCACGCAAAAGCCCATTGGCTTGTGACCAACGTTCCAATCGTTCAAACCACGTCTTTGGAGCCAAAAGCTTTGCCGCCATGACCCACGCCGTCCAAACGGGAAACGAAAGCCTTTCGGGAAGTTTGCGCCACGTCTTGCATTGTTCACAATAGGCATCGACGTTGCCCTCGACGGGCGATATTTCACCACAAGCGCAGAACCACCACGTTTTTTTGCCAATCTGGCTCAAAGCATCCAAGACATGCGCCAGAACTTCCGTCGCGTCCGCATCATGGCCATTGATTTCGTGCATCAGCTCGACGGCATCCAACAGCGCCTGATCCGCTTGAGCCAATGCCTTGTCGGCCTCAAAAGCGGTATAATGGTTTAAGAATGATTGATAACGTTCGGAATAGACACACGCTGTATCTGTCATACGCCTCCTGCGGCCATTGCCGCCCTCCCGATCGCACTGCAACGATGCAATGCCAATACCCGTTTCCTCTATGAAGCGGCTTGATAAACCCCTCACCCATTCTCAAACATGACAAAAGTGCCAAAATGGCACTTTCGTCGCACAGGCAAATGCCGGTCAGTGAAACTGACCCTATTATCTGCCCACGAGCCTGCTCTGGCGGCTTTGACGGCATTTGCCGACATGCAACTCGGCTTTATCCCCGTCATCATAGACGATGCGAACGTTCTCGCCTTTAACTTCCGTAAAGACGCCAGGGTAATTTTTACCATCGCCTGGCCAACGACATTCCACGCGATCCCCTGCTGCCCAGTCCAGTTTTTCGACGCGCTCGGCATCGACTGTCGCTTTGTCACCGTCATCAAATGTAATCGTAAGGACATTGCCCTGAACAGCCGTCACCGTTCCCGGATACCAAAATGCATCCTCCCACAAAGCCAAAACGCGATCGCCTTTGCCAAAACCAAACGCCGTCACAGAGACAAACATCACAAAAAGAAAAACGACAAAGCCCAATGTCCGTTTCATCTTAAAACTCCTTCAAAGACTCCCCCGTGGTTATACAGAACTAAAGTTTAGTCATTGTGATGAGACAAATCAAACGAAAAAGCGTTTTCTTTGGTTTTGCAGTCACGCATCGACGTTTGATGCGATTGCCCCGAAATAAAACAAGACTATTTTTGACGATGCTCCAAACAAATGATTTAATTCATTTTTTCATCGAAAAATGACGCTGACGCGTTGCCCTGCCAAAAAATCATTGCTACAATAAGATTTGTTTGCCGGTACCGCTTTGTATCGGCAATCGTTCGTTCCCTATATTTCTAAGGTATTTACTATGAAATTGAGCAAAATCATTTGTGCCGGCATGCTTTGTGGCGCAACCCTCTTTACCGCCGCATGTTCCGATTCTGACAGCAATGCCAAAATTGTTTATCAGCAGTCCCTTGGCCTCTGCAACGCCATTAACTGCCAATCTGCAGAGCCCATGGATTGCCTTCAGGTCGGTGAAAAACTCAAAACCTACATTGAGGGAAATCAGGATGCGCTTGCAGACGCCTTCACGGATTGGCAAGGCTTTGACTGGGCCGATCTCCTTTATGGCCCCGTCGGTGCACACTTTCTTTACAAAACACAGCAAGCCGTCAACAACTGCGACGACGCCGGCATTGAAGCCAACAAAACACAGGCCGCCAATGCATTCAATGCACTCACAACCTTTGATGGCTTCACCGCTGCCATGAACGCCGCTGCTGCCAAATGTGCATCCGGTGGTTGTGACAACAACAACGCTACAAATCAATAATGCTTGACGCCCTTAACACTAAAACCCGCCCGCTTGAGGGCGGGTTTTTTATTCTCAAAATCGATGATCTTTTCTCGACATGACGCTTATCCGCACACTCAGCGCGGAAGCACAAATTTTGTCGCCGTATGAATACCATATTGGCGAATGCTTCCAGGTGGCAGTTCGAGGACATAACGCACGCGATCCGTCGACTGATACCGCGGTTCCGTATTGAGCGGTTCCGCATTCTCAATGACGTTCGACACGCTACCGTCCTTGCGAATAAACACCATATCGAGCGGCAGATAACAATTTGCCATCCAGAAACTGCGTTTGGCATCATTGTCAAAAATAAACAGCATCCCCCATCCCTGGGCAAACGCCTTTCGCAACATCATACCGCGTGCACGCGTGTAATCGTCGTCACAAATTTCAAGCCACAATTTTTGTTGAACATCGCCATTGATGATCGTCAGCGTCGGCGTATTGTCCGAAGGCTGCCCCAACAACGACGGCGGAATATCACAACGTTGGTTCATACAGACAAGCGGCGCCTGGCACTGCTGCATCGAACTGCAATAATTAAGATAATGCCTGTCAAAAGCAGATTTATCCAAAACCATCTGTTCGAGCGCCCGTTGTGCTTCCTGGTTATCGGTACGCGGTTGCGTCGAACAGGAAACCGTCAGAAAACATACCGAAAACAACAATAAACGTCTCATCACGCAATCCTCTCTAGAACCCTTTATTGATCAGCAAGACGCTGACGCGCCTGCGCCACGCTATCCGGATAAAGCGGTTCTGCCGCATCAAGCAACGGATAGACAGACGGATGCCCTGTATCGGCCAAGGCAAGCAGCGTGTGATGTACAATGCGTTTGTCTTTATCCTGGACAGTTAATGACATTGAAGAAATAGCATTATCGGCAATGACGGGATCTTTGGTATCATGCGCGATACGCGCCAAAGCATAAAGTGCAGCAATCTTTATCATGGGCGCACCATCAAACAGTTCATTTGACACAAAAGCCGTAACTGCTGTCGCATTTGTCTCATCCATCAAAGACGGCATGGCACGAAGAATAAGCAAACGCGTGTCTTCCGTCTCCATTTTTGCGATCTGTATTAATTCTCGTGCAAAACGCGTTTCATGCATACGCGCAAGAGAATCGATCATGGCATGGACGACATGTGGTTCGCTATCCTTAATGAGCGCATTGCGAAGTGCGTCTGCCGAAGCATTGGCCTGAGCGAGTTCAAGCGCAAGTGCTGCCCGCACTGTCCAATCGTTATCGAACGTCTTTTTTTGCGCGGCAGCCACATCATAAGCCTCATTTTTGACAACAGGTGCCATAAGTCTGTCGAACGCCGCCCATGAAATTAAGACCGATGACGACGTTTGAGCGCGTTTCAGAGCTTGTACAGCCTCGTCAGAAAGCGGTGTATTCGCGTGCAGATCAAACACCGTCTTTTTTGTCAGCCGATAAAAACTCTTTTCAGCCTGCTCAAAGTTGTCCGACAACATCATGACCGCGTGCGCCGAAGCGACGAGTGCATCATCCTTTATGTTTGAAGACAACACAGCATCAGCGACAGCGACGGCGTTTGCAGTTCCCTGTTGCCGGTCAAGCCAATTCTGAAGCAGACGGTGATCTGTACCAAACTGCGTCCCAGCGATCTGTGCGGCATGTGCCGGCGTCGCTGCCGAATCGAGCGATGAAGCCAATTCTGCCGAAATTTCATCGGGTGTCAGTGCCTTCAACGCCTTTTGAAACAAAGCCGTATCGGCTGCGCTGAGGAGTGCTATGGCTGACAACCGCCTGAGTCCAGCGTCCTGTGTATCGAGAGCGGCTTCCGCCAAAATGCGTTTATCAGCCGGCGATGCCTTCGCCAGAACATCGCGAATCTGAGACAGAATCTTGCCATTCGTCGAATGTTTGAGCGAACGAACGGCATTGGCCCGCGTCATGAGTGATTTTGACGAAAGCCTTTTGGCAATCAGCATTTCTGCACCAGGCAGACGTGCACTGGTGGCCGCAAGCATCGTCTGGCGCTGGACAAATTCGCTCTCCGAATCAAAAGCCATCTCAACAGTTTTTAGCGTTGCCTTATCGCCGGAAGCCAATTTTTGTCGATACACGTTGTATGGCACAAGCGCTAATGTCGTATCGACGTACGTCCACGGCGACATATTTTTTGTCTGTTCCCCAATTGCCTGCCACACGGGAATCACATTGACCGTATGCGCCAATGCAGACGGATCAGGCGACACCGCCACTTCACCGCATTGAACCAGGGGTTGCTTAAAACCGTTTTGTTCAAATGATCGCGCAATTTCTGTCGAAATAATGGCGCTGTAAGCACACTTCGTCGGATCAATCGTCACCGCTGACGCCCCCGCGTCATATTGTGTATCGCCGTAAGTCGGTAATTTTTTTCGTTTGAGGGCATCAAAAACCGCCGATTCGGACACTTCATCCATCGAAACGATCTGTTGAGACAAAGCCCATCCCTGGGGCGTACTCGGCACCTGTCCGTAGACGTGCAGGACAACGTCATCCGCGAACGCCATAGCAGGTATGACACAAAACAACGTCGCAAAAAAGACTAACCCAATGGTAGGCGTATGTTTCAAAACACATTCTCCTCAATCAATAACATTTCCCATCATCCTAGAACGTGCAAACCCCAAGACTTCATCCATCATACATAAAAAAGCGCCGCGTATCACGTGCGAAGTCAGTGATAGCGGCGCAAAACCGCAGCGTATGGCTTGCCATAGCTGCGGTGGGCACGGCGTATGGCTTCAGCCATAGCCTGCCCTATCCCCCATTTGACGTAGCCGTCTTTTGTTCGACAGGCATTGCCGCCGCACTTTTTCTCGCGCGTATCCGTTTGACCGTGCGATAGAGGATGCCGCGGTGGACAATAACAAGGGCAGCGATGCAATACGCCACAAAGATGCGTAAAATATGCTGATACTCCACGCCGAGATCCTGGATGGTCTGGCCTTTGTAAACGACTTTGCGCAAGGCTTGTCCAATGGGGTTGATCAAGAACCAGTCACTCATCGAAGCCACCCAGCCAGGCATACTGTACTGAGGCCAGACGTAACCGCTAATCATAAAACACGGCACGGAAAGCGCAAGAACGAGCTGGAATGTCGTGTACTTATCTTTTGCGACGCTCATGAGAATCGCGCTGATAGGGAAGTGAAGCAAACAGATCGTCATCGCCAGAATGATCATTTCCTTAAGGCCGGCCATTGGCCAGCCAAATGTCGGACAAAGGAAGGCATAGATGAACAAAACGCCGACGATGGCCCAGATAGCAAAAAAGATAAAGTGCGGGAAATAATCGGCAAGCCAAAGATGCCGTTTGCGGAACTCAGGATCCGTTTCACGCCGAAATCCAATGCTCAGACCAGGGACGATGAGCATCATCTGCTGAACGACGATCAAAAAGAGGACGGGACAGATGAAAGACGAGTAGGCGAGCGTCGGCGAAAAGAGCATAGCCTTGTCGTAATGAATGGGATCAACAATGCTTTCAGCCCGTTCTCCAATGATGCCCTTCGGCGTCGTCACGCGTGCCAGGGCTAGATCATGGTTCATCGCCAAAACCGTTTCCTGAATTGCCGTCATGACAGAGGCATAGATCATCATGTTTGTCGCATAGACGTAGGATTTGGCATTGGCCTGTTCAAAGCGTTTGAACCTGACGGAAAAATCCTCCGGGAGGTGGATAAAGGCATCGGCTTCCCTCGACACGACTGCCTGTACGCCTTCTTCAGCCGTATGAACCATTCGGATGACCTGCGCCCCCTGCGTGGCATCGACATTCAAGGTAAAAGCACGGCTAAGTTCGGAATTATCTTCATCAAGGATCACGACGTGGCGCTCGACGACCGATTGATTTGCATACGTCAAAGAAATGAGCAGCGGATAAACAAAGGGAATAATCAAAATAAAGACGAGCGGATAGCGGGCTTTGAACGCAAATTTCGTCTCTTCCCAAAAGTGCTTAAAAAAATTGAAGTGAGAAAGCCAACTCATGCTTTGGCCTCCGTAGGTGTTGCAGGCGCATCCGTCTGCGTGTTTGTTTGCGCGGATACATGGTCAGCGCTTTGTGTGTTTGCCTGCTGTTGCGTTTGTTCAGGTGACGCAATGTCTTGCGCAGACGGCGAAGAAACGATTTTTTGGATCTCAGACGCATCATCCTCGTGAAGCAGAGCCGCATCCGGCGTATCAACATCATCGGATGACTGAGTTGTTTCAGACGTATCGCCCTGTGATGGTGCGTCATTTTCAACCGTCGATGGAGGCTGAACGGCCGCAGCCGCAGGTGCATCCTGGGATGTGCCAGCCGTCGCAGCGATGGGAAGATGATAAGCCTCTGCAAGCGATGGCGTCGCAGGTTTTCCTGACATTCGATGCCATAAATAACGACAGAACAACACGATATCCTTGATGCGCATGACGACAAAAATGATCAACGCATACAGGCAAGCCTGTTTGAAAAAGAGCGTGGCATAAAATGAAAGATCAGCCCATGTGGCATCCGTGTACAAAAAGACCTGAACGCTTGAGAGGAACGGCGTGAGCGGCATCCAGAGTGAAAACTCTCGGATGTACCAGGGGAGCATTTCTAGCGGCCACGTCAATCCAGAAATCATCAGGGTCATCATGCAGAACAGGCAACTCACCGTCATGGCCATTACGCGGACTTTGCCGAGGACGAGGTTGATGGCCGTAAAAAGCGCTTCACTCAACACAATAAAGATCACAAGTGAAGTCAAAGCCATCATCGGCGCAGAGGTCAAAACGATGTCAACGCGCGGCAGTCCCTTCAGATAAATCACAATACCGATGAGCATGGCAATGATGCCAATGGCGACCATGCGACCAATGTAATAAAACCGGCTTCTTATCTTATGTTCCAGGATTGCCTTCGGGGGTTCTTCCTGGAAAGCCGCATTGACCATGAGACAGATGAAGAACCACAAATTGAAGAAAATCAGGACAGGCAAAAGGTAATCGGTATAAATCGTATTGGGATTAAACGGCCTGTCCACATCAAGGTTGATCGGCTGAAGCAGCGGCATAAGCTGTGATTCCCGCACACCCTGTTTTGAGAGTGCAATCATGCTGACGCCGATACTCGTCGATTTGACAACAGTCTGAACGGCACGGTCGATGTTTCGCGCCTCAATAATGTTGGAACCGTCAATGTAAACCTTGATGCTCGTGGGCTGTTGCGTTTTGACAGCCTGTGAAAGGCCATTCGGAATCAAAACGACACCGGCAATCTTACCATCAATCAAGGCCTGTTTCGCATCTTCCGCATTATCGATCACGCCCTCAACTGAGATATCTGGCACGGCATTCAGGAAACCACGCACAGTACGGCTCATTGTGCTATTATCAAGATCCGTAACATAAATCGGAATGTGCTGAACGACGTGGCTCGAATAGACGGCCACCGTAATGCCGACACTCATCAGAATGATGACGAACATGGCAAAAAACTTAGGCCGACGAAAATAAATCGTCAGAAAGTCGATCAGTCCTTTGAGAAAGAACATATCGAACCTCTACTTGTTGATCCAACGTGCCGTCATACCCGGGCGAAGTCCATCGACGGGTTCAGCCGGTTTGAGTTTAACTTCAAAACTCTTGAGATCGAAGCTGTCACGATCACTCGTCGCACGCCACGTCGCGAAATCGGCCATCGGCGAAATATAAGTAATCGTCATATTAATGTAGCGATCAAGTGCCGGAATATAGATATCGACTTTATCGCCCTTACGAAGATTCTTTAATCGGTCTTCGCGTACAGCAAACGAAGCCCACATATCATCCATGTTCACAATCGTGATGATAGGATATCCAGCACTCGTCAATTCCCCTTCGTGGAGCGCAACTTTCGAGATTTCCCCTTTGATTGGCGATTTTTGTATAACTTCCTTTTTGTAGATCTCTATCTCTGCAGCGACGCTTTCCCCTTTGGCGACGAGGGCTTCAAGCGCCTGAATTTCTTCACTTCTGGCGCCCTTAGAGATGGCATCGTACTTGGCCTGTGCCATTTCGAGCTGGCTGACAGAGACATTGTATTTGAATTCAATCTCATCAAACTTAGCCTGAGGAATGGCATTTTCATCGAGAAGGGCTCGGCTTCTGTCCAACATTTTTTTCGTGACATCGACTTGTGCCTGTGCGGCTTCAACCTGATTGGCAGCCGCCTTTTTTTCCTGTGGTCTGGCGCCTTTTTCTGCGAGCTTAAGCTGGGCTCTGGCTGCATCAATCGCACTCGTCGCCTGAAGCAATTTGGCATCCAGTTCATCGAGGTTGAGTTCGACGAGTTCCTGGCCCTCGACGACACTGTCCCCCTCGTGGACGTGAACTTTCAAAATTCTTCCAGGCACCTTGCTTGCCACATCGATTTCGGTCGCACCGATCAATCCCGTCAAAGGACGTTCTGCAGCATCACGCTGTGCCGCCGTCAGGCGATCCACTTTTTCGCTGATCTCAAGATTGCAGCCTGACAAAGCACCACAGGCAGCCAAAACGCCCAAGCCTGTTACCCATTTATGAAAACTGAAATGCATTTTTAATACTCCCGTATTTGGCAGAACGCTTTTCTGCCTTCTGCCACGCTAACCATCTGATGCTTTGCCGCGTTTTCACACTCCATTTTTCAGTTTTGGACGAAGCTTAATCAAACACGCCATACACCCGATGCTATGTCATCATTATGTTACGTTTCTACGCATCGATAGATTTACTTCTCTATAGCTGAAAACAAGGCAGCAGCAATCCCTTTGAGCTCTGCAACATGCGTTTCAGCCACTGATTCCTGCATGGCAAAGCGCAGGATCATCGCTTCCAGCGCAACATCAAATTCTTTCAAATGTGTGCTGCCAGTTTTATCGACACGCAGTGCAACCGCATGAATTTTTTCGCAAAAATTTCTCATTTCCGTGAGGATTCTTGCCCCCTGTATCGTTTCACATAACCATTCCCACGTGAGGAGACGTGAAAATGCGTGATAACGACTGATCAAATCAAACGCCATGCAATAGACATCAGCAATACTTTTGAAAGCTGCATCGTCCATCTCTGCCATGCCAGCCGATACAGCCGCACCAAATTCCCGACTGACATCGCTCAATACAGCCAGAT
Organism: Pseudomonadota bacterium; assembly: GCA_017421975.1. GTDB lineage: Bacteria > Myxococcota_A > Bradymonadia > UBA4248 > UBA4248 > RGIG464. The sequence goes on from JAFOHE010000038.1 coordinate 12,639, forward strand.
ACAAATTTTCCTTATCCGAGACGATCTCATAGACGAGCCTTTTGTTCACGCCTGAACATTCAGCCACATCCGACATTCTGGCCCCATGGTAGCCCAGGCTTGCAAATTGTTCCCTGGCGGCTTTCATCACGAGGGACTCAGACATTTCGTGCGTCATTTTGGGTTGTCTGGACATACACAAAATCTCCTAACGAATGGCATCCTGTGTCAGCCGTGGTTCCTCGCCGAGACTCAGATAGAGCGCAGCAAGCGCGGAAAGCACATCGATACGCGCTTTGACGTCGGATGCGCGGGCAGCAGCACGTTTTGTCTGCGCCGTCAATACGTCCGTATTTACCGATTCGCCCTGAGCAAACTGCGCCGTAATCATGCGCAGATTCTCATCGGCAAGGGCAAGTGCCTGCTTCGTCAAAGCCGTTTTTTCGAGCGCCGTTTCGAGATTCAAATACTTCTGACTCACCTCAAGCGCAATCAATTCCTCCGCTTCCTCAGCCTTCGTCGCATTCTGTGAAGCTTCGAGTTCCGCCCGTTTTGCGGCATAATGTTTTTCGAGCCCATCGAAAATCGTCCAGTTGGCGGCAAGTCCAATAAAGGCCTGGTTCGTCGGCTGCATCGCCGTGCCATGCGCAAATTCATATCGCGCCACAAGTGCCACTTTCGGGATATAATCGTAAATGGCCAATTTGGCCGATCGTTCACCAAGTTCCTGCGTCAAAGAAAGCCTTTCTAACTCCGTGCGCTGTTCCAGTGCCCGCGTCTGATAATCCGAAAGAGGAGCCAACGCAACACTAAACGTCTCCTGCGGCATATCCGAGGCACTCACTTCCGTTTCCCGCGGAAGGCCGAGCGTCTGAACGAGTTTCATGCCCGCAAGACGTTTTCCCTGCCTGGCTTCCATAAGATCCTGACGCGCCTTGACGAGTTCTACCTCTGCACTCAGTACATCGTTGTGCGAAATCATGCCCGCATTCTCATACTTCTGCGCCATCTCGACATGCTTCTGAATCGTGTCAAGTGCTTCCTGCGCCACATCAACCATCAGCTGCGCATAGACGAGCTTCAGATAGACATCCGTGACCTCAAAATCGATGGCAAGACTTTGGCCCTTACGCTGGATCTCAACATCTTTCACACCGAGCTCCGCCAATTTCTGCCCCTGATACACCTGTAAAAGCGGCGTCAACGGCATCACAAGCTGAACCCCCACAATCGCCGTAAACTGTTCTCGCAACTCAAGTTCAGACGGAATGATGTCCATCAATGCCTGCGTGACAGGCGGAACAAGCGGCTTCATCATGCCGAGCATCGTCGTCATCGCCATCTGTTGCGCTGTATCCATACCCGCCATGCCCTGCTGAACAGCCTGTCCAAGCGACGCTTCAAGATCTAGATTTTCTTTGTCAATCACCTGAAGCATCGAATTGTCGTTCCATACGACAGCCTTCGCATCCGCCGTAATCTGCGGCCACCACTTGGCCTTGACTTCTTTCACTTTGACTTCTGCTATTTCCGACTGAATCTCAAGCTGTGCATCCGACTTCGAGTTCTTATGGGCCAGTTCCAGGGCTTCCACCAACGAAATTCCCTGAGCTTCCTGAGCCATTGCTTGCCCGCTGACACTTAAACTCAATGTCGCTACCGTCCCAAGAAATAGCATCAAACTTATAACAAACTGATATATTCTCATCCTCCACGCTCCCAAGCGCCGATTCCTACTGTTTATACGTGGGACTTATGCCCACATGGGTTATCTAGACATTTGCTTGAAGCAGTGTCAACCCATTCATTAAACTTTTTCAAACATAACGATATAAAAGTTTTATTTCACTTTTTTATCAATTATGTTGGATTGGGGGCAATGCCCCCTACGCGGCTATTTTCGTATTGCAGGGACGTTCCATGGAACATCCCTGCAATACGAAAATACGCCACTACCCCCACTGCGGGGGACACCCCCGCAACGCCCCCAAACAGTTGTTACGCACGCCAAGAGTCTTAGCGCCTCGCTTATGCGTCGAATGCCAAAACATGCCGACATACCCCATCATTTATGGTAAGCCTCTTATGTCATAGAAACGTCATCATCCATGCATGGGTACGTCATTCTTCACTTTCATGGCCCGCATCGCATTGAGAACAGCCAACAGCATCACACCGACATCGGCAAACACAGCGAACCACAAATTCATCCAGCCCAGTGCCCCCAGACAAAGGAACAACGCCTTGACGCTTAAAGCAAACACAATATTTTGAAGGACGATGATGCGCGTTTTTCGAGCGACGGCAATTCCATCCGGAAGCCTCGACAAATCATCACTCATCACGACAATATCAGCCGCCTCGATCGCGGCATCACTGCCATGCGCCCCCATGGCGATACCGACATCCGCTCTCGCCAATACTGGCGCATCATTGAGCCCATCACCGACAAACGCCATCTTTCTTTTTTCTGGTACATCCGCAATCAACGCCTCAAAAGCTTCAACCTTATCTCCTGGCAACAGCTCTGCTCTAAACCCATCCAATCCAAGCTTTTCTGAAACAGCCTTTGCCGAAGCCGCCCTGTCTCCCGTCAGCATGTACGCACGCGAAACACCGCATTGCTTCAAGGCGGATATCGTATCAACAGCTTCCAGCTTCAAAACGTCTTCAACGACAATCACCCCAAGATACGTCGCATCTTTAACGACGTGGATGACCGACCCCATGGCATGTTCCGGCTTCACAAGGCAAGCTTCCGAAATTCCACTTTCAATCATGTAAGCAACATTACCCGCACGATACGTCGTCTCGTCCACACAAATATACGTGCCACGCCCGGCCGTTTCTCTGTATTCTGTTTGTGAAGCGGTTACCGGTATCTCTATCCCCTTCCTCTTGGCATACGCCACAACAGCTTTTGCAATCGGATGATTCGACAAACACTCAGCCATGGCAGCCGCACGCACAACATCCATCGGATCAATGGCTTGCGTTGCCGCTTCAACGCTGACAACTTCAAAACTTCCCTTCGTCAAAGTCCCTGTCTTGTCAAAAACAACCGTGTGCAATTGACCGAGCATCTCAAGATAATGACTCCCTTTAACGAGCAAACCACGTTTTGACGCAGCACTCAAGCCCGCAAAAAATGTTAGGGGCACCGAGATTACAAGAGCACAAGGACAAGAAATCACGAGAAAAATACAGGCACGTCTAATCCAATCAGGCCATTCTCCACCAAAAAACAACGGCATAAACACAGCTAACAATATGGCAGCAACAACGACGATAGGGGTATAATATCGCGCAAATCGCGTAATAAACTGTTCCGCTGTCGCTTTGCGGGTGGAAGCATGGCGAACCATATCGATGATCTTTGAAGCTGTCGATTCACCAAACGCTTTCGTAACTTCAACCGTCAAAACACCACTCAGATTCACGCTTCCTGACATAATTGCATCCCCCGCAGAGACATTAACTGGAAGCGATTCCCCCGTAAGCGCACGCAAATCAAGCGTCGAATCACCGGAAGAAATGACGCCATCCAGGGCAATCTTCTCCCCTGGATGAATCGAGACGATCTCGCCAGGCTTTACCTTCGACGGATGGATCATCATACTTTCTCCATCACGTATCACGCGCACACTGTCTGGACGAAGATCCATAAGGGCGGCAATCGTCTTCTTCGATTTACCAACAGCACGTTCCTCACACATCTCCCCTAACCGGTAAAGCCAGATCACAGCCACGCCTTCGGCATACTCACCAATACAAAATGCCGCAATGCTCGAAATGCACATGAGCAGATTCTCATCAAATATGTGCCCACTCATAATGTTTTCAAGGGCTTGTGCAAGCGCATCCCAGCCCACGATGAGCCATGTCACCACAAAGCCAAGCACGTAGACAACGCTTGGAATCACACCCGCAAAACCCAATCCCATGTTAAGCAAAAACAGCACAGCTGCAACTGCAAGACGAATGATCCACTGACGCGTTTCTGTCGCTTCTTCTTTCTCATGTTCTTCAGATTCTATCCCTGGTTCAATCATACACTTTGAACAATGCTCACAGCAGGCAACGGTTGACATTTTCACCTCCCTTGTTAAAAAATTGAACAATTATTCAATCATACCGCGACACAAAATAAAGACTGACTTTTCGCAGTAATTCAAAAGTTGAACAATCATTCAACTATTCAAACTATACCACTTTTTTAGAGAGAGTCAAAATGAATCCACCCCAAAAGCATTTTTTAACGCAAAATATAAAGACGACGATCAGGTGTTCAGCAGAATGGATTATTTAAGTCAACGCTCCTCAAAGGATTCGCAAATCCGATAAGTTCATGCCACTCAATACTAAAACTGCCGTTCACGTTCGATTGCTGTGAACATGGTTTATCACATCACCACTGGCGTGGAAAAAAGACGTGGGCTTCTGAAGATTATTGATCTTCAACGGATGACAGATCGTATAAAAAAAGCCGCCAAACGGCGGCATCAAAATGCAAAACGCTTCAACGTCAACATAGAAACAAAACTATTCGTTCAAATGCTCCAAAGCAATATCAAAGATAGAACGCACATGGTCATCTGCAAGTGAATAGTAGACAAGCTGACCATCACGCCTGGAGATAACGAGCTTCGCGAGCTTCAAATCTTTGAGCTGATGAGAAACAGCTGATTTGGTTACACCTAGTAGAGCAGCAAGATCGCCGACGCAAAGCTCGACGTGTGCCAAAGCCTGCAAAATACGCAAACGATTTGGATCACCAAAATGACGAAGCAATGAAGCCAGATCCGTATAAGTCTGAGCATCAAGCATCACATCTTTTGCAGCATTAACAGCCTCCTGATGAATCACCTCACCGCGACTGTCTCCACTTTCCTTTCCAGCCATACCAAAACTCTCTTCTCAAATAAACTGTGCCATTGGAAGTCCAATCGGCTTCCAATGACCCATAAACATGCTCTATGACCGCCATCAAATGCCGTAGAAGAGCAGAGCATTATGATTAATCCGTCAAAATGTATTCAACCGTCGTCACAACGCGTACTTTTTTCTTTTCCTCAAGCCCTGTTGCAGCGTCTTCGATAGAAAACCATCCCTGTGTTGCCGTACGAATTTTGCCTACGGCGCTACCCGAATCACTGGCAAACTGCTCAGCTGCAGCACGCGCATTTTTGGTTGCTTCACCGATCATCTCAGGTTTAATCGAATTGAGTGCCGTATATTCAAACATGATACGACTATCATATTCCTGAAGAACTGCAATGTTGTTCGCAGTAAGATCAAGCGAGTGCTCCTGAGCCGTTTTGACGGCCTTAACATTCTTGGAACGAATCATGATCTTTTGTTTCGCAATGTACCGATAAGTCGGTTTATCATTGTAGGACATGATCAACGAATTATCCGTAATTTCTGGTGCCTGTACCGTATAATCCTCTGGCTGAAGCCCAAAACTCTTCAAAAATGCAGTCGTAACGTCGATCTTACTGACAAGATCCTTTTGCAAATCGCTAAGACTATTTGCCCCGATGCTAAACGTCATTGGCCATATTGCCATATCCGCATCCACTTCTCGCTCAGCCAATCCACGCACAGTTACAATACGATCTGGTTTCGCAATGGAGCCAAAACCATTCGCAAGTGTTCCAAAACCATTTGCAATTTTGCCAAAACCACCGGCCAAAACAAAAGAAGCAACAACCAATGCAATGCCAACAATGATGCCCAAAACAAGCACCTTTGCCATGCCTGAACTACGTTTTTCTTCACTCATTTTTCCTACCTTTATGTTAAGGCGCCTCTTACAAAGAGATACGCATGAATGATCCCAACACGACAAGGAAACTTCAAAGCAGCTTCACGCATGCCCTTCAAAATCGTCACTTACATGTTCATAGACTGTAAAAACTCA
>JAFOHE010000368.1 GCA_017421975.1 Pseudomonadota bacterium
AAATATCATCGATGCTTAATGCATTAGAATTGTCTGGATCCTTTTTTTTCGAATCTTTGTTATTTTTAGGAATCATGGCGTCCACTTCGGCATTTTTGTAAGAACACGCATTGCCAAGCACTGATACAAAATCTTCCGCTTTGCCCTTACAGGCTTGAGGGCCATATTCCATCATCGCTTGTCGATAATAAGCATAAGCATCACAATTGTTCTTTTTTAATTTTTCCCTGACACCAAGACTACACAAATCAGCTTCAGATTGCGATGCAGATGTCGATTTTTTTTGTACATTTGAGGCTTCAATCTTAATTTCGTCATCTCCTGAACCACATTCTTTAGCCCAAATTGAAACACCTTCTTTTGCTTTTCCACCACAGGCATTAGAGCCATCCACTTCCATCGCCCGTCGATAATAGTCATAAGCACCGCAATTGTTCTTATGTAATCTTTCTTTCACACCAAGTGAACACAAGTCAGAACCAGTCAGCTCATCGTAATTTTTTCTTTTTTTATTCTCAGGCACATTTGAACACGCATCGTCGTATTCAGCTGCCATTTTTTTAGCATTGCCTTTACACGCGTTGTCACCGTAGATTTGAATGGCCTTCTGCGCATAATGCAATGCCCCACAAGCGTCTTTTTGTAATTTTGCTCTTGTCAAAAGCGAACACAATTCATCTTCCGCCTGTTGTGCCTGCGCTGTCGAAGCGATGAAAAGCGACGCCCCAAAGGCCATGAACACCATCAGGCAAAGAACGACATAACGGCGTCCATGGTGAACATCTGACTCTCGAAATGCTTGCTGAAGGCTCATGATCCATCTCCTTATATGACAACACCATTGGGCACCACTGCCCACTTCATTCACTATACAGCACACCATGCGCGATGTCACGCGTATAAAAAGCGATTGGCGTGGCTGCATGGATGACGCCATCCCGATGGCACACAAAGTCATTCTGCTGACGTTCCTTTACGTGTCGTTTCAAAATATTTTGTGCGCAAATGATATTTTGCAACAAATCGAATTTTTGCTTACCTTGTTCTTATACTTTGCCTTATGCCTTCTGTGAGCAGATTGGCAAGGAAATACGGGATATTTCGGACGAGATACCTTTTGAGATCCCTGAGTCGTGGGAGTGGGTAAGGTTAGGAAGTATCGTTTATAACAGAGGTCAAATGAAGCCTACATCAGACTTCTGCTATGTTGATATTGGTTCGATTGACAATAAAAGGCAAAGATTAGGTGATACAGAGAATATCATAACACCTGATAAAGCACCGTCACGAGCAAGGAAAATAATAGATGTTGGCGATATTATCTATTCTACTGTAAGACCATATCTGCATAATATGTGTATCATTGACAGACAATTTTCTCTACAACCTATTGCAAGCACAGGATTTGCTACAATGACGTGTTACAGCGGTTTACTTAATAAATACTTGTTCTATTATCTACTTGCACCAGAATTTGATAATTATGCTAATGACACTGAAAACTCTAAGGGTGTAGCATATCCTGCAATAAATGATGATAGATTATATAAGGCGCTTATTCCTATCCCACCAATTGCCGAACAACACCGCATATTCTCCAAGATAGAAGAACTCCTCCCATACATCCTGGATTCTCGATAATAGTGACGATAACTTTCAGACAGCAATGTCCAAAATAGTTGTTTTCTTTGGTTTTCGTTGATAACTAATCATCATGTTTATATTGTTTACGTATGTTTTAAACATGACGAGGTTTGATGTATCAATTAAAAAGCCCGTAGAGGGGGTAGGTGCGTATGTCAAAGCCAGGCCAACGGCATGGCTGACATAGCACCGTAGGGGGCGGCTGCCCCCTCAAACCTTTATGCCATCATATCTCAATGTTTATCGAGTGCAGCAGTGACAATTTTTTTAATTTTTGTAATTTTAGAAGCCAATTTTTGTTGCGTCTGAGCAAACTGTTGGAGCGCATTGGCGTCATGTACGTATTCGGAGATGACCTCGAAGGCGGACATAGAGAGTTCCAAAGCGTCCATCGGCTGATCGTTAAACTCGAACCAGAAGATTTCTTCAGCGCACGTGAGGGTGAGCCATCCGGATTTTCCGCGGGCGCCAGTATGAAGCATACCGATGAACGGCAAAGCTTTGAGCAAAACCTTGATATTTTGCTGCGCACTGAGGCTTGCACCAATTGGAATATTGTCTGGCACGATACATTTATCATTTAACATTTCAAGGACTCTTGCGACATCGATGATTTCGCCCAATTTATAATTATTGAGGAGAATATTTTTACCCGAATTGTCGCGGACGCTTGCGCGATAAGCGGCGATATCTTTTTTGATTTCGAGCGCTGGTGCTGCGGCCATGGCACGCAAATCATCGAGCGTCAGGACGACGAGCGGCTGTCTTCGGACGATCGTTACGCGGAGCTGACGCCCTGCCAGCACGATATCCTGAGCGGCATTGTCGCGCGTCTCGCGGCGTGTCGAGCGCACCTCTGCGCGATGCGGTTCGACGCGGGCGACGGTTTCGGGGCGGAAGAGCTTTCGGCCATTGGAAAAGACGGGCTTCGTCGGCATCGACGTCTCATCGTAACCCAAAGCAGCACGCGTGCGTTCAAAGCGTTTGATCTTCTTTCGGTCGGCACTGAATTCCTGATAACCTTTATGTCCAGGTCTTGGCGCATCGTCGCTCAGATTGAGCTGAATCCCGTATTCCTTGAGCCATGCAGCCCGAACGACAGACGCCTGCTCGGCATAAATGCGCGTCGATTGTATAAACTCGAGTGCGACAATAATCTTTGGCATCGCCTGATACAGCGAAGAGGACGGATGTAAAACGACATTAATATCTGCCGGCGTAATATAACTTCGCCCTTTGAGGACAAGGCACTGGTCGCCATAAGCGACGAGGAAGGCTTTGATAATATCATTTTCATTGCCGCCGCTCGATGAGACAAAACCGACGGTTTCGGCCAATTCCTCGATTTGTTCTGTCGATTTGACAATAAAAGCCATCGTATCGGGATCAAGAAAATTTTTATAACAAAATTGTTTTTTATCTTCGGCATCCTGATATTTTTTTGTAATAGAAATACCTGTGAGCAAATCACCAAGCGGATGCGACAGTTTGGCGTGCGCATTACGCGCCTGATTTTCATGATTCGGCGGATAGAGAAGCGGCGATTTGACGCTGAGCCAGGCGACAGCCATAATAATCTCGTGCATGACATCGGGATAACGCATACCGGCTTCGATGACGATTCTTGCGAGCCGCGGCGAGAGCGGGAAAGCCACCATCTTTTGCCCGATCTGCGTCAAAGTATTGTCTTTATCGATTGCGCCAAGGTGAACGAGTTCCGCAAGGGCATCGCGAATGCCCTGTCGCGGCGGACGCGTTGGGAATGGGAACGTCTCGACCTCACGAATACCAATATCGATGAGGCGCAAAATGACCTCACTCAAATCGAGGCGCGTGATTTCTTCATCCGTATACTCCGTGCGTCGATCGAGGAGCGATTCCGGGAAGAGGCGGATGCACTGTCCCGGCGCCGTGCGGCCAGCGCGGCCGGCACGCTGTGCGAGCGAGGCATGGCTCACACCTTCTTCGCGGAGCGTCGTCACGTTCGTTCGGGGATTGAAACGCGGGATCTTTGCAATACCGGAATCAATGACAAAACGCACATCCGGAATGGTGATCGACGTTTCAGCGATGTTTGTGGCGAGGACGACCTTGCGTTTTCCAGGTGCCTCTTCAAAGACCTTTTCCTGATCTGCACGCGACAATGCGCCATAGAGCGGCAGCACCCACAAATCGGAAAAGCCCTTTTCTGTCGCCTGAATCGTCTGAAGCGCTTCCTGACAGCTTAGAATCGTGCCCTGTCCAGGCAAGAAACACAAGATATGGCCCTGTTCACCGCTTTTGTGGATGCGTTTGACCTCCTCAATCAGCGCTTCCGGCATGGCGTTGTGGTCGCTTGTTTCGACGTCTCTGTACTGAATATCGACGGGATAAGTGCGCGACTGAATCGAAATAAGGGGCACATCTGAGCCATCCCCCGTCCTTGAGAAATACTTCTGAAACGTCTCCGCGCGAATGGTCGCCGAGCTGATAATCACGCGCAGATCTTCACGCTTGTCTATGGCTTCGCGCAAAAGGCCGAGTGCCAGGTCGATATTGAGCGACCGCTCATGCGCTTCGTCAATGATAATGACCTGGTATTGGCTATACAAATGATCCGAGCGCGATTCCTGAAGCAGGATACCATCCGTCATCACCTTGACGATCGTGTCGTCCGACGTTTTGTCATCAAAACGAATGGCGTAGCCGACGATCGTGCCGAGTTCACAGCCGATTTCGTGAGAAATACGGTCGGCGACACTGACGGCGGCAATGCGTCGCGGCTGTGTCAGGCCAATTCTTCCCGTGATCTTCGGGTTTCGAAGAAGAATGCGAGGAAGCTGTGTCGTTTTGCCGCACCCCGTCGGTCCCTGGACGACAATGACCTGGTGCTGCTCAAGGGCTTTCGAGATTTCTTCCTGGTGCTTGTAAATAGGGAGCTGTGTAATCTCACTCATGAATCCTCTCCTTCGAAAACGTAAAATAAGCGCCGCCATCACGGCTAAAAACATCTTATCATTGTAACGCGATTTTCATCTATCCAAAACGGCGTTATACATGAAAAGCGTTTTAGAACGATTCGGCCATTTTGCCGATTTTTACACCATAAGGAGAACCCATGAATTCCAACGCCACGCTTCCATCGCGCAAGATCATTGCCACGCACATGCTCATCGCCTGCGGCCCATCCGGGGTTGGCAAATCGACGCTTTTGACCCATCTTTTGTCCCAGCGCCCGACCTGTACGCTCTCTCGCTCGACGACGACACGCGCACCCCGTGGCAACGAACAAAACGGCGTCGAATATGATTTTGTCGACATAGAAACCTTCCGTTCGCGCATCGAAGCCGGTGCCTTCGCCGAATACGCCGATGTTTTTGGCAACTATTACGGCACGCCGCATGCCATGATTCACGATGCCATTTCGGAAGGCAAAGACGTTCTCTTTGACATCGACATTCAGGGTGCACGCAACCTCAAAGCCCAATACCCTGGCGCCTGGTGCATCGCCATCGCCCCGCCCTCGTTTGAAGTCCTTGAACACCGCCTTCGCAGCCGTGGCACTGATGCCAACGACGTCATCGAAAAACGCCTCGCCAAAGCCCGTTTTGAACTTTCACAGGAAGATTTGTTCGACTTTGTCCTCATCAATGACAAACTTGACGATGCGTGCCAAAACATCTGCCGAATCTATGATGTCATGCGACAACGTGCCGAACGCGTCACCATTTTGTGATGACTGTTGGACGAATTCATTGGACATTCGTTCCATGAAACATCCATACAATGTCTTTTTTGTGTGTGGGGGAAGTCTCCCCCTACGCGGCTATTTTCCGCATGCAGAGACGTGTCACGACACGTCTCTGCATGCGAAAAATACGCCGCTACCCCCTCGTTCTATGCAGTTATCCAGACTCCGACAAGGATACGGCTGCATCAGCCGCCTCGAGAAGCGCAATCATCGCGTGATACCCTTCGTCAATGGCGCGTTCGTCCACAATAAAATTCGAAGCGTGAAGCGGCGGCAGTGTTTTTCCTTCGGGTGCGATACCAAGCATGGCATAAAATGACGGTATGCGCGTCGAAAAATACGAAAAATCTTCGCTTGCCATCGTCATACCAATATCGCGTGCCTTATCTTTCCACGTTTTACGTGCCAAAGAGACGAGGTTATCGTCATTGACGACGGGAAGCGCACCATAATAAGTCTCAACAGCCGTCGTCGTACCACATTCGAGATCGCGTGCCTGCGCACACCGCCTGATAAGCGCAAACATTGCGTCGAGTTCTTCGCGCGAGGAAGCGCGCACGATCCCTTCAAACGAGGCATGATCAGCAATGACATTAAAAGCCTCGCCAGCCTGAAATTTACAAATCGAGAGCACTTCGCGCATGCCAGCGCTTTCCCTAGCCTTTCTCAGGTAAATCGTAGACACGAGTTCAGCCGCAGCCAAGAGCGCATCACGGCTTCTTTGCGGATAAGCCGCATGCCCTGCCACCCCCTTAACATGGACAGCAAAACGGCCGCTTGCCGCCCACAAGGTGCCACGACAAACGCCAAGCGTACCGACGTTCAACGTGGGATCACAATGGAGCGCAAACATCGTGGTGATGTTGAATTTTTCGAGGATGCCTGACTCACATAATGCCTGTGCTCCGGAAGGCCTTTCGCCTGGCGCACCTTCCTCATTGGGCTGAAAAATAAAAACGAGCGAATGATCCAATGGATGTTTCGCAAAATAATCCGCAAGCCCCAGTGCAATCGCAACGTGGACATCGTGACCGCAAGCATGCATGCAGCCATTTGTCGAAGCGAACGCAAGCCCTGTTTCCTCAACGACAGGAAGCGCATCCATATCAGCGCGGTACGCCAGCGAAGGAAGTTCCGGTCTATTTCCGGGCACACGCGCAATCACGCCAGTTCCAGCAATCCCCGTATGTGTCTCAAGAGCATCGCGACGAAGGCAATCCGCAATGTAGCGCGACGTCCATTCTTCTTTGTAACCGACTTCCGGATGCGCATGAAGCGTGCGCCGTATATCAATCAGTGTATTTGGCATAAAAAACCCAAAAAAAAGGCAGAAATGCAAACATTTCTGCCGTTCATAAGCACTTAATCGGGCATCGGATCTTCACCAGATCGATCACACCCTTCATGCGAAAAATCATTATCCACGCCTTCGCACTGAATCCCAAACTTAGCGCAAAGTGCATCATACTCGGCAATAACCTTTTTCATAACATCGCGTTTTTTTCGGAAAGGCATAAATGCCGATTTGAAACCATCCACGACGATTCTTCTGACTTCGTGCGGCTGGAGGCGGAAAACCTGACACGCCAATTTGTATTCGTCAGTAATTGTCGTATCAGTGACGAGGCGATTATCGGTATTAAGCGTAATTCTCAGGCCGAAGTCCATGTAGAATTTGAGCGGATGATCTTCAACCGATTCGACGGCACCTGTCTGAACATTGCTTTTGAGGCAAACTTCAAGCGGGATGCGATGATCATTGACGTAATTGAGAAGATCCCCATCCTCACGAAGACGCGTGCCATGGCCAATACGATGAGCATTACACTGATGAATCGCCTGATGAATCGATTTGGGACCGAACGCCTCGCCGGCATGTGCCGTCGAGTTGAGGTTATTCTTACGAATAAACTCGAATGCTTCTGAATGTACGGCGGCAGGATTGTTGAATTCACCACCAGCGAGATCGAACCCAACGACGCCTTTGTTCTTGAAAGCGACCGCAAGCTCAGCAAGACGAAGTGAAACCTGAGGCGGCATGTGACGCATAGCACAGATAATCTGCCCACTCATAATGCCGTATTTTCTTTTGGCAGCCCTAAGCCCTTCTGCCACGGCTTCCACAATCACAGGAAGCGAAAGTCCCTGCTGCTGATGAAGCACCGGACTGTATCGGACTTCTATGTAGCGACAATTTTCGAGGGCCGCGTCTTCCGCAAGTTCATAAGCCACGCGCGTCAAGGCAGCTTCATCCTGGAGAACTTTCAACGTCGTATCAAACACGCGCAAATAGCTCTCAAGATTTTCGTGAATACCACCAATATTGAGCATTTCCTTGAGTCGATCCGGATCATAAGACGGAAGCGGGATATTGCGTTCTTTCGCAAGATCAATCAGCGTCGTAATACGAAGCGAACCGTCAAGATGGACATGAAGATCCGTTTTAGGAATGGCTCGCAGGAATTCTTCGGTGATGACATTCGGCATAAAAATTCTCCTTTCCCAAACTGCAGTTATTAAGCGTTAAAAAAAGCAGTTCGGAATAATTTATTTCCCTCGCCGACGTCATGCAACGACTTTTTCACATTTTCCACACAAAGTTTTGCCTAAAGCATGCTCAACGGATCCACATCGACTGACAGATAAATGTGCGGATTTTTCTCTCGGATGACGCTGAGCTTTGTGAGCAGCCATTCCACCCATCGATGAAGCGCATTCCTACTTGGATGTTTGAAAAAGATCTGAAAGCGCATACGTCCCGCCAACATTGCGATCGGCGCAGGTGCAGGTCCCAACATTTCAGCATCCACCGGTTTAATGCGCCGTGCCTCGAGTGACACCCACTCAGCAAAGCGCTCCACTTCTACTGGATCTTCCCCCTCGATGCGGAACATAACCATCGAAACAAAAGGCGGATAATGCAACGTCTTTCTCAGCATCAATTCTGATGAAGCAAAATCGTCGTATGCTCTACCCACAACGAACTGAAGCACCGGATGATCGGGACGCATGGCCTGAATCACGACATTTCCAGGTCTATCCCCTCTGCCGGCTCTGCCACTGACCTGGGTCAGCAATTGGAATGTTCGTTCCGATGCCCTAAAATCCGGCATATTGAGGCTCATATCTGCACTGACGATACCGACGAGCGTTACGTTGTGAATATCGTGTCCTTTGGCCACCATCTGTGTTCCGACGAGGATATCCGTTTTGCCTTCGCGAAACCGCTCAAGCGTGTCTCTAAGTCCCTTTGGTGTCGCCCTGTCGCGATCAAGCCTGTCGATCGATGCGCCTGGCACACAAGCTTTCAAAACATCGACAACGCGCTCCGTTCCAAATCCCGTCAATTCAATCTCCGGACGACGACATTTCGGACACGTCTGAATGAGTGGCTGTTCATAATTGCAATAGTGACACCGCAACAGATTCGCATATTTGTGGTACGTCAAAGCCACATTGCAATGCGGACAGTATAACGGCTGCCCACAATAACGACACTGTAACCACGTCGAAAAGCCACGTCGGTTCAAAAATACGATGGCCTGCTCATGTCTCGCGTACGTTTCTTTAAGAGCATTTTCGAGTTTGTCCGAAATCAACCTATGTTTGAGCAACAAAAACTGCTTTGTCTCTTCATCCAAATCCGGCGGAAGTTCCGGCTGTTTCCGGTTACGCATATCGACAATATCGATATTGGGCATCGGCCTCGCCTGCGGTCGCCGCGTCAGAACAATCTTTTGGAGTTTTCCTTCGCAAGCACGCGCATAACTTTCCATCGATGGCGTGGCAGAACCCAATATCACGGGACATCCCGCGAATTGTCCCAGGACGAGTGCCATATCGCGTGCATGATACCGCGGCGTTTCATCCTGTTTAAACGAAGGATCGTGTTCCTCATCGACGACAATCAGCCCCAAATCACAGACAGGCGCAAACAACGCCGAACGCGGACCGATGACAATATTGAGCCGCCGCGTCCGGATGCGGTTCCACGTATCGTAGCGCTCTGTTTCAGAGAGGCCACTGTGCAGAACGGCCACATCGTTACCAAACCGCCCCTTAAAGATCGCGCAAAACTGCGGCGTCAGGGCAATCTCCGGCAACATGAGAATACACCCCTTACCACGTTTTCGAACAGCTTCCATGACGCCCATGTAGACTTCTGTCTTTCCACTGCCCGTAACACCGTGGAGCAGAAATCCGCCAAATCCCTCATGGGAAACAATTGTTTCGATAGCTTCTCGCTGTTCATCCGTCCACACGACGTCTTTGACAACCGGCACAACATCATCAAACGAGGATTTATTTTTCGTCTTTTCGGCAGATGTAATGAGCCCCATTTCTTCGAGACGTCGCAGAATCTGGACGACGGAACCAAATTTTTCCGCGATTTCGTTGTAACGTATACCATCGGGATATTCGCATACAAAATCAAAGAGCGCCTGTTGTTTTGCACCCAATTTTTTGGTTGGCTCAGCCCCAGGGACAGGCCGATATTCAGCCACCACGGACTCAACCCGACGCGTCCGATCAAGGATCCATTCGACATTGAGTTCGCCCTTCGCCGCCATCTCTTCGAGGCAAGCAGACGTAACACCGGCTTCCAAAGCGAGTTCACGCCCCGAAAGCTGCCTATCGCCTAGAATGTCGCATATTTTTTTGCCTGCCTCACCCACAGGCTCAACCATACCTCTGAAGTACAGACATCGTCCTGCCCGCATCATGCCGCCAGGCATGGCAAGCTTGAGCGCCATCCCAAGCGGAGCCTTATAATAACTTGCCATAAAGGCAATCATGCGTGCCATGGGCTGCGACATAATGGGTCTTTCTTCGACAAGTTCGATGACCTTTTTGACGTTAAAATCCCCAGGTTTTTCGGCCTTCATATCAACAACAATGCCCGTTGCTGACGAAGATCTGACGGGTACCTGGACGACCGCACCCACACAAACGCCCGCAATAGCCTCATACGTCAAAGGCTCTATCGGGCGGTCAATCAAAATCACACTGCAAAACATGGTAAGGTCACTCTCCCGTCGATCGCGTCGTTCACAATGAACGAACGAAACCATTCTAGCGTGTGCATACAATTTGTGGCGTTTTTTTTCGATCCTTTGGTCATTATACGACTTCTTCGGTGCTGGATCAACCTGTGTAAGCCTTTCATCAGCCGACCACACAAGTATCCGCGTTCGACCATTTTTACGTCCTCGCTTTTTTCCCGTTTCCTGCCTGACGATATCTTGCACCATTGCCGACTCCCCTTTTCTGTCTGAATGTACTCTCCGTCCCCTCTATTGACACAAGCACATTCCATGCATGCGAACGACAGCACTCAGTCCTTTCGACCATTGCTCATCTGCAATAAGGGCAGTTTTCTCTTTTTTTGACAAAAAAAGTGAGCCCAAAACGTTTTTTTTACTGACCACAGGCATTACCCCTAATTTTATTCTGCCCGATCTAACCCAAACATTTCCTATATCCTGATGCCTACAAAACTAAAACGCTGACAGC
Source organism: Pseudomonadota bacterium (assembly GCA_017421975.1). Taxonomy (GTDB): domain Bacteria; phylum Myxococcota_A; class Bradymonadia; order UBA4248; family UBA4248; genus RGIG464. Next base: position 10,889 of record JAFOHE010000368.1, read on the forward strand.
AAACCAGATGGTATAATTTTTGTAAAAACATGCATACACATATTATATATAT
>JAFOHE010000369.1 GCA_017421975.1 Pseudomonadota bacterium
AACCCCTAAGGGCAGTACCATAAAAATGTGGTTTATTGTTTGTGATTGCGTTTTTATGGTTACACCACGCCTTCGACGATTGCTTGTCCCGGAGACAGGGACAATGAAGAATAGCACAAAATGAGGGGCTTGGAAGATAAAATGCATTGAACCAAAAGGCAGTTGGTTTTGCATTTTTTAGCCAAGTCGTCGAAGGTGCAGTGGATGCATGCGCTTGAGTTGTAGTAATCATACTGGATTATTACAACTGTTTAACTTGTGTTGATTGTTTGATATTACACTTAATGTTTATATACTTAATATCGATTTGGTTTGAAAATAAGAATGATAATATCAAAGAACCAGCCTATGCCACACAGACCAACGGTAAACAGATATATAATTCCCATTACAGTTTTTCCTTCATAGAATTTGTGGGCTCCCAAAAAACCTAAAAAAATACACAAGAGAAGAGCTACAAATTTGTTGTGTAATGGCTTTTGAGTATCTGAACCAACATTGATACTGATGACGTTGTTGATACTATTGGTGTTCTGGTTTTTTTCAGTTGTATAACCACATTGCGGACATGCTGATGCCTTGTCTGAATACTGTTTTCCACATTCTGGACATGTAATTAATGGCATAAATTCCTCCTTTGCCAATCAATGATAGTGTTTGTGATTTACAACCACTTATGAGGTCATAAATCTATCGCATCATAAAAAAAAAAAAAATCAAGCCTTCTCGACGAAAAAATTAAAAATTTTCGCTACGTGAAAACTGAGCAATGGCATGGCTTTGCGGGGTTTTACGCATTTCACGCCGTGCGGTCTGCAAGGAGCGATATCGCAAATAGCCCACACCACTCAAATTTTTCTCGCTATTGGCACTCTGGCAAGCTAAGATGCAAGATGAGTGCGTAGCGCGCTTTGAAGCAGGAGTGATGATGATGACGGAGAAACGTAAATATCCCATCGCGGGAACCGACTTTTTTACGCAGATCATGGATGATGACGGTTACTACATCGACAAAACCGACGTGATTCCCTGGCTTTTGGCACGAAAGAAGCGCGTCATTTTATTTACGCGTCCGCGTCGGTTTGGCAAATCAACGATGATATCGATGCTCAAGGCATTTTTTGAGTATCGGATCGATTGCGACGGAAAGCCCGTCGATAACCGCCATTATTTCGAGGGCCTCAAGGTGTCGCAGGATTCCGAAGCCATGACACTGCTTGGCGCATATCCCGTTATCTCGATTACGCTCAAGGATGTGATTCAGTTTAGTTTTAAGGAAGCACTCGGAGCTTTGACCAACAAAATTCGCCTGATGTTCGAATTATGCGACTGGGCGTGGAAATACTCCAGTTTTACACTGCAGGAAAAGCAGCGGATATTCATTCAAAACATCTTGTATGGTAATCCCTCTCCAGAGGACTTAGCAAATTCGATTGCGCTTTTGTCGGGCATTCTTCACGATGCAATCCACCGCAATGTCATTATTCTCATTGATGAATACGATGTTCCGCTTCAGTCTGCGTTTTTACACGGCTATTATGATGAGATGCTCACGTTTTTGCGGACGATGATGTCAAGTGCACTCAAAACAAACCCATACCTGGAGCGCGGCGTGATTACGGGATGTCTGCGCGTGTCGAAGGAATCAAGTTTATCGGGGCTCAATAACGTCGAAAGCCATACGATCATGAGCGAGGGGAAGCGCGAGTTCTTTGGGTTTGAGCCTGCAGAAGTGCAAGAAATGTTGCACTATTTCAATTTGGATGATGCCTATCCCCAAATTGAATATAATTACGATGGTTATAATTTCTGTGGTCGCCATGCGCACAATCCGTGGAGCGTGATTATGTGTACGCGTGCACTGCTCGAAAATGCCAAATATCCCTATCGAACGTATTGGCTCAATACGAGTGGCAATGATATTATTGCTGATGTCATTCATCAGAATAATGATATTCGTAGAAAGTGTTTCGATCTTTTGCGCGGACAAACGGTCAGAGCTGCCGTCAGTGAGTATTTAACGTGGAAAGACCTGCGGGCGGATTCCAAATATGCGTGGAGTTTGTTGACTTTTAGTGGGTATCTCAAGCCTGTAGAATACGATGAGCTTCCCGGCGACTCCTGGGCCTGTGAACTCGCCATCCCGAACCGTGAAGTCAAGGAAGTCTTTGCAATACAACTTGGCCGCTGGTTTTCGGATAAAAATGAATTATTTGATCCGCTAACATTGAGTGATGCTTTTTGACAGGGCGATATTGAAACTGCAAAAACACAGATCACAGCAGCATTACAGTGCATGAGCTACTTCGACAGTAAAGAATCGTTCTATCACGGTATGATGCTCGGGCTTTTGGGTGCGGCGAACCGATATATTGAATC
>JAFOHE010000370.1 GCA_017421975.1 Pseudomonadota bacterium
CATTGCCCCAAGATTTTAGGCTCTTCGTGCATAAGTGTGGGTCTGTTTTAGTAGCTTAATGAGTTTTGGTCCTTTATTTTTGCGGGTATGAAGTTATTTCTGGGCCATGGAATTTTTATCTGAGAACAAAACAGCATGACAAAGCTGATAAGTGTGTCGATATTTCGGAAGCCGTAAGCAATTCGGATGAGGAGTTTTATCTTGTTGTTTGTCGCTTCTATCCTTGCATTGCTCAGCCCAATCCTTATCGTGTTAAGAATGCTTGTGCGATTGCGTCTAATCTTCCTTTGAAGCTCAACAAAGGCCGGAATCCTGCACCGTTGCGCACGTGAAATCCATTTGTCCAAGTACTCTTCTGCAAGTTCAGGGTCGTTAAGCTTAAAGACTTTCCTAAGAGACTCCTTCAGTTTGTGCGCTCGGTCTATTAGTCGATCTTCCGATGCAATCATCGACAGGCGTTCGTGCTGCCTGTCAGTAAGATTTTCCTCGTTCTTGCCAAGAGCATACTTCGAGTGCTTTATTTTATCGACATGTCTACGCATCTCTTTGATTTCAGGCGACTCTCGCTCGTACTTCTTTCGCTTTGCTTGCGCTATCATTTTATTCAGCTCATCTCGAGCGCGTCGCCAGGCATCAACACGCATGGAATCCAAGGCTGCATTCGCCCATTCAACAACATGAAAAGGATCGAGACAACGAATGGCATTGGGGCAATATTCATTGACCGATGCGGTGATCCACCTTGCACCATCTCCTGAAACAGCCCTGATAGCTTCTCGCTGTTCTTTTGTAAGTATTTGAAAGAATTGATCGAGCACCTCTTTGCCATGGCCCTTTGCGACCCAAACCACTGTGTTTGTCGCATGGTTGACGACGACGGTAATGTAGTTATGACCTTTTGTGTAGCTTGTTTCATCGATGCCGATATATTCCAGGCCTTCTAAACGTTTTGACGGATCGGCTTCAAGTTCATGCCAGACTTGACTTACCAATCTGCCGACAGTTTTCCAGTCTATGCGGAAACGTTCGGCGACATGTGTGCGACTGACTCCGGCTCTTACAAGCCAGGCGACGGAATAGGCGAAGTCGATTGCAAAACCAGATCCATGTCTCGCCCATGGGACAGCTGCCGTATGCACACCGTGATCAGGGCAACAGATTCTCGGAACCTTAGCCGCGAGACGCACCGCCGTCGGTCCAAAATCCATGCATCGCCAAAAGGTTTTCTCGGAGATGTAATCATGTATATTGCATTTGCGTCCGCAGAATGGATAACGGTTGCGTGATTTCTTTGAAAGACGGGTGTGTATGGTCAGTTCAAGTTCGCCATACTGATTTTTGCTGAAATCCGCATTTTCTACAATTGCCCCCTTGAGATTTAAGGCCAATTTGAGTATTCTATTAAGCGTCATTTGATTTCTCCTTATAGGTTCGGGTAAACATATAATGGAATATCAAATGACTTTTGTCATTTATAAAACGCCTGTCCCGACGAGTTGCAAACAAGCGCCCGCCCGTCCAGCCAGCTTTTGAGGGCGCTGGCCGAACGGGCGCTTGTTCACAACTCTGCACGCTTTAAGTCGATGCTTCGCGATGCAAACAGCCCTCGGCATGCCGAGGGCTGTTCACATCGCTATTCGCCGAAATTAGGCCTTCAGCGACCCACACTTATGCACGAAGCCTCAAAAAATGCTTATATGACGGGCGAACGTTTCTCTGGACGTTCATATTGGGCTTTTTTGTCCGAATGGGTTCCCGTAACGCTATGGACGCAC
>JAFOHE010000371.1 GCA_017421975.1 Pseudomonadota bacterium
AATTGCCATTGACTAACTCCTAATGGTTGTTTGCTTATCGCTCACAGGTTGCCAGAGTTTCTAAAAAAATCGCCAACCGAGAGCAGAGTCCTCAAAATGCGAGACGCTGATTCAATCGTTAGTTTTTGACGTATTGAATGCGCCATTGAAATAAAGACGGTGATAGTTAAGAATCTTTGGGGTAAAGCGTATCATCTCGTCTATGCTTTTCCCATTCGACAAGAAATTAAACCATCTCAAATGGTCCAAATGTTGGATTTAAGCCTATTTGGGATGTTTCTGTTTACAGCCAGTTGTGGCTGCAAATCTATCGCATCATAAAAAAAAAGTTAATCACGCACATCTCACTACTACCGTCCATATCAAACCGATTGGGGCTAGGGCACTGACGAAACATCGTTTCGGATGGCGTTCATAATCACACGCCGAGAGTCGGATTTCGAGCCTCTAGCTGACCCGGATTTGGACACTTTTTGTACAAGGAGATTGTGTCATGGTGAAAAGAAACACTGAGTTTCCGAAAGTTAAGGGGCTTTATAAAAAGCGCACGGCAGCTGGGGTTCGGTACGTTCTGCGTGGAACGAAGAAGGATGGTGGGAAGATGGTAGATCTTTTTGTCACTGTTCCTCTTGAGCCAGACGATAGTGACCGCGTGTTTTACGAGAAGGTGCAAAAAGCGAGAGAGGAACTGGATGCCAAGATTAACCCGGTCAAAGATATCGCCTACTACATCGACCAGTATGCGTGTAAGCGTACCCTGTCACAAGGCTCGGTATGGCAATACAATCATGCGCTGAAAGGGTTCAACTTGAACGCGGATAATGACGAGCGCATGGTGGCGGAAATCCTTGCCCGTACAGACCTTAAAGACACCTCGAAGAAGCGGATGATCGGGATCGTCAACACGTTTTATAAGTATCTGGTTCAGATTGGGGTTGTGAAGCGCAATCCTGCTGCTGGCATACGCATCGGAAGATGGCAGAGACGAACACGGATTCCGACTGATGCGGAGGTTGAGCGCATTCTCACCTATACAGATACGAATGGGAATGAGGCGGATGCGCTTTTTCTGCGATTGATCAGGGACACAGGGGCAAGGTGTTCATCGGTCGAGATTCTTCGTATCTGCGACATGTCTGATGACTGGCATTTGTCGTTGTATAACGTCAAGACTCGTAAGCCTTACAGCGTGAGCATACTTATCACGGATCCCGTCGTTAAGCAGTTATGGAAATCCGTTGCGGGTAACAGAGATCCTATGGCGCATATCTTTGGCGAGGGGATTGAGGCAAAGCGTGTTACCAGGCGATTGGGATGTCGTATGCAGCGGTTGTTTGAGCCTGATGCAGATGGACAACGGATAAGCATTCACAGCTTTAGGCATCGATTTGGATGTCAGCTGATTGAAAAGGGAACTCCGATCACGACGATTGCATCCCTGATGGATCATCAGTCGGCATCCGTTACCTATCAGTATTACGCTCGACCAGCTCAAAGCAACGTGGATGATGCCATGAGGCTTCTGGGGTCATTTAATCAGGATTCTGATGATCCGTCTGATCGTTAGACATGAGATTAGACATTAGAAACGAGAGTTGTGGATTGAGCGAATTTAAGGTCGTTTATGGCGAAGACGCTGGTCTGAGCTGAATGTTCGATTTTGATGGTGTAGAATCGAGTTATCCCAATTTAATGTGTTATCATAATGAAAGATCGCAACGGATGGCAAAAGGGATGTCATTCGTGCCGCCCGCAGTCGAAAGCGGTCGGATACAAGCCGCCCACCCAGTGGAGTGAATTCTCGGTATACAGGGCACTAAGCGGAAGTAATCTCAATAAGAGACAGCGTATAAGGAACGCCGCGATTTACCTCAGTTTTACGTCTATCCTATCAAGTCGGGATGGGATGGCTTTGATTACATGGGAGGTAAATCCATGAGAAACGACGATATTTATTCTATGTCCTATGAAGAAGCTCGGCGTCGTGGTGCGTATGAAATCGACCCAATCATGCCTGATGGTCGATTCCTGCATCAGTGGCTAGCTGTTCTTGGGTTTAAAGAAATGGACAAGTACCGTGAAGACGGGATTGTTCCGGAAGTGCTTGAACGTGCATCATGGGAAACGGCGAAGTATGGTGCGCCCTGTTTCCCCATAGAATTGCCGTTTTAATGCTTTCTGACGCATGAAATGAGTGGTAAGCACTGCTTACCACCACTCGAAATCATTGCGTAGATGCGAAATTAACCACAAAGAAATGGATGTTTGTTTTGTGGTGGATGACATCAATATGTGGCATTGGCGCGGCGTATTGAGCGTAAGCGAGATAGACGCGCCCGCTGGGCGTATCGAACCGTAGGTGAGATAGCCCGCGCCAATACAATCCGTCCTTAGAAATGCGTCATTCGCAAGTGTCCTCTCATCGAATCGTTTACCCGTTTTATGGTGCAGAATAGGGGTGTCCCAATTTTAGTGTGTTATCTTGGGATGCGCAACGGATGGCAATAGGGTGTCATGCGTGTCGAATTGAGGTTCGGGGGTGATAGGAGCGAATACATGAAGGCATATACGACGCATTCCCTGCTTGAGTATGCAAGGGACTTTGACTTGAGACTGATTAGCAAACGTTGTGAATTCTCGATACCTACGCCTACCTACGAATTCAAGCCCTATACGATTAGGCATGATTACGAAACATGCATGGGAACTGTTTTATGTCCCTCATCTTTGAGAGGCATTTACTTTTCGCATTCCGGCTTTATGCCTGTTCTTGAAGTCACAACAGGTGAAGAATGTGAAGAAGACAAAACGAAGCGTGACAAATCTGGGGTTCGCTATTTCGTCTGTGAACATTGTGTTTTATGTGCTGATAAAGATGGGTTCGGATTTCCGTTAGACAAACCCATTGATAATCCTTATCGGGATGGCATCGACATGATCGAGAAAGTAAACCGTCTCACGTTTACACAGCCAGCCATAACGCATTTGGTTATCTCCATCATGTCCTTTATGCTTGAGAAGAATGAAGACGGCATCGCATGGCTATCAGACAATGGGATGCGCATATTCTCGCGTGGGCTTGGCGTGGAAGTCTTATGGGATGGAATCGATGTGGAAAAAGAAACGTTCAGTCTGTTTCCAATCCAGGCGTTATTTTACCTTTGTTATAGTTTTGACAGTTTTGCAATGGCGCAGGATGATCGCCAGTTCGTGTTCCGCGATATGACCGAATGCCCGCGATACATCTACGTGGATAAAGGCGTTTATACGCAAAAGCGTTTCAACCATCTACATCCGGATTATTTCTTTGATGACGCAGTGTTTAAGCTCAAAAACATCGGCTGTTTCACGGTGCATATCCCGGAATGCGGAACGTGGCGAGATGTGAGTGGATGCGATACAGTGACAATTTGTCCGCAAGAGAATGGGAAACTCAAGATTGTGTTCGAGGACTTCAAGGGCAATAGGCGAGAGTTGTTCACCAAACGCGACCGGCATCCTCTTTTTACTCCAAAATCGCGCAATTCCGCACCATTGCTTGTGATCAGCCACCCTTCTTTTTTTCGTAAATAAAGGTTGATTTTTTTATTTTTTATTTAATAATACGGCTAATTTTAGAACTAAAATTTCTAAAATCAATTGTCTTTTCAATAACGTGTGACTGACAAATTTAAGTCAGTACTAACTAAGGGAGATTGTTCATGAGTATGAGAGATTATCCTACTCCGCGAGGCGACTGGGAGATGGACATTATATGCAACACAAAATGTTGCGCCACATGCGAATATTTTACGGGAAATCGTTCACGGTACTGTGGTGTTAGGGCAACAGATGATCAATTACAAGATATTTATGGCTATGTCCGTATTAATGTTCAGGAATCTTCAACATGCGATGAGACCACTAATTTAGTTAATGGAAATCTGGGCGCTTGTACTTGTTATAAAGTGTGGTCAAAACTCTATAGGGATAGATAATTCATTTGCGGCTCCCATGTAGAGGCGTGCGGTTCGTATGCCTCTCGCCATTTACGCTACTGGTTTTACCGCCCCTCATCCATCGCAGCCTTAAGCTCAGCCTTGTGCAAAACGGAACAATGTCGTTAGAGGTCGCCGCTCATAAGGCAGGTATAAGCGAGGCTGATAAGCATCTGTAACACCCCCTCCTGACGCCCAACTTCACGACCGAGCTTCTCGCCTTCTGCAGAATGGCTGATTCACGCGCCATTTGGGGATAAGGTTATCCCACAGGTAAGGTTGTAACTTCATGTAAAGCCACACCACGGCGTTCATAAAGGACGATGCCTTGTTACCTTTATGCATGAAATCATGCTCCGTCATTCCATTGATACTCCCGATATGGACATGCGTCCCACACGTTCGGTTTAGAGTTCCTTTGAGAATATCCTTGACGGCGGCAAGCACTTTTTCAATGACAGGGAAATCCGAGACATGAAGAATCGGGCTGACCAGCTCATAACCGAAATTGCGTTCCGCCTTTTCAATGTACTTGCACGTGGTCATGTCGCCAACCGAACCATCTGCGCCCAACGTCCACGCATCCTCGCTGTTCTTGCCGTAAACGCCAGTGAATACATACGGTATATTGTTCTCCTTCATAAACGCTTTGAATTGATCCCGTGATTCCGGCGTTGCATTGCCGATAAACTCAAACTCAAACCCAAACGTCAATTCGTCCCATGAAAGCATATGTACTCCCCTCTATCGTATCGTTGATGTTTTATCCTGTGGCAGAGGTTCGTCACAGGATCGAAACATCATAACACGTTATGCTTTGAGGGATTTACGTCAGCACCATGGAACAAAGCCCAAAGCCTTATTCACTCATAGAATTGCCGCATTATGCACTGTTCACAGGTGTTCCATGACAGTAAGCAGGCTCTGGTAGCTATCCACCTCGTGATACACCACATCTTCCGTTGAAAGATCTGCGAAGAGCTTTTTGGCACACTTAATTTTGGCTTGTTCAATAGGCCTGAGACTCAAGGTTTCCATTGTGCCTTTGGTTTCGGCGATAAAGAAAATGTGTTTGACTGTGCCTCTGTTGAAGGCGATTGCCCAGTCTGGCGAGTAGTTGCCCACAGGTGTAGGAATGGCAAACCCCTTGGGAAGTTTAGCATAAACACAGACCTCTTCTGCCTTGTCCAGATCCTCTGCCATGCGTCGTTCCACACTGTTACCGTCTTTGGCATAACCATCAGCGAATACGTAATTCTGGACGTTCTTTTTCGAGCGATATGCCTTGGAGAAATCGCTGTTTTTTTCTGCCGTGAAGATGGCACTGTCGTAGGTACCGTCCGTGCGGCAATAAGTGATTTGTTCCACGATCATCGTCGCTTTTTGTTCGTTGATGAGTCGAATCGCTTTGGAGATGAATTCCTCTGGATTGTTCCGGAACATTGCAAAAGTTGAAGGACGGATGCCGTCCAGAATCCGGGCTGTACTTCGGCGCGTGAGCTTGGAACCTGTCGCAATCTTGCCAATGAGATCATAAGCTATCTGGCTACCTTCGGCACGGTCGAGCGTAAATGTCTGGCTTTTTTCTGCCGTAAAAGCAGAACCATTTTTCAGATGTTCCGCGTTCCAGTCTCTTTCCTGCTGACCAGAAGTAACTGTGTATTGTAGCTTTGCCACGATCATCTTGTCGTCAATATGTGCAATGGCTTTGCGAATCAGTTCTTCGCTGTCAAATTCCACGGTATAGGCGTACTTGTGATTGATGAGGTTCCAAAGACGCTGAAATTCCTTTTTATAGAAATTATCATTCAATGCGTTTTCGGTAATCTTTGTTTCATGACCATCCTTGATCATGTCGTCCAG
>JAFOHE010000039.1 GCA_017421975.1 Pseudomonadota bacterium
GATGACGCCGCTTCCACACAACAAAACGTCATGCAAAGCAGAACCCACAGTCGTTCAGCAGGTGAAAAAGGCTGATTCTGTAGAAGGGATAAACAAATGGAAGCTTGCGACTTTTATCGTGAGTATAATATGCGTCCTGTTGATTTTGGCTTTGTGCGTTATAGTTGGGCATAGCGAAGTTTGAGGACTATTTTGAGACTCAAATGGATGTGTAAAAATGCGTTGAATTTTTTGATCAAGGCATAAAAAAAGGGTGATCTTGGATCACCCTTTTTTGTGTTATTAGGTTCTGGGATTGAACGACGAACAATTGGCCAATTTCTTGAAACAGGCTTTTTCTTCATCGGTCAATTTTTTGGGCATACAGATCGCGACTTCCATCATCAGATCACCACGGCCAGTTTTAGAGAAGAGGCCTTTACCAGGAATTCTGAGTTTTTGGCCGGAACTCACGCCAGCTGGCAACGTAATTTTGACGTCACCGACGACCGTATGGCAATCGATATGCGTTCCAAAAGCAGCTTCCCAAGGAGAAACTTTGAGTTTCTGGATGATATCGTAGTCGTCCGTTGTACAATCTTTTGTCGCAGGGATATTGACGCGCACGCGGACATCGCCACCATCCGGAGCCTGACCTTTCAATTTGAAAATGGTCTGATTTTTTGCCCCCTTAGGTATATTGACTTTGATATTTCGTGTGGCACCACCCTGAGAGATAGATATGGATTTGGGTGAATCATCAAGGATTTCTTCAATGGATAAACTGAGATCGACGATTGGTGCTTCGGCTTGAGGCTGATGCGCGCGTGACTGTCTTCTTGAGAAACCATCAAAACCAGCACCGCCATTCATATTGCCGAAATTGATGGTTTGACCGCCGCCGCCCATGCCGCCAAAGATTGCCTGGAAGAAATCGCTCATGCCGCCCATGCCGCCCATATTGCCGAAGTTGATCGTCTGGGCACCAGAACCGCCGAAGCCGTTAAAACCACTCCATCCAGGCGGCGGCGTGAATCGCTGTCCGTCTTTCCAATTCGCACCCAATAAATCATATTGCTTACGTTTTTGTGGATCTCCCAAAACTTCGTAAGCTTCGCCGACATCTTTGAATTTTGCTTCAGCAGATTTGTTGCCAGGATTATGATCCGGGTGATATTTCAGGGCGAGCTTTCGATAGGCTTTTTTGATTTCATCTTCGGACGCAGAACGTTCTACGCCGAGTATTTTGTAATAATCTTTATAGTCAACACTCATAGGACACTCCTTTAAGGATCGACTTGAGGAAGTTTGTCTGAAGATGGTGGATCAGCCGCAGGGGCTGTTTTACCAATCTCCTGATGCTCAATGGATTCCTGTTTTCTATTAAAAACGGAAAGAATAAAAGCGATCAATTTTTTGAAGAACACTTCCAGTCAAGATGGGTTACGTACAACAACGACGCGTGCAACGCGCATCACATCGCCGTTTTCGTAAACAAATCCTTTTCGATCTACATATAGGATCTGATTATTTTGCATATTGGGATTCGGAACGGCGCTCATGGCTTCATGACGTTTGGCATCGAACATGGCTCCCGTATCATCGACAGCTTTGATGCCAAACGACGCAAGACAGGCATCCATTTGTTTGAGGATGGAAACAAAGCCTTCATACCAGGGACCTTCTTTTTCTGGAAGCGCCGCAATGGCACGCTCCGTGTTATCGTAAACGTCAAGCCAGGCTGTGATGACTTTTTCACGTTCGCGTTTACGGACATCATCAAATTCTTTGGAAGTTCGTTTTCGATGGTTGTCAAAATCGGCCGCCAGACGAACATAAGCATCTTTCCAATCTGTTGTATCAGCCTTTTTTTCGGCAGGCGAGGCGGTTTTTTGATCGGCACATTCTTCCGGTTTCGTCGTGGCAGCGTCCGCTTCTTCGCAAGATACAACTTCTGCCTCTTGCTCGGCAGCATCTTCAGCTGGAACGGTTTTGATTTCTGCATCCGAAACTGCTACTTCCTCCGCTGCTTGCGCACTATCTTCGGGATTTGTCGTCAAAAGCTGTTCGTCTTGATTTTGATCTGTCATGATTAGAAACCTCTCCTTATAATAATGATCAGTGCCGAAGCACTTTGTTGAGAACAAAAAAATTCGGTCTATCGAAGACCGCACGGATGTAGACTAGGCACAAAACATTAAAAGTCAAGCGATTTATAGGAACGTTACGTCCTGATACGCCAATCTACGCTACGCTGGGGGATGTCTCCCCCTACGAAGCTATTTTCTTGTAGGAACGTTCTATGGAACGTCTCTACAAGAAAATACGCTGCTACCCCCTCTGCGGGGGGGCCCCCCGCAACGCCCCCCACGGACGGCATTTTGCACGATGGTGCATGTGTCCCGTAAGTAGGGACGTTCCATGAAACGTCCCTACTATTTTGGGAATGTCCTTATTCATGTCACGTTATGCATTGGGTTCTGGAAGCGTGATCATATCGCCGAATTTGTAGTTGTATTCATCGGGGGCAAAGTCTTCATAACCTGCGGATGTGTAAAATGTCAATTCGCCAACGTAGAGTTGACCATTGATTTCATAAAAATCAACTCGAACATGGGGGATGCCTTGGGATAATATAGCGGCAATTTCTTTCATTTTATCAAAATTGAAAGGCGGTTGCTCCGATTCAACAGTGGCAGGCCAATCAGCTTTTGAACACATAATCTTATTATAATTGCTGTCATAGAATGTATAGGTTTCCAAATGTCCCATTAAATTCTTGAGACGGTATAGAGGTCTAAGATTATGTGATAATGTAAATTCTGGTGAACCATCATTTTGTGTCATGACAGGATTTTGACCATGACTTACATGATGACAGACATAATTAAACTTTGGGATTCCATTAAAGCAGAAAAATTTATAATCGTTAATAGTTGTGTTGTTATTGTCAATAAGTAATTTTTCTGCAATTATTCTAGGTTTAATATTCTTATAGGCCCATTCACGCCACCACCAAAAATGATTGATCTTAAGATGTTTTTCTAAAAGTCTTTTAGCTGAAGCTTTATCGAAAATGTCACGATCTTTTACGATAAAGACACTATCATTATCGTGTGTTGTTTTAAGTACAAACTGCTCAGGTAATGCATCGAAATCAATTTCATCAAAAGAATCCCAGACACCATAGTTAGGTACGACATATTCTTCTCCGACGCGCTCTGCAATAAACTTTTTTGCTTCGTATTTATCGGCCATGATGGTGTATTGAGGAGTGTGATCATGGAGTTTAAGCCACTGTAATTTTTCATTAAAAGTTTTGGGATTGTCAAGATCGAGAGGATAACCCATGCGGATTAA
>JAFOHE010000372.1 GCA_017421975.1 Pseudomonadota bacterium
ATTTTTATCAAAATAAAAAAAAAAAAGTTTGACAATTCAAACAATTTCATTTGACAAACGGTTTGATTTATCGTACTGATTATCCAGAGCCACACAGAGTGGCCACATGCCCCAAGGAGTTCAGGTGATGGAAGACATGGTTTTACTCATATTTCGATTAGGACGGATTTTGACCAAGCTGCAGGGAGATGTATGGCAAAGCATCGACCACAAATTTGCGATAACGCTTAATGCGCTCAATTCCAGAGAAATTCGGGTAATGATCGTGTTGGGCCTTCGTATGATAGAGGGCAACGGCGGATTAAGTCTGAACGAAGTTGCCGAGATTGCAGGGATAAAAAAGTCGGCGGCATCAACCATGGTTACGAAACTGGTCAATGCCGGCATTGTCTCGAGAACGGAAAATCCGGATAACCGGCGAAGCGTACTCATCACGGTAACCCCCGAAATTCTTAGACTTAAAGAGACGGTTTCGCCGCAGATCATCCCCAGTATTCGCCAGGCTTTTGGCTGTCTTTCGGACAAAGAGCTTAAGCAGCTCATATCGCTTATCGATAAGGTTTACGCTTCGCAAAAGCAGGAGGAATCGACATGAAAAAGAGAATTCCGATTGTTATCATTGTACTGATTCTAGTTGTTGTCACCTGGTTCAATTGGGATAACTGGTTTGGTGCCAGGGATTCGCAACCATTTGAACTCTATGGAAACGTTGAAAACCGCCAGATGCAGCTATCATTCCTTTTGCCCGAGCGCATTGCGGAACTCAGCGTCAACGAAGGCGATCTCATTAAAAAAGGGGATTATCTCGGTTCATTGGAAACCAGTCGGATTGAGCGTGAACTTGCGAATGCCCGGGCTATCATTCCCATACGCCAGGCCGCTGTGGACGCGGCACAGGCTCAGTTGGACAAAGCCCAAAACGGTAATCGTCCGGAACTCATTGCCATTTCTAAAGCTGCGAGTCTTGCACTGGATTCAAAAGTCAAATCTGCAGAAAGAGAGACCAAAAGAAATACAGATCTATATAAAGATCATATCATCACCAAACAGGCACTGGATCTTCAGAATGACAATGTATCTTTTTATCAGAACATCCAGAAAGCAGTTCAATATGGCGTCAAAATGCTCGCCAATGGTGAACGTCAGGAAAATATTGCTCTGGCACTGGCTAATCTAAACAGAGCCAAAGCTGAGCTGGACAAATCCAATCAGGATATCACCTTGCTTGAGCAAAAGCTTGCCGATACAAAACTTTATGCACCTTCCGATGGCATTGTACGAAATCGTCTCAAGGAACCAGGCGAGATGGCGTCTCCTCAGGTGCCGGTTTTAACGATTGCCACGGTCTCTCCAAAGTGGATTCGGTCTTATGTCGGCGAAACCGACCTGATGAAATTTAAGATCGGTGATCCGGCCACGATTCAGTTTGATGGTTATGATAAGCCGTTTTCAGGAACAATCAGTTATATTTCTTCACAGGCTGAATTCACCCCAAAAACGATAGAAACCAAAGAGCTTCGAACGCATCTCGTCTACGAGATACGCATTCTTGTCGAAGATCAGGAAAACCTTCTCAAAGCCGGAGCCCCAACAACTATCACGTTTCCCGGTTTATCATAAGGATATTCAAACATGGATGGCATCATACTTTGCAAAGATATCAAAAAGGATTTTACCCTTGGAAAAGAAACCGTCCATGCGCTTAACGGCATTTCTCTTTCTATCCACAAAGGCCGTATTGTGGGACTGCTTGGTCCGGATGGCGCCGGGAAAACAACACTTTTGCGAATACTCGCCGGATTGCTGATTCCGGATGAAGGCAATGCTTCAGTTCTGGGTTATGACTGCGTGCGCAATGCCGAAAGCATTCAGTCTGTGATTGGTTATATGCCGCAAAAGTTTGGTTTGTATGAAAATCTGACCTTACATGAAAATATGAAACTCTATGCCGAGCTCCATCAGATTGCGCTGCAAAATCAAAAGCCCCGGTTTGATGAACTCCTCGAAATGATGAATCTGAGCCGATTTCCCAACCGACGGGCCGGGAAACTCTCGGGGGGTATGAAGCAAAAACTCGCCCTGGCCTGTGCACTCATTTCAGACCCGGATATCCTTTTGCTCGATGAGCCCACAGTTGGCGTGGATATCATTTCCAGGCGGGAATTGTTTGGTATCCTCAGAAAGATCGTCGATGAGCGCAAAAGTACAGTGTTTGTTTCTACGTCTTATATGGATGAGGCCGATTATTGCGATGAAATCGTCGTTCTCTATCAGGGGCAAATCATTGCCAGTGGTGCCAAAGACTCATTGATAGAAAAAGCCAAAACCGTCAAGCCCAATCCAACACTGGACGAAGGTTTTCAGATGCTTATCGCAGGCGCAATTCCACTGCCTCTCAAGCGAAAAGCGCCTTTATCCCCGGATGCAGAAATCGTTGTCAAAGCAACAAATCTCGTCAAAAAATTCGGAACATTTACCGCCGTAGACCATACCAACTTCGAGGTCAGACGCGGTGAAGTCTTTGGCCTGCTCGGTGCAAATGGCGCAGGAAAAACAACGACTTTTAGGATGATGTGCGGCCTGGATGCCGTCACTTCGGGCAACGTCGAAATCTGTGGAATCAATCTACATACAGCTTCCGGCAAAGCCCGTCAGAAAATCGGCTTTGTGGCACAGAAATTCTCACTTTATGCCGACCTGACCGTCAAAGAAAATCTCGAGTTCTTTGGAGCCGCTTATGGTTTGTCACGCGCCAAAAGAAAAGACCGAATCCATTGGGCCATACACGAGTTTGCGCTTGCAAACTATCAAAATGCCCCAACCGGTGACCTGCCTCTTGGCATCAAACAACGCCTGAGCATGGCATGTGCCCTGCTGCATGAACCGGAAATCCTCTTTCTGGACGAGGCAACTTCAGGTGCCGATCCACTTACGCGATACGATTTTTGGAGACGTATTCTCGATTTGGCAGACAAAGGCGTTGCCGTCATCATTACAACTCACTTCATGGACGAAGCCGATTACTGCGATCACATGGTCATCATGCAGGACGGAAAAACGGTGGCTTCCGGCTCTGTAACTGAAATTCGCCGACAAGGCACACCCAAAGGCGCACCACTGAACGACATCACTGAAGCTTTTGTTCACATCATCCAAAAAAAGGAGACTGCATCATGAATTTTCGACGTATCCGCGCACTCGCCGTCAAGGAACGCAAGCAGCTCCTTCGCGAACCCGCCAGCTTTGTCATTGGCATCGTACTGCCCATCGTGATGCTGCTCATCTTCGGTTACGGCATGAATACAGACGTTCGCGGCATTAAACTCGCGATTGTTTCCCACGAATCGTCCAGCATTGGAGACCAGGTCATTTCGAGATTCCAGGACTCCGAATTCTTCGACGTCACCCTCATGCGAAATACACGCGATGCTGAAATCGCCGTTCAAAAACACAACGCGGACGCTGTCCTTTTTCTGCCGGACAATCTACAAAAACACTTTGCCGATCGCGATTTAAACGCCCTTGTCGCTGTCAACGCCTCCAATCCCTCCGTCGGTCAAATGCACGAAGCCTACATCAAAGGTGTTCTCATGTCCGCATTACAAGGCAACGTCGATACCTCGTCACTTCCAGGCGTCCGCGTTCAGTCCCGCATGTGGTTTAATGATAAAAATGATAGCGCTTATTATATGATTCCCGGCGTCATCGTTATCGTTATGGCTATGATTGGCTGCATGCTCACAGCTCTGCAGATGGCCAAAGAATACGAACACGGCAATATGGAACAAATGTTTGTTACGCCCATGACAAGCGCAGAACTACTTATCGCCAAAATGATTAACAATTATATACTTGGCATGATCGGCATGGTAATAGCCCTGTTAATGGCGCGATTTCTGTTCGGTGTCCCTATCAGAGGCAGCATATTAATACTATTATTGGGCGGAACGATATTTCTATTACTACAAATGTCTTTCGGACTTCTCATTTCAAGTGTCACCAAAAGCCAGTTTTTATCTTGTATAATTTCAATGCTCACATCTTTTATGCCATCGTTTTTGTTATCTGGTTTTTTATACGAAATCTCAAGCATGCCGGTTCCAATACAAATCATTACATATATTTTTCCCGGAAGATACTTTGTAGATTTTCTGCAAACGACTTTTCTCGTCGGCAATGTTCCTGAAATTATCTTTAAAAACCTGGGAATTATGTCATTTATGACGTTATTTTTTCTCAATGTTGCCAGAATTAAGAATCCTAAAAAACTAGAAAGTCAGGGCATTTCAGTCTGATTTTTATGGTGGGGGCAGCCGCCCCCTACGGCACTATTGGCTAACGCCAATACGTGCCTACCCCCACTGCGGGGCGTCTTGTCGCCCCGCAACCCTCACGTCCCGGAGCTCACCATGTTCAGATTCCTTGCGCTGCTAAAAAAAGAATTACTACAGATCTTCAAGAATCCCAAAACGAGGTTTATTGCATTGGCTCCACCTGTCGTAGCCCTCTTTTTGCTCGGCTACGCTGCTACAACCGATTTAAAAGACGTTCCATTCGGAATACTCGACCAATCACACAGCCTGGAATCCAGATCGCTCATCGATAAATTTGACGCCTCTCCTATATTTATTCTCCATCGAGATATTCAAAATGAAAATGATATGGGCAATAAACTCGCCAGGCGCGAAATCAAAGCCGCACTGGTCATTCCACAATCTTTCTCAAGGGATATCGCGCTCAGTCAACCAGCCAGTGTACAGATCATTGTCGATGGCAGAAATACAAGCTCTGCGGGAACAATTTTAAACGATTCAAATGCCATTATTCAATCCTATAATGCGCAGATCTATCCTCAGACGGGAACAAAGATACAAATCTCTTCACGAGGCTGGTTTAATCCTGCCTTTAATGTCAAATGGTTCATGCTTCCTGCATTGCTCGCCATGCTTTCACTGATGATTGTCACTTTGCTCGTTTCGCTGACTTTTGCAAAAGAACGCGAAGGCGGAACTTTCGACCAACTGCTTCTAACGCCCTATTCTACGGGAGAATTGCTTGCTGCAAAAGCACTCTCCGGTATTATAGTGGGTATTATACAGGTCAGTCTTTCACTGTGTTTTATACTTTTCTGGTTTCAGGTTCCCTATCAAAGCAATTATGCCCTTCTCGTACTTCTCATTTTCTTTTTTCTGTTTGCCGCAGTCGGAATCGGTCTGTTGATATCCGTCCATTGTTCAACACTCCAACAGGCGATGATATGGGTTTTCCTTTTCGCTGTAATCTTTGCTTTGCTATCCGGTCTGGCCACTCCAGTTGAAAGCATGCCGGATATCATGCAAAAAATGATGATTATCAATCCTGTAAGATGGGGTGTTGCTTCTCTGCGCCGCCTGTTTCTTGAAGGCGCCACATTCATTGATATTCTCCCGACCTATCTCATTCTTGCGGGAATCGGCGCGGGTACATTCTCAATTGGATGCTATTCACTCGTATATCAACGCACACATTGAGGCTGTTTTGTAATGCAATTGTCCCTGTACTGGTATGTGCCAATCGCGCAGTGTGGTCCGCACTGCGCGATTAGGCACATAGCCCGATGCGCGTGTCGTATCGAGCCAGCAGAGACGTTCGGTCGAACGTATCTTGGCGAGATAACCCGATGCTCCGTGATACGCCAAAAGTTTGATATCATTCCGGCATCAAATCGATGATCACCAACTCCGGACGATTATATATTCTCGGCACTCGCGTGGATTCCCGCGCCAGTCCGCGACTCACGATCATCGTTGTACCATTCCGCGAATACAGGCCACCGGCTAAAGCAGGAAACAATCCATGATTGGGTGCTTCATGCCCTTCAGGATAAAGCCCGTTTGCATAAAGCCCGTTGAGAATTCCTGGAATGCGCCAAATTCCGCCATGCGTGTGACCGGCCAGCACCAGGTCAAAATGATATTGACTATATTCCTCCAAAAACTCCGGTCGATGGGCCAACAGAATGGTGTACGCCCCATCTCTGGGCTGGGCCGCGACTTGCGACACTTGCTTTAGATATTCGCCAGTCGTGTGTTCCAGATCGCCTACAGCATCACGCCATGCAAACGCATCATCCACACCTCCGATGTTGATCCGCATACCCTTTATACTTACTGTGGTCATCTCGCCGCTGAGGCGAACAATTTCGTACTGTTTTAGAATGCCCATCTGCCGGGCAAAACCTTCCGGGCCACTTCTGTATTCGTGATTCCCGGTTACATAGTAACTCGGATAGCGACCACGGATGCCTTTGAGAAATAAAATTGTATTGTCGTCTGGCAGTTCGTCGTCAAAGATATCTCCACCGAGCAAAACAAGATCCGGAGCTTGCGCATCCAGGGCATCTAAAAGATCACGCATACCTTCTCCGTAGTCACAGGAATGCAGATCCGTCACGAGGGCAATGCGAACAGG
>JAFOHE010000373.1 GCA_017421975.1 Pseudomonadota bacterium
CCAATCGTATCCAAAATCGGTTTTTCATATTCATCGACGAGAAGGACGACAGGTGTCCCATTTTGTTCAAATGCACGCCGTATCACGCCCATTAACCGGTCGCCCAATTCCTTTTCGGCAGCTCGGGAACCGAAACGGTCTTCCCAATCACAAAGTGACAAATTCAGCGTGTTTTCCAGCGCATCCGGTTTGTGATAATTCACCCCAGTCAAATCGAGATGCAGCACCGGATACGATTTCCATTCCTTCTCCAGCTCCGCAATCGCCAACCCTTCAAAAAGGTCTTTGCGTCCCGCAAAATACGATTCGAGCGTCGAAATGAGCAGGCTCTTGCCAAACCGCCGTGGACGTGACAAAAAATGGTAAATGGATGTACCATGCGTCAACCGATAAATCTGAGATGTTTTATCCACATATACATAACCATCGTCGCGAACTTTTTCAAACGTCTGAATACCAATCGGAAATTTGCGCTCTTCCATGCCAGTCTCCTTCGTGAGATGCGAAACACGCTGCAGCGATATATCACCATCGCCACATTGTTCTTTGCACCATAACTCGCATTGAATCGTATGGCGAGCATTTTTTGTGCATGTGCACTTTGAGGCGTTCCATGGAACGCCTCAAAGCGCACATGCACGGGCTATCGACTACTATTGGATGGGGATCAAACGCACGGCGTACGCAAAGTCGAAAATCCCTAGAAAAATAGCCAGTTTTTATGGTGCTATGCTTTAGGTCGCGCCTACTTTCATGATATAACCTTGAACATAACAAGGGGCGATCATGGAATACGGCGATGTCTTACCTCATCGATTCTTACAAACAGAATGTATCCGTTCTGCTTTGTCTCGCCTCTACTGTGCCCGATACTCGCGCAAAGCGTGGCGTACGTCATAAAATTGACATCATTTTGACCATATTTGTACTCGCCCTGCTATGTGACCAAAATGACTTTGTACGTATTGAAGATTGGGCTAAAAGCGAAAATGAACCGCTCAAACAGATAATGGATTTGCCTCACGGCATTCCCTCGCATGATACATTCATGCGTGTTATTGGTGCACTATCGGTAGAATCCATTGAAAGTCTTTTCATGCAATGGATTAACGTGTGTTACCCTGTGTTTTCCAATAGACTTGCCATAGACGGCAAAACCGTGAATGGGACGGTTAGGGTTAAAGACTGGGAAACAAACCAAAAAGAAGCACAAAAGAACCGCGTTCACGTCGTGTCGATATTCGATTCCGAGGCGTTTCAAGTCGTTCGCCAGTCAATAATGGCTGATAAAGGCGGCGAGATGAAGTCTGCAATGGATATGCTTTCGGAACTAGACCTCAAAAACAAAGTCATTACAGGCGATGCTGGATTCTGTAATGCTGTATTGGCAAATCAGATTGTCGCTCAAGGTGGTGATTATTGCTTGCAAGTAAAAGACAATCAGCCGTCATTGAAACGAGGCATTATTTCTCACTTTGAGAAAGCTACGTCCGAAGAAATACATACCTATGTTGATAATAAGGGTGGTCACGGTCGCATTGAGAGGCGTGAATGTCGCGTTATTTCAAGTGATTTGCCGTTTTATTTGCATGATAACTGGAAACATATTCGTTGCATTATTGAAGTACAATCGTATCAGAAGCAGAAAACAACGGGCAAGGAAACGACGAATACGAGGTATTATATTTCGAGCAAGCCAATGACGGCACATGAGGCTTCTGAAACGGTGCGAGGTCACTGGCATATTGAGACAGGACTTCACGCAGTATTGGACGGGACTTTTGGAGAAGATGTTTGCAAATCACGGCAGAAACGGCACGCTCAAAATATCGTGATATTTCGGCATCTAGTATGCGGTATATTGCGAAAGCATGAAGACAAGAAGCGCATGACTGTGAGCATGAAACGGACGCACTGTCGTAATGATTTGGAATATCGCGTTGACGTTCTGAACCAAGCGTTTCAGATGGTGGCATAGAAAGCCTCAATATCAAAGCATTTACGCTAATTTCGGCGATTTACTTTGAGGTGAAAATGCAGTTATATCACGGTGATTGCATAGAGGTAATGAAATCGCTTCCAGACCACAGCATAGACATGGTTTTATGCGACTTGCCCTATGGCATGACAGCCTGTAAATGGGATTGCGTTATTCCATTTGAGGATTTGTGGACAGCATATAAACGTGTGTGCAAAGAGAACGCGGCAATTGTTTTGTTTGGTTCAATGCCATTTTCTGCAAAGCTCGTTGCAAGCAATCTTAAAGCCTACAAGCATGACTGGATATGGCAGAAAAATCGAGGCAGTAACTTTGCTTGTGTGAAGTATCAGCCGATGCGTGAGCATGAATCTATATTTGTTTTCTGTTATGGAAAACCTATTTACAATCCTATTATGCAGGAACGTGCCGAAAGCGGAAAAGGGCGTGTCAAATACAAAATGCAATATAATACCAATACTAATTTGTATGGTGATGGTTTTCATAACATCAGGCATACAATAAGACCAATGGAACGTTATCCATCATCTGTTCAAAAATTTAACACAGAGGTTGGATTGCATCCAACCCAAAAGCCTGTTGCCTTATGTGAGTATCTGATTAAGACCTATACGAACGAGGGAATGATCGTGCTAGATAACTGCATGGGAAGCGGAACAACCGGTGTTGCCTGTGTGAACCTTAACCGAGATTTCATTGGTATCGAAAAAGATTCACACTACTTCGATGTCGAAAAGCAACGTATAGAGAACGTGAAAGCACCTCAGAACTTATTGCCAGAAATTACGTGATGTTGCACTATACACAGTATTCATGCGACTTTTTTGTTTCATGGTGCTGTTTGAGAGACTGTCAGAAAGAGTGTGCTATAAGAGCGTGTGGTGATAGCGACAATGGTTGTCGTGCTCACCGTTGACCTTAAACGAAGTGAGGTGGTGATATGGCATTGATCAGAAAAGAAAAGAACGACAGGAAGGACGAATTTCAACTTACGCGCAAATCATTATCAAAAGAAGTTGAAATTGAACTCAGTGAAGATGACTACGATTCTGAGCAGTCCTTTTCAAGGCGATGGGATAAGGCAGAACAAGAAATGCTTTCAGGCGATACTCTAACTCAGGATGAGTTTTTCCAAAGGATTCGAGCGAGGAGCAAGCAATGAATATAATTTCTACAAAGCAAGCTGATCGTGACATGGATCGATATTACTTGAGAGGTGTAAAGGAGTGGGGATTTGGTGTTGCCGCGTCTCTTCAAATATTGATCGGTTACACTCTCAAGGAGTTGACCTGTGGAGCATTATGTAATCGGTATATTGGCTATCGTTTCTATAAAACAGCAAACGTAACAAAAGCATTTTACACATATCCTTTGAACGGGAGTACTCTTTCAAAAAAGAAAATACATGCTTTTGCGACATCGTTAGGGGTTAATTTCAGTCCTACAGTATCAATCTCGCTCAAGAAAAACCGTTTACACTTGTTTTGGCTATGGAACCTTCGCAGAAAGCCACCAATACAGCAGTATTGATGGGAGTTTATTACGGAAAAATGGATATTGAAGGAAGATTGCAAAGAAAGGGTATCATCATTGATCGTGCGAACATATCAGGTTATAAAGTGTGTTCTGTGCGAAGAAATTCATGGGCACACAAACCACTTGAAACACAGCTAAACCATGCGCTATTTTGCCTAGATAATAAACGGAGTGTTCCTTTAGATTTGCGTCGTTCCTTGTTAAAAAGTGGATATAGAATAATTGAAAGGCATACAAGACTGACCTATGGTCGCGTTGTAGTAGAAAAGTTCATTATAGATATGGATGGATATGAGATTCGATGAAGATTAAGGGTGCATTCCTATTTGAATGCACCCTTAAATGTTTGTCGGACGACTTTGCGTACACCGTGCCGGCAACGCCGGGGGTAAAAGCAAAATCAACCCATATAACCTGGATTCTCAAGCTAAACATGACGATGTGGAAATATGCAAGTCCAGTTGTTCGTATGTTTTTATCTATACACGCAAAGTTTGTAGATAACGCATTATATAAAGCCCGTAGGGCTTTGGGCGAGTAGCCCCCGGCAA
>JAFOHE010000374.1 GCA_017421975.1 Pseudomonadota bacterium
GCACATCGTACATATCCCCAGAATGCACGGGGTCTTCATACGTTTTTTCTACGCGATACCCTTCTTTGATCTTTTTTTGAGCCATAAAATCATATTCTTCAACCCACACAATGCGAATATCATCCCCCACATTGCCATAACGAACGAGTTTCTCATACAATTCACTCGGTACTTTTCGATCATAACGTTTGATATATTGCAACATTCCGAAAAGTGGATTGAAAATATACCAGTCCCCAGACGGCTTATCCTCAGCATAGTTTCCATAATACTCCGGCATACCATTGGAATTCAATTCTGCCGTCTGTCCGTCTCTCATCCCATTCTCATAATGGCTAAAAGAAACGAGCTGCCCGCGTTCATCCCACGACATGACGGGGCCGTCCAACTTGCCCAGATGATAGGACTGAAGCATGGAAACGAATTTGCCTTCTTCATGAAACAAAACCATTTCCCCTTCTTCTTCGCCGTTCAAAAACCAAGCATATCCGCCGAGAGCTTCGTCGGGAAATCCTGTCATGGAAGGCGTCTCGACGGCTTTTTTCTTGAGCGCTTTATGCCCACTTTTCATGATTTTTCGGCTTCCAAAACGCCACAAACCTTCTGCTTTCCCATGAACAGAACAACCATAGAGATCGTAATCCTGATTGTATGCAATCTTATCAAGCCATTTGCCACCCGCCTTCAGGCACGCATCTTCCTGCGTAATATCCTGCACCTTATTCGGACGCGGCGGTAAATACGATAATGTGTACGGATCACTCGGCGGAATCGAGATTTTATCCCATTCGACGCTTTCTCCCTGCTGACGAAGCGGCGTATGATCAATAATATCCTGTGCAAATGCTGTCCGGGTCATCATCAACACAACTGCAACAGCAAATAACTCGGCATGATATTTTTTCATTTTCTACCTCATACAAAACTTCGCAACTAAAATACCAATCCATCCAACGCCTCACGCGCCGATGTCCGAATCGGTGAACCGTCGAGGGAATGTAAATCTGCCTGAGAAAGATCGACGCGTGTCTGAAACACCGTTCTTACAAACTGGTTCATCACCATCCAATCTTCTGCTATTTCACCGTCTCCAAGGCCGTATTCCTTCGGAATAACGGAGGAACACGCGATCCTTGTACCCCCTTTTTCATTAAGACACATGACGAGCCAATCACCCTCACGACGCGCATCAATCACAAAAGGAGAATCCTCACGTTGCTCGAAAACATCAAGTGCCATAACGGTTTCAGCCATTGGCCGCAACGCCGACACTATACTGTCCGATAGCGTCACAGGCAATCGAATCCCATATTGCGGCATGACGACTGGATAATCGCGCATCACTCGGCGAAATGCATCATACGCTTCCGAATATTTTCCCATTTCGGCAAAGCTGGCACCACGTACAGCATAATTGAGCATCGTCATCAAAAACTGGTCACGCGTAAAACGTGCATCAGCACGACTCAAGGCTTCAAGGGCTTTTTCATATTTGCCCTCTCGCCATAAGATATAACCTTCTACCGATTGCCAGGCAGGCTCAAATAAATTGATTTCTTCTTCCGTAATATTTTCGCGCTCTATCTTAATAATGGATCGCATGGTACCGCGACCTGCAAGTTCAACAATCGCATCATAAAAAAGCGGTGAAAGAACATAATACGGTACCACGAGTGACCGAATATTATCCGGATTAAGCATGGCGCGTATCGCCTTCTGCGTAGCAGTCCATTTCTCGCGACGCATCTCATCAAGCTCGGAATACATTTTCCGAACTTCCTTGCGTTTTTCCGAATCAAACAGCCACCCTGGATGGCCATATTTATACAAAACAATTTTATTTTTGAGGCGTTCGATATCCACCTTCAAAATTTCATAATATAATATATTATTCGTAAGAATCTGATGTTCGATCGATATAGAATTATAGCCCATTCGACCCGGAGCATTGATCACCGTTTTCATGAGTGTTTTGGCCTTATCCGAAAAGCCTAGACTCATAAGCATGGCAGAGAGAGTCGTACGAACAGCCATCTCCGTCTGAACACGCATACGTTTGGTTATCGGCGTTTGACGTGCCTGCTTCATCGCAGAAATCGCCTTTTGAAATTCACCACGCATGAGATAAGGATCAACAGCATCGAGTGCAGGTGGCGTTGGACAGGAATTATCCTTTGTCTTGAGTGCGCGTTGTACGAGTTCTGAAGCCACTTCCGAACGGATAAAATACATCTCGTTACGCGCCTGATTAATAAGGATGACGCAATCCTTACCGCGCGTAAATTCTATTGCGCGTGCCCCCATTTCATTCGCACCAAGATAATGATGCTGTGAATCCTCAATCGCAGAAAGATCATTATATGCCGTTGACCGCGCAAATCTGTCCTCACCATTAATTGCAGCACGATCAATCGCAATGGCTTCCTCGTAACGACCAAGTTTCATCAACGCC
>JAFOHE010000375.1 GCA_017421975.1 Pseudomonadota bacterium
ATTTATTTTTCCAGAAAGCTATCTGCCGTTGCAGGCACGTGTCACGACACGTGCCTACTATCTGCCGTTGCAGGCACGTGTCACGACACGTGCCTACTATCTGCCGTTGCAGGCACGTGTCACGACACGTGCCTACTATCTGCCGTTGCAGGCACGTGTCACGACACGTGCCTACCGGCAAATACGCGGGCGCAATAATCGTATGGCTTGAAAGACGAGATAAATGCTTCCAATAAAACAAATTTTTGATAAACCCAATGGCGATCAATCTCAGGCATGATACCGCAATGACGAAGTGGGGCAGACCCATTCACTCGCTGTCTCCATACCCTTGATAATGGTGATTTGTTCGCATCTATTTTACAAAATGCTTTATCTCGCACGTATGTTCGTTCGTCGTTTCGTCATAATTGATGGCGACGAGCAATAAATCGCCTTGGTATTTGTCCATCACGTTGAAATATTGTTTATTCTCGATTTGTTCTAAGGCTGCGCCCGTAGTCCTATTGCGCTTGAGCTCGACAATCATCGCGGGGACGTTGGGAACATAGGGAATAAACACGACGTCGGCATACCCTTTTCCTGCCGGCAACTCGCTGATAATCGTATATCGCGATGTCGCATAGAAATAGGCAAAACGAATCGCGCATTGCAGACAGGCTTCATGATTGTATCTTTGCCGGCTCATGAGCTGTTCATGCGCCGCAGACAACGCATCTGCAACGGCCTGTGCATCGCCTTCGACGGTTTTGTCCAATAATATTTTGGAATTGTTTACAATCTCAATAGCTTTTGCATAATCAGAATCATTTGCAATCGCAATGATCCACTCTGACCGAATTTCATTGTTGGGAATATAACATTGTTTGTTTATGCTATCATAAGCCAGATATCCAAGATGAATTAAATAAGTAAATACATCATCTTTGGTGTGAAAGTCCGTCATCGTATTGAGATAATAATCAACAACGACATCAATTCGTCCCCCCGCAATCATGGCTTTGACATCGTCTTTAATGCCATCGAAATTCATCGATATATAAGATCTTATCGAATCATAAGACCCTGTTTTTGTCCAGTAATCGCCAAACTTTTTGTCAATCATTGCCTGAACAACAGATTTTGGATTATACAAATCGAACATTTTATCATGATAATTCATTTTATAGCCATCATACCATCGCCTGCATTCCTCAAAATCCATCTGATACTGTTCGCACAACACTCGCGTTTCATCCTCTGTAAACCCCACAAACTCTGTAAGCATCTTTGCATCCGTCATGGCATATTCAGTAAACAGGTTGAGCTTTGACTGAATCTTATCGCGCACGATGGGCAAAACACCGGTCAAATAGACGAGGGCAAAGGCGGGAGCGAGGTTCGCATTCTTGAACATGCCATTTAAAAAATCCAGATATGGATCAAATATCGACGATTTGACTTTTTCTCGCACAAGCACGTCATATTCGTCCAAAATCACGACGAATTTGTCTCCAGTTTTCTTATACACTTTTTCGATACAATCACTCAGTGAGTACGATTTTCTAATACCGAAGTCTGGAAATTCTTCCATAAATTCCTCTCGAACCTTGGTTGTGAACAGCGGCACGACGTTTTTTTTGCGATTCGCATTCGAGAAAAATCCATTTACGTCGATATGGATGACGTTGTATGCATTCAAATATGTCTCAAAATCGGGACTTTGTGCAATCTTGAGCTTTTCGAGAATCGGGCGCGAGTTGGCCTTTTTGCTGTAGTAAGCAGCAATCATATTGCCGGCCATAGACTTGCCAAAGCGGCGCGGTCTCGCCACACAGACAAAGCTGTCTTCCGAGTTCAACAACAGGTTTAGTTCGTGTAGAATCATCGATTTATCGACATAAACCCTCGAATTGACAGCCCTTTTCAACAATGCTTCGTCTGGATTGACATAGATTCCCATGCTGTACCTCCATCATCTCTGACAGGGGGATTATCCTTTGCGCCCCTGTGCTCACCATAACTTGCCAAACGCGAAATGGCGAGCGAAATGTATTGATGTGCGCGATAGCAAAACGCCGCGTATTGGCGTAGCCAATAGCGGCGTATGGGCGGCCACGCAGTGCCGCCCTACGCGTGGCGTATCGGCTGTAAGCCGATAGCCAGAGCGCATCGGGCGTATTGGCAAAGCCAATAGCCCGAATTGCAAGGCGTATTCCGCGACGAAGGCGTGTGTAAGCACGACTTTGTTGCGGAATAGCCGCGCCCCATAAAAAGAGGCAATTGTGTGACAAGTGGTTGTTTTTCGAACGGCAGCGTTATTAAGCCTGTAGTGTGGTTTGCGCGTTCTGATTGTTGAGGCTTAAGCGATGACGGGAAACGACGGAATATTCTGGTCCTGAGTAGAGCAAATCGGCGCCATATAGAATGACCTCGGTGATATTTGAGACACCGAAGTTGAGGTTTCCGATGGCCTCGATGCAGTCCGTGAGATCAATGCGTTCCTGAGGTGTGCTGATGCGTCCGAGTGTAATGGTGGGCCGGAAGGGTCGGGGGTCACTTCGGTGTTGGCTCATGGCAAAAGCTTCTTCGATATTTTGTCTCAAGGCGAGGAGTTCGTCGAGTCCTTGTTGCATGGAAACGGAGATGAGGCGTGGGCAAGTTGGGTCTGGCCAAGCTTCGATGCCAGCGGTTGAGATGGTGAAAGGAGCGAAGCGCCGCGTGACTGTTTCAATCATGCGACAGATTTCCGGAATATCGTTGTCGTCTTGCATACCCATGTATTTGATGGGGAAGTAGAGCCATTCCGGTCGTGTCCAGCGGACGCGTGCGTGGCGTGCATCAATAATTTTGCCGAGGTCTTCCTGTATGAATGTGAGGCGTTCGGCGAGTTTGAGATCGGGTTCGATTCCGATAGTCAGCAGCATATCTGTACTCGTGGCGTGCGAAAAAGAAGTTAATATGTTAAGATAAACCGTCATGTTTGCGCGTACATGACGAAAGCGCGTGTTATTTTAACACAGTTAGGGTAAGCTTGTGCCGAGAAATTCAGTGATCCTTGTTAGAATTGGAGGGATCAATTTATCTGGCAGAAACAAAGAGGTTTAGCATGAGTGAGCATGATACTCTTGAAACATTAGAGCATGAGATAGAAGCGGCGAGGCAGCAACTTAAACCGCAGATTGAAAGTATTTGTGGGATTATAAGTGGTGATCTTCCGAATTTTGTTCTTCGTCAGGTGAGAGGTGCTTTTATTGAAGATCTTGCGTTTGCGCAATCGAAGAGCGATGAAGAGCTTCGAGCATTTAAGGTTCGCATTGCCGAGTTTGGAGAAGCCTTGGCAAGTGACATTCAAAGGGCGCTTCTTGCTGACCTGGAGATTTGGTGGGGCAAGGAAGTGAGCCTTTCGCAGACTGGGAAAACGCTTGAGGGCAATGCCAAGGTGTGGGGAATTTTGTCGGGAATTCCTGAGAAGATCAGCGCGTATATGCGCGGTGAGGGGTTGACTGCGCCTGTGATTCAATACACGACGCCAGCGCGTTTTATTGAAGGCAAGTATCTTCCTGGGATGATTGAGAAATACTGGGTACAGCTTGCCGCACTTCGAGCGCTTGAGGACGAACATTTAGCAGCTGTTGTTGAAGCGAGCAAGGCAGCGCAGGCGACGCGTTGGGACAGTTTGTAGCTAGCAAAGTCAAGGCAGCTGTCGTGAAAACGTGCGCTTGATCCATAGCCATGTCGCGTCATATCGAATTATGTCTATTGTTATGGACGTGGTTAATGAGAATGTTGTTTCAGGCCTCACGTCTCGCCAAAAGAGAGGGGGGGGGGCTCATTCATTATGTTCACAGCAATAGGCAAAGCGGTGTGTCATCAGAAGCGTTTTTATTGGCCGTGAGAACCGTGGTGATTCGCCGAAGTTTTGGAACAAATGTGAGCTGAAATTTGCACGCAAAGCAATTTAATGCTTGGTGAATGCATTTAATCTTGGCATATAACTTGCAAATAATTTTTATGTGATTGGGAGACGCCAAGCACTCGATCACAGCCGCTGACAGCGGATAATCAACAACATTATAAAAACGATTCAAATCATGGATCTGAAGAACACATAAGGAGCATGTCAATGAAACATTCAATCGTAGCTGGTATTCTCGCCCTTTCCCTTGCTTTTTCGAGCGCTTCATTTGCCAAAGACGTGGAATCAATCGATTTGTTTTCAGGCGATTACATTGCTGTTGCTGGCGTTGATGTGGACAATCTGGCGACACGATCTTTGTATAAGAAGATTGCGGAAGATCCTTCAATCAAGGGTGGTGCAGTTTCTGTCCAGAATAAGTTCACGGAATTGGATGCGAGCCTTGATGCTGAGAAAGATATTGATCAGATGATCATTGCATTTCCGTCGGATATAGAGAAAAAAGAGCACGTCGTTATTCTTGAGTTCAAAAAGAGTCTTGCGAATGCTGTAGCTGCGCTTGAAGCTGACAGTGCGAAGCCCGAGAGTGCTTATAGCCGCGTTGAAGCAGACAAGATCGTCTATTATATTCACAAGCGTGAGAACGAGTGGATGACCGTGATTGATGACAAGCGGATAGCGATTGGTAGTGAACGCGAAGTTAAAGCGATCGCGGCATCGAACAAAGCAGGCAAAGCAGCGAAGCCGATCAAAAAGAATGCAGCTCTTTATAAACAGTATCAGGCAGCCGACAAGAAGAATGATGTTTGGGGAGCCTATATTCTGACTGCAAAACATCTCAAGAGCCTGAAGGATGTCGTTCTCGATGGAGAAGATGGCAAATCCTTTAGAGCTGATGAAATCGAAAGTGGCACTTTCTCGCTCAACCTTGCAAAAGGTCTTGCGCTTCGTCTCGTTGCCAAAATGAAATCCGAAGCTGCAGCATCCAATGGTTCCGCTATTCTCAGCTCAACGCTTGGTACATTCCTTTCCGATCCTCAGCTTAAAGAGATTGGTCTTGGCTTCCTCGCCTCTGCCATTAAGATTTCTTCTGCGAAATCTGATCTTAAAGGTGCCATTGATTTGGACAATGAACAGGTGGATGCCTTGATTGGTATGGCTGTTGCAGCTGGATCCGGTATGGTTGATTCTTCGCAGAAAGCAGCCAATTAAGTCTTTGTGTTTATCAGAGACTTATCAGAGACGTTCCACGGAACGTCTTTACGTTTATCAGAGACGTTCCACGGAACGTCTTTACTATCAGGAGGGACGTTCCACGGAACGTCTTTACGTTTATCAGAGACGTTCCACGGAACTTATCAGAGACGTTCCACGGAACGTCTTTACGTTTATCAGAGACGTTCCACGGAACTTATCAGAGACGTTCCACGGAACGTCTTTACGTTTATCAGAGACTTATCAGAGACGTTCCACGGAACGTCTTTACGTTTATCAGAGACGTTCCACGGAACGTCCTTACGTTTATCAGAGACGTTTGAATATTGTTATAAATTCGATCACCATGGGTTTATAAAGCGAGAATATATGCTATATCATCTGCGGGGGGTAGGTTCTTGACCGTGGTTTTATTTTTATAACCCGAGGCAAGGTACAGGGTAGGTGTTCACACGTGTTGTGAGCACCCATATAGAATATGGATCCGAAGAGTATTTTATCGTTTCCCTTAGCAGACGAGAAGACTATGACGCAGCGAGCATTTCTTTCATCAATTTTAATCGTAACATTATGGATGGTTTCGGGTTGTTCGGAGGATAGCAGTGTTCCGAATGCTGACCGATGTGGTGACCGTAGCGTAACCCAAACAGAACGGTGTGATGATGGAAACACACAATCAGGCGACGGTTGTTCAGAAGATTGTTTGACCATAGAAGCAGGATATGTGTGTCCACCGAAGGGGGGAGCGTGTACCAAAGAAGGTGATGTGTCAAAAGCCGTTTGTGGCAATGGTGAGGTTGAAGCAGGAGAATCATGTGATGATGGCGATGTGGCATCAGGCGATGGTTGTAGTGCTCAGTGCCAAGTGGAAGATGGCTATCAGTGTCCGCCGAAGGGAGGCAAATGCATCAAGACCAATGTCGAAGCCAAGTGTGGTAACAGCGTCGTTGAGGGCGAAGAAACGTGTGACGATGGCAGCAGACAGAATGGTGATGGATGTGATGCGGACTGCCATGTAGAAGCTGGATACGATTGTCCGCCGACGGGTGGCGCATGTACGAAGAAACGCCATTGTGGTGATGGCATCCTTGCACGGGAAGATGGCGAAGAATGTGATGATGGAAATCCGCGATCAGATGATGGTTGCAGTTCGGATTGTCGCATAGAAAGAGGCTATGTTTGTGATAAACCAGGTCAGCGTTGTCACCTGAATAAGTGTGGTAATGGCACCCAGGATTCGGGCGAAGAGTGTGATTATGGCGATGATACCGTTGAATATACGCCCAGTCCAGATGAAGCCCTCGTCCTATGTACGTCGTGGTGCGAGCGGCCTCTTTACTGTGGTGATGGTATTTCGGATGATGCTATATCCATTGCGAATGGTGAAGAGTGTGATGAGGGCATTTTTGGGACACCGGATGCGTACAATGGCTGTTCGAGGACGTGTAAACGCGTGAATTATTGTGGTGATGGCAAGGTGTCGCATCAGGAAACGTGTGATGATGGCAATGCGGTATCTGGTGATGGCTGTTCTGCCACGTGCCAGGTGGAAGAAGGTTTTGATTGTCGCCAACAGGATGCGGAGGGCAAGAGCCTTTGTGAACCGATTAAATGCGGTAACAAAGAACGTGATCCTGGTGAAGAATGTGATGATGGTAACCGCGATAATGGCGATGGCTGTTCGAAACTATGTTTCGTTGAGCATGGGTATATTTGTGACAATACCGAGATGCCTTCGAAGTGTGTGATTTCATGTGGAAATGGCATTTTGGAAGCCATCAGTGGTGAGAAATGTGATGATGGCAATAAGGAACCAGGCGACGGGTGTTCCGCTAACTGCCAGATTGAAAGCGGCTATATTTTTGATGATAACGGCGAATTGGTGGCACGAGCTTGCGGTGACGGTATCAAGGCAGGTTCGGAAGAATGTGACGATGGCAATACGCGGGATGAGGACGGTTGTTCATCGCGTTGCAAACGTGAGCAGGATTGGTACTGTGACAAGCCGGGCGAGGCATGTCACAAGGATGTTTGCAGTGACAGCCGAGTGACGGGCGATGAAACGTGTGATGATGGTAATTTGCAGTCGGGGGATGGCTGTAATTCTGTTTGTCAAATTGAGACAGGGTGGGAGTGTCTGATTGCTGGCGAACCGTGTAAAGAGACGGCCAAATGCGGAGACGGGATACTTCAGGGAGCGGAAAATTGCGAGGACGGTAATACGTCTTCGGGGGATGGCTGTAATTCTGTTTGTCAAATCGAGACGGGGTGGCGTTGTCCAACGTTAGGCGAGGCTTGTATCAAGGGGGAATGTGGCAACGGTATTCTTGAAAAAGGCGAAGAATGCGACGATAACAATCTTAATGCTGGTGATGGCTGCAGCCCGATTTGTGAAATAGAACCGATTTACGAATGTAATGATTTTGGTTGTACGCCAGTATGTGGTGATGGCCTTGTCATTCCAGGCGTTGAAGAATGTGATGATGGCAATCTCGTCAATGGTGATGGTTGTTCATCGCGTTGCAAAAAAGAAACGGGTTATACGTGTGATGTCAAGATTGCCTCAACCCCGGGTGAATTGAATCTACCGATTGTCTATCACGACTTTAGGAATTATCAACGATCCGGCACTGGGGATGGTTATGTTTCCCAGGAAATTTTTAATGCGCTTCCGTCGGAATGTACGGGTGGTGATGGTGCAAGTTATCGTTATACCTACTATAATGATACGTCATTTAGGAAGCCGAACAACTGCAGTCTTTCGGGGCTCGTTGTCGGCAAGCCGATTCCTGATTTTCGTGGTTATTGCCCGGGGGCGCATTGTGAAAAGGCGGTTTTGGAAGACCTCGGTCGTGATGGTCTTCCCGAACTGGCACCGCCAGCGATGATGAGCTTGGTGGATAGATATTTCGATAACTGCCCCTATTCCTGTCCGGGACTTTATACATGTCCATCCGTTTTCAAATGGTGGTTCAAAGATGTTGAAGGTATCAATAAAACGATCAAAGCGACGATTCGTTTGACGGAAGCCCGTTGTGATGCGAGCGTCAAAGCACCAGGTACTTATTGTTATCAGGATTCGGCTTTTTATCCCATTGATGGACTAGGATATGGCAATGATTCTGAAGGTAATAAGCATAATGGGGAGTTTTCATCGCATTTCCAGACGTATTTCAAATTCAATGGCGGTGAACACCTTATCTTCGATGGTGATGATGATGTCTGGGTCTTTTTCAACAAAAAACTGGGCGTCGATGTCGGTGGCATTCATCCGCAATGGAAGAAAGAAATCGTATTGACAGAGGAAGTCGCGCGTGAACAATTCCACATGTATCCTGGCGGCATTTATCCGATTGATATGTTTCATGCTGAGCGTTGTACAGGTGGCTCGAGCTTCCGATTGACTTTGGCGGGATTTGTGGCAATGGGCACGAGTACGTGTGACGCCATCTGTGGTGACGGCATCATTCGTGGCGATGAAGAATGTGACTACGTTGGCATTGACACCGATGTGGAACTTCAAAAACAGAAGGGTTGCAGCAGCACGTGCAAACTTCAGGCATTTTGTGGCAACGGAAAAGTTGAAAAGGGCGAACAATGCGATACGACGGAATCGTGGTGCAAACAATGTAAACTCGATCCCGACACGTGTGGTAATGGCGAGATTGATGATCACGAACAATGTGATGATGGCCGTGGTGTCAACGGTACGGCAGGTTCCAATTGTCTTGAGACATGCCGCATCACAGGCTGTGGCGATGGCATTGTCGATACGGCCAATGGTGAAGAATGCGATGATGCCAACAACTCGAACGACGATACGTGTACAACGCAGTGCAAACGCCCATATTGCGGTGATGGCATTGTGACCCCGTCTCTTGGCGAAGCCTGTGATGATGGAAAGAACGATGGTTCGTATAATGGTTGTGGTCTTGGTTGTGCTTACGAACCTCCGAAGTGCGGTGATGGCAACATCGATACGGATCACGACGAGGAATGTGATGATGGCGATCGCAATGCAGATAACACGTATAACGTTTGTTCCAAGTCATGTAAGTACGGTGAGCGTTGTGGCGA
The DNA here is from genome assembly GCA_017421975.1 of Pseudomonadota bacterium. GTDB lineage: Bacteria > Myxococcota_A > Bradymonadia > UBA4248 > UBA4248 > RGIG464. Next base: position 9,191 of record JAFOHE010000375.1, read on the forward strand.
CGGCGTGCTTCAGACGCAATATGGCGAGGATTGTGATCCTGCCATTCCTGGAACGACGGGGTGCTCACAATATTGTACGTTCACAATTTACTAGCGCGTTGAACCATGATCAGGATGCCTAAGGACGTGCTATAAAACGTCCTTACGGAAATATCCATCTTGTGCGGAGAGCTGTTTGTGGGGGCGTTGCGGGGGTGTCCCCCGCAGAGGGGGTAGCAGCGTATGGCGCAGATGGGGGCGTTGCTATCGGCGAAGCCGATACGCAACGCGGCGCGGCTTCTCGCTTTGCTCAATACGCCGCGCCATAGCTGCGTAGGGGGAGACTTCCCCCCCACAAGGTGTATAAGTATGTATAGATGGATGGACGTCCCATGGAACGTCCTTACTTATAACCATGGAACGTCATTACTGTCGTAACGCTAATGTGCGGCGCATGTGTTGTCCATGGCGTTATGGACGATTTCTTCGACGCGGTGTCTGATTTCTTCGATGGTGCCGTCGATGGTGCATGCAGCGGCATTTTTGTGACCGCCCCCGCCGAGTGAGGAAGCAATGCGGGAGACGTCGAAGTTACCGCGGGAACGGAAGCTGAGGCGGAAGTGAGTGTCTTCAAGTTGTGTGAGGAAGATGCTGACTTCGACGCCGTGTATGCTTCGTGCATAATTGATGAAGCCGTCTGTCATGGCACCGGAGCAATGACATGCTCTGAGCATATCGCGTGTGGCGTGGAGGCATGCGATTTTTCCGTCATTGGAGAGCCAGAGGGATTGTAGGACGAGCGCGAGGAGTCGAATTTTTTCGACGGGATTATTTTCGTAGATATTGGAGCAAATGTTCCAGACATCGATGCCAGTTTCGAGGAGGCAAGCACTAATTTTCATGGCATCAGGCGTCGTTGAAGAATATCTGTATGAGCCCGTATCCGTAATAATGGACGTATAAAGCGCCTCGGCAATTGGTATTGTGAGTTTGACGTCGAGCGCGTTCATGAGATGGAAGATGATTTCGCCGGCAGCGGAAGCCTGTGCATCGTGGAGATTGAGGTCACAATTTTCGTAAGGCATGCTGTGGTGATCGATGAAAACGCGTTTGCATTTAAAATCGTTGTATGGGAATTTTTTGCCGATGAGAGAAGCGTCGCCGCAATCGACGACGATAAGAAGATCGTAATCTTGCGGAGAGACCGTGTGTACGACGTCGTTTGCGCCTTGCAGGAACAAGAAAGTTTCGGGGATGGGATCGAAATTGTAGACGGTCACATTTTTTCCGAGAGCTTTGAGAATGAGGCCCATCGCGAGTTCGGAGCCTGCGGCATCGCCGTCTGGTCGGCAGTGTGCCGCGACGAGGACATTTTGCGAACCGCGGATGATCTCGACCATTTTCGGCAAATTTTTTTGAAGATGTGCGAGTCTATCGAACATTATTCATCGGCTCCCATTTCACCATTTTGTCTGAGTGTTGCGAGGAGTTGGCTCATGTGTTCGCCGGTTTCGTAAGCGTCATCGTAATGGAAGATGAGGTTAGGGACGCGTCTGAGCGCGAGTTTTTCTCCGACGATGGAGCGGAGGAAAGGCGTCGCTTTTTCGAGTCCTGTGGTGATGTCATTGCGCGATAATTTTTTGTCGCAGAGCCAGTTGATATGTGCGATTTGCAGGTCAGCAGAGACGTGGACGCCAGTGAGCGTAACGGCTGCGAGGCGAGGGTCTTTGACATCTTGTAGAAGCGCGGTTGCGAGGACGCGCAATAATTCGTGAGAAACTTTTTCCTGTCTATGTTTTGCCATGGAACGTAACCTCCTTGCGTGGTCAAAAACGGTAGCAATCTACTTTTATCCATATTTTCGTCAAGAATTTTGGAGAAAATGGGTAGAAAGATGAAAGCGTGTTTAATTCTTTCGCAAAATCTATCCGATATGTGGTATCTCTGTAAGAATCATGGTGTATGAGCATCATTGGGATGAAACGAAACATTCCATGAGAAACTCTGAGAACGGAAGTTTTCGCAGGTCTTTTGTGAGTGGATAACAGGAGGTTTGGCTATGTCTGACTACGACTACGATGAGCTTGCTGATTGGCAGGACATACTTGACGATGTGGTATGTGGGCGAACGGATGGTCTTGTGTGCCCATTTTGTGGGAAAAAGGCGATAGAAGTAAACACGGAAGGTCCGAGTATTGAGATCAAATGTACGGAATGTGGGCGCTGGATTGAAGGCCAGAATGCGTTTTAGTTCCGCAGCAACAGGATGAAACATGGCCAAGAGAAGTATAGTAGGAACCGGTTTTGCGTTTCCGATGCAGATTGATGTGCTCGGCGGTACAGAAGTCAGCGATGAAGATGCGAACATTCGGCAGAGCATGATGCTCATATTGGGGACGGCACCTGGAGAAAGGCTTTACAGGCCGGACTTTGGCTGTGCCATACATGATATAATGTTTGAACCGAACACGATGTTGACGGCGGCAAAGATCGAGTATGAGGTGAAGAAATCACTTTTGGCATTTGAGCCCAGGGTAGCAGATGTAGAAGTGAAAGCGGCACCTGATATTGATGAGCCAACACGCATGAATGTTTCGATAACGTATGTAATACGAAAGACCAACACGACGGCCAATCTGGTCTATCCATTTTATCTTCGTAAAGAGGGAGAAGCATGATTCCATTACCGAAACTGGATGATCGTAAGTGGGACGATCTTGTACGTGAGGCGATAGACCTTATTCCGAAATATTGCCCGGAATGGACGAATCATAATGCGTCAGATCCAGGCATTACGCTGATTGAATTGTTTGCCTGGTTGATAGAGATATTGCTTTATCGTCTCAACCGCGTGGCAGATAAGAACTACCTTGCATTTTTGGATTTAATGGGCATAGAGCTTCAGCCGCCGCATCCTGCGAGTGTTGATCTGACATTTAGCCTTGTTCCTGGTGCTCGCAATTTCCAGGTTATTCCTGCGGGAACGAGTGTTGCGACGAACTATAAAAACGATGAACCGCCGGTTATTTTTGAGACATTGAAGGATCTCGTCGTTCTTCCGACGTCAATCGTACGGTGTTTTTCTCAGTTTCATGATGTCTATGCGGACAATACGCCGTATATTTATGGTCGTCCGAATCAGTCCTTTGAAGCGTTTATGGGATGTCAGCGTATTGAGCGTTACCTTTATATACGCGACGAGCACCTTGAAGCACTCAATGAAGAAGCGCTTTTAATTTTGGGTGTTGAGACGCCGGACAGCCCGGATACGGATTTCCCGACGCTTTGCGAATGGGAGTATTGGAACGGTCATCGTTGGCGCGAGCTTGAGCAATCGACGCAGGAGCTGCCTGTGGGTTGGATGGCATTTAATGGTGTCGATGGCTGGGAACAGTGTACGATCAATGAAGAAGAGGGATTCTGGCTCCGTGGCCGTCTCGTCAACGTACCGCAGAAACCCGAAATGACGAATGTCGAGCGTATTCAGATGCGCATTGAGATTCTCGGCGAAGGTGTCATGCCTGAATTTGCAGCGACGCTGACGAGTACCGATGATCTGTTGCCCGTCGAGTTGACGAAACCGTTCTATCCGTTCCACAAAGAACCTGCGGCTGAATGTGCATTTTATATTGGAAACGAGGAACTTTTTGGACATCCTGGTGCCAAGATCCGCATCGATTTTGAACTTTCAGATGCCGTGAAAGTGAGTGGCCTGAATCCGTCGAGCGATCTTCAGTTGGTCTGGGAATATTATGACGGCAAACAGTGGCAACACATTGGAACGGTCAATCCGAAGGGCGTGGAAGAAGCACTTCGCGGCCTCAATTTCGATGATTCGACGTTCTGTTTTACGCGCAACGGAACCGTCAGTTTCACGCTTCCTTCGGATATGACGAAAATCAAGGTGATGGATCAGGAGACGTATTGGATTCGAGTCCGCATCCAGAAAGGCGATTACGGTCAGCCGGGTATGTACATGCTTGATGGCGATAAATGGGCTTGGTTCGACGAAAGACCGCTTCGTCCGCCTCAGCTCAAGACGATTCGTATCAAATACGAGGAAGCCAGCCGCACACCGGCGCGTGTTTTGACATACAATGATTTCCGCTATAATGATATTACCGATACAGTGGACGATAATCTCGGCCAGGTTCAGGTCTTTGAACCTGTTCCTGATGAAAATCCGTCGATGTATCTCGGTATGAATGGTCCGTTCCCGAACGAACAGATTCAGATTTATTTCCATACGCCTGACAATTCTGCAGCGCACTTTGAGCGTGATAAGAGCGATGAACGCTTCCTGAAAGCGTATTACCGTAAGATGGAAGAACTCTATTACGGCAATAAGAAGATCGTATGGGAGTACTGGGATGGCAAGAACTGGCGTGATCTTGGCGTCATTGATGAGACGCGTGCCTTTACGGAAAGCGGTTACGTGATGTTCCTCGGTCCTAAAGATATGGCACCCACGCGAAAATTTGGCGAGAATCTTTTCTGGATCCGCGTCCGTCTCGTCATGGGTGGTTACGAAGAACTTCCGCGCATCGACCACATCATGTTTAATACCGTTCAGGCTGTGAACCGCCGCACGATCAATTTTGAGATGATCGGCACAGGGCGTGGTACGCCGAATCAGACGTTTGAGCTTCTCAATGCGCCTGTTCTTGAAGGCGAGATCATCTGGGTGCGTGAAAAAGAGCGTCCGCGTGATGATGAAATGAAAGAACTCGAAACGTTGTACGGCTCAGAGAAATTTTTCGAAGTTGACAAACGGGGTGACGGTTTCTGGGTGCGTTGGCAATGTGTAGATAGTTTCTATGCCTCGAATTCGCGCAGCCGTCATTATAGAATTGACCGGTTGTCGGGACGCATTTCTTTCGGCGACGGTACGCGTGGCATGATGCCGCCTTTCCTCGATCAAAATATTCGCGCTACGCATTATTGCGTGGGTGGTGGCGCACGCGGCAATATCGGCCCAAATCAGGCAACGACAATTCGTCAGGCAATCGCCTATATTGATGGCGTTTCCAACTTCTATAATGCTCAGGGTGGTTCCGATGTCGAAACGCTCGATGCCTTGAAACAGCGTGGCCCCTATGTCATCAAGAGCCGATATCGTGCTGTCACGAAGGAAGACTTTGAAGTCCTCGCACTCCAGAGTTCGAATGCACTCGCACGTGCGATATGCCTGCCTTCTACGGAACGTGAGGGCGAGGTCTGTATGATCATCGTGCCGAAGTTCGATATGAACAAACGGGATTACAAACTTAAACTCGTGCCTTCCAACGAATTGATTCGACGCGTTAAGAATTATCTTGATGAACGCCGCCTCGTGACGGTGAAGGTCAATGTCGAGCGTCCGCAGTATGTCGAATTGAGCATTAATATCGAGATCATTCGTTCGACAACAGGGTCGAGCGAACGTCTCAAACGCGATATCGAACTTGCCCTCCGCAAATTCCTCCATCCTGTCGTGGGTGGACGTGACGGACAGGGCTGGGTCTTTGGACGAAGCGTTTACAAAGTCGATCTCTATCATATCGTTGAACAGGTCGATGGCGTGGACTTCGTTGACCGTGTGCAGATTCTCAATGAGGATCGTGGCACGTATGTCGATGTGATTAAGCTTTCGACAAAAGGCCTTCCGTATCTCGTCAACGTCGATATTACCGAAAAAACACGCGACAGAATCGTGTAACTTTTCGGGAATTGGAGTAAGCCATGCGCGAACAAACCAAACGCAAACTCAGCGTTCCAGACCTCGAAGGACTGCGGGCCGCCGATGCCTCGGCGTTCCTCGTCCTCAATGGTTTTCCGAAGCCTGAGATTTATTATGAGGAAAGTTACGGTGAACACCTCATGGTCCTCAGTCAGGATCCGCCAAAAGGACAGATTGTGGATGCCGATACCATCGTAACGCTTCATGTGTCCCAACGCTCTTTCTGCGATTTTCTCCCCGGAATTTTTAGAACGAGCGTCTATGAGGGGCACACCCATGTCCGCGATTTTCTATGGATTTTCCGTCACATCTTTGACAGTGTGTCCGATAAGATCGACAATATCCATAACCTTTTCCGCCCCTATGATACGCCGGAAGATTTTCTTCCTTGGCTCGCAAGCTGGGTTGGCTTTGTCCTCGACGAGGATTGGCCGGAAGAGAAAAAACGTTATCTCCTTCGTCGCGCCGTCGATTATTACCGTATTCGCGGTACCGTCAAAGGATTAAAGCTCTTCCTTTCCATCTTCGTCGGCGTGGAGCCGGAAATTATCGAAAATGCCTGGCCGTTTAATGGCTTCCAGATTGATGTCCATTCGACGATGGATTTCGATTCCGTCATTTTCCCAGTGGTCAACCGATCCCACTGCTTTATCGTCGATCTGCCCCTCGAGCCGGAAGAGCTTTCGGAACAGATGATCGTCAAAATTCACGAGATCATTCGTGCCGAAAAACCGGCGCATACGATGTATTACCTGCGCTTCAAAGGTAAACGCGTGGCGCTCTCCGAATTCCAGCTCATGGTCGGTGACGAAGAAGAAGGTTACGTGATCGGTTCCGGTGAAGAAATCGTGGATCTCGGCGAAGCTGAGGTCGAACGCTTGCCCGGTGAAGAATAAGCGTGTAGCGCCGCTTCGGTGCACATCCAGAGCGGCATGCACTAAACTTTACGCTACATCCATTTTCCGTTTATCGAATTCCGCATAATTTCCGCTCCTTTGATAGCGGCCAACGAGTCAGGTGATAAGAATGTCTGAAGACCAAGGATTCAAGCGAATTAACTTTTTTAAAGGTTTCGTAACAACAACAAAAGATTGGAACGATGCCGAACTTTATCACGTCGAAAAACATAAGCTCCATAACCGTTGCTTCCACGGGGCTGGCGTCGTTCCAGGCTATCGCCAGGAATTGGCCGTCCATGCACGTGGGCGCGCTGATATGTCTATTGAGATCGCGCCTGGTTACGCACTCGATGGACAGGGTAACGATATGTTGCTTTATGAAACCGAAATCAAAACGATCAATAAAAGCGATTTCAAACTCCCCTTGACCGTTTATGTCGTCCTCAAATACGTCGAAGAATTTACCGATTTCATCGCCTATAAGGAAAATCTCGATTTCAAAGGTCATCGTCGTATTCAGGAAAAAGCTGTCGTCGATTTGTCCATTACCGAACCTAATATCCTCAATGAAGTCGAAATCGCTCGCATCGCTTTGACCGAAGATGCCAAGAAAATTACAGATGCAAAGGATCCTCTCAATCCAGGGCCGAATGAGATCGACCTGCGATTCGTGCCAAAGGCTGGTGTCGTCGGCGGTTACTTACCAATGGAAATGATCACGCGCCTGCGTACCATGCTCCGTGCTCAACGCGATTCCTTCTATCGCCTCGCTCGCGATAAAAAGGTTCTCTCCGCAAATGGCGTCGCGCTCGGCTTCATGACCGTCGATATGCTCCTCGAATCCGGTACCGTCGGACCGCAGAATATTATGCCACTCCTCTCGAATCTCGGTTCGCTCCAGTGGGATACCGTCAACGAAATCGAAGCTACAAAACCGACGCTCAAGGCGATGAAAGACTTCGGACAGTTCAAACACTCTGTCGAAGTTTTCCGAGATCTCGTCGATGATAAGGCGCTTACCGTCGATGAAAATGACCTCATCAATTTCGATTCCCTCGATCAGGTCATCGCCATCCAGGAAAAATCTTCTTCCCCGCTCTCCTCTATCGTCGGCGAACAGATTCATTCCGAAATCCTCGAAGAAGGCGGTGAATCTTCCCTCTCCAATGAATGGACAAAAATTAAAGAAATGTCCGGCGATATGCCCGAAGTCATCACCATCGACGGACAAGAATGGACGCTCATCGACTCCATTAACGTCTGGGATAAAGAAAGTGAACAGGCACACGCCTTCCAGGTCTGCGAAGCTCGTGACTCCTGGCATTCTCGTCAGCGCCTCCGTTACCCAGATGGCGTTACCGTCGAAGACGTCGGTATCGCTCACGAAGGCGGTTACACAAGTTTCGAAATCCACAATGTCACGCCCAATCGGCCTGTCATGCTCATGCGACGTATGGACTACGCACGTGGTGATAACGAAATCGAATACTCCGTCAATGACGCTCGCGTCGGTATCTGCCAATGTACATCCTGTGATAGACGATTCCGTTGGAGAAACTGGCCATTCCTCATCCCCGCAGAGTTTGTCACGTCTGAAGTCCTGCACGTCGTCCAGAAAGCTGTTACGGCTGAACGCGATATTAATATGTTCCATTTTTGGTTCTATCAGGCTCTTTAATTTATATTGTTGCAAATTGGCGTTTCCTGCGAAACGCCGATTGCGTTCCATGCCCAGGGTTCGCGTTGCTGCGGAGATACGGTCATATCGTTCAAAAAACGCGTCTCCACAACGCTTTTTCTTATGAGGATGTATTATGGACGATAAACAACGTTACGAAGTTTTCAAAGTTCGTCAGGGAAGATGCCATTACTGTGGTACGCGCCTTAAATGGGAAAATTATGGCGTCAGAGGTCTCTCTGGCGGATGGACAATCGAGGAAAAAGATGGGCAGAATCCGCAGGCGCTCTGCTACAAATGTTTTGAATTCCCTCAGCGTGGGCAGACGGCTCATCGCCTTACCATCAACGAAGAACAACGCACGACGGCTGTTGCTATGGGACAGAATGACGCGCCTGTTGACAACAATGTCGAAGAGAATCCTATTGACGAATAATAAGGAGATTATTCATGAGTGCTAACAAACTCCGTATCACAAATATTCTTGAACTCCGATTCGATTACGTTTCTGCACGTAACGTCCTCGCGAATTGGCGAAAATTAAATGGCATTAAGGACGAAGTCGAAGAATTCGGTGATGCCGAACTCTCATCCTTGCTCAAATATCTTAAGGCTGAAGCGCCCGATGCCGGTCGCGTGATCGCTGCCGTCGAAGGCTTGATCCTCAACCCCGTTGTGGATGATACCCCCGCTGTCGTCGCTGCTGCTGCCGTCGAAGAAGCTGCTGCACCTGTCGAGGCTGCGCCAGCCGAAGAATGGCACGAAGAAGCACCCGCCGAAGCTGCACCCGCTGAAGAATGGCACGAAGAAGCCCCCGCCGAAGCCGCGCCTGCTGAAGAATGGCACGAAGAAGCACCCGTTGAGGCTGCACCCGCTGAAGAAGCACCCGCTGAAGAAGCACCCGTAGATGAAGCGCCCGCTGAAGAAGCCGCCCACGCTGAAGGTGGCAAAAAGAAGAAAAAG
>JAFOHE010000003.1 GCA_017421975.1 Pseudomonadota bacterium
GCGGTGTATGAAGCCGAGTTCGTGGGCTTCCTGAAGGGAAGAAAAAACCTGCATGAGAATATTGACGACTCTTTCCGGTTCAAGGCATCCCTCATTTTCAAGGAGCGTTTTGAGCGGTTGCCCGACGACAAATTCCATGACCATGTAGGGGAGTCCATTAGGCGTCATGCCACAATCGTAGAAAAAGACGGTATTGATGGCACGAAGCTTACGTAGAATTTGGCTTTCTCGTTCGAAGGATTCGTATTGCCCAGGCTGATTGAAGCAATCTGCAGAAAGGATTTTTACGGCGACTTCTCTTTGTAGATTCAGGTCCATCGCCTTATAGACGACGCCACTTCCGCCGCGTCCGGCAAGTTCGATGAGTTGATAACGTTCATCCAGTATTGTGTTGAGAGCCAGTTCATTCTGTCCGACAGATTGATTACCCTGATTATAATCCATTTGGTCCGTATCCTTTGCTCAGAAGAAGCGTTTTTATTACGCATACATAACCACTAGGATAGATAATTCAAAGCGTATCAAGATGTCAATCGCATTAGCTTTGTTAAAAGCGAGGCGTGTCTGGCGCGTCGTATTGAGCGTAGCGAGAAGACGCGCCGGCAACGCGTATCGGCCGTAGCCGATAGCGGTGCCGTCAAGAGAAGAACGAAAGGCGTGCATGTGATTTAAGTGAGAGAGAGATAAATCAAGTAAAGCTTGTTTTGAAAAGGTAATCAGTATAAAAATTGAACAATATTCTCGACCGCAGAGGTCATTTTATTATCTTCTTAACAAAAGGGGAGTCCATTATGATGGATGACACGCAGGGATTCGAAGGAATTGAAACGAATGAGCCTGAGAGCCAACAGGCAGAGAGTCATCGTCCGGCGGTTACCGGGCGAATGGCCGGAGGTAGAACGATGTCGGGTCGTTTTCCGGCAGTTGGTGCGAATCGGTCCAGTGCCATGAGTGGTCGCGGTAGTACAAATCAACCGACGTCGAGCCCGTCGAATCCGTCGGCCCCGCCTGCCCCGCCTGCTCCGCCTGCGGCATCTGTGCAAAGACCATCTGCAGGTGGGGTTAATATGCGTGGCGGAAGGCCAAGTGCGGTGATGCCACGTGGGCGAGTGGGACTCCAACATTCAACGTCGAACATATCTGAGACGTCGCTTGCCCATGTCAGTCATGGTACATCCGTAGCTGCTGAAGAAGAAGCACACATGGCCGCTGAAGAAGCAGCACGTGTGGCCGCCGAAGAAGCGGCACGTGTGGCCGCCGAAGAAGCGGCACGTGTGGCCGCCGAAGAAGAAGCACGCATGGCCGCCGAAGAAGAAGCACGCATGGCCGCCGAAGAAGCGGCACGCATGGCCGCCGAAGAAGCGGCACGCATGGCCGCTGAAGAAGCAGCACGCATGGCCGCCGAAGAAGAAGCACGTGTGGCCGCTGAAGAAGCAGCGCGCATGGCCGCCGAAGAAGAAGCACGTGTGGCAGCAGAAGAAGCGGCACGTGTGGCCGCTGAAGAAGCGGCATGTGTGGCAGCCGAAGAAGCACGCATGGCCGCCGAAGAAGAAGCAATGGAAAATTTAAATGAAGCAAATAACGAAGGCTGCGAATTGCTCATGATGGAAGCGCCTGTTGCGGCGCCCACAGTTGATGCATCGGAAGAAGCGTTTGCCGACGTGGAAAAAGCGGAGAACACATTCGAGGAAAACGATGAAAATGTATTCGATGTGAACGATGCGGCTGATGACGTCGAAGAAATATCGCAGAATGTCGTATCTGATGTTTATGAAGAACCGGTCGCACAGCAGGAAAACGCTTCCAGTTCTGAATTATTGGCTGTTGATGGTGAAATCGCTTCATCACAAACGGAGCACGCGGAAAATGCCGAGTGCTCGGAAGATTCCGTTTATGCAGCCGTGCAGGATTCAGCAGAAGAAATGGTGTCTGATAGGCAAGAAGAACCCGTTATGGCCGATGACGCGACTGAGCAGACGATGGCTGAGGCATCCGATTTGGGCAATGAGGAGACGCCTGCGATTCCAGAGGAAGCGTTAGATGAAATGGAGGCAGAGGATCTCGATGCGATGAATCCCGTCGACCACGGGCCGGCTTTCGAGATTAAGCCGATTCCACCTGAGCTCCGCAATGAAACTTATCTTCGCGACAATACGAGCTATCGCCGTGAAGCGAGAAGTTTGTTGCGTATGCAAGATTGGAATAGCCTGACGGAAATCATGAAGAATGTCCTTCAGTACGCGCCATGGGCAGATATGCAGGAAGTCCGATCGAGTATTTTGAGCGAACTTGCCGGCATATATGGTGAGCGTTTGAACGACAAGGAAAATGAAAAAGCGACGTATGCGCAGCTTTTGAGAGAGGATCCCGCCAATCAGGCAGCATTGGAGTACATGGAATCGGCCTATACATCGGCTGGTGACTTCAAGGCGATTCATGCCATGTATCGTGGGGTCGTCAATGCCGTGTGGGAACCGAGCGAGCGTATTTTCTACACGCAGAAAGCGGCCGATGTCGCAGAGCAGTCACTTCATAATCAAAAACTTGTTATTGCTGATTGGGAGCATCTCTGGGAACTTGGCGAGCATGGCGACGAGGTTCAGGGACCGCTCATGACCGCGTGGCGTCGAAACGGTTGTTGGAAAAAACTCGCAGATTTTATTTCGGCGCGTTGTGTGGATTGGGGGACAATGCAGCGTCTCGGCCTGCGTGAAATCGTCGAAATCTATATTTCGGGGCTGAAAGATGCAGATCGTGCCCAGGCGACCCTCAATGTCCTTTTGAAAGACCGTCCGAATGACCCACTTCTTTTGCTTCAGGAAGTCAATATTTGCCGTCTGAATGGTGATGCGGATCGTCTTGCTGAGCTAAGCCGTATTTCTGGCATTTCGGAAGCGGCATCGTTGGATATCCAACGGGCGGCTGCGGATGTTTTGTGGGATAAAGGTGAACGGGAGTTGGCCGTACAGGCATACAACGTTATTCTTGAATCCGATCCGGATGACCGTGATGCGTTGCAGGCGAAGGAACGTTTCTACAGTGACAGTGGCGATCATGAAGCGCTTTGCCGATTCTATGAATCACGTGCCGAGAGATTGCTTGAGCAGAAACGTAAAAAAGATGCGATCGAGTTTTTGTTTAAGGCAGCCGATGTGGCAGATGAAGCACTTTCAGATAAGGAACGTGCCATTCTCATTTTGAAGCGCATTATGTCGGAAGACGCTGAAAATGTCGAAGCTCAGAAGAAGATCATTTCTATTTATAAGCTTCTGGATGATCAGGTCGGTGTAGCTTCGGCGCTTGAAACATTACTTTCGCTGACAAACCGCCCGTCTGCACGTCATAAAATTTTATCGGAACTTGGAGATATTTATCTCAATCGGCTTGAGAATTATGAAAAAGCGGAAATCTGCTGGAAGAAAGTACAGCTTCTTGATCCGCGCAATCCATCCGTCAGCGAAGAATTATCGCGTGTCTATGCGAAACAGGGAGATTTTGAAGCGCTCGACAAGAGTTTGACGCAGCAGATGAGCATCGCTTCTCCCAAAGACGTACTCAAACTGTCAGAAACCAAAGCGCGTTATTTACAGCAGCATAGTCCTGAATCGATGCATACGCTTGCATCGTGGGAATTGGTGCTTGATGAACAGCCGAATCATGCGGAAGCCCTTGAAAATATTGGACAGATTGCAGAAGCCAATCATCTTGATTGGGAAAAAATTGGAGCATGGGAACAGGCGCTCAAGAGCTTGTCTTCAACCGAAGAGAAAGTGAGTCTTGCGCTCCGTATTGCAGATGCCTGTGTCGAAAGCGCAACACATACGCAGGCGATTGCCGCGTATTTGCGTGTTTTAAATTGGGAACCGCTCAATGCGACTGCCATCCAGGCGCTTGAGACGATCTGTACACCTGAAGAGCGAGGCATTGTTCTCGCGATACTCGAAACGGCGGCGACCCTGACATCGTCGATCGAAGACCGTTATGGCATATTGAGAACGCTTCTGCGGTTTATTCCTGAAGAGGATACGCGTCACCGTATCCGTATTATGCGTCGTCTTCTGTCGCTTGGCGATGCCTCCGTTTTACCCTCGCTTGAAACGCTTTGCCGTGAAAAAGGTTGTTGCGATGAACTGAGTGCGGCATGCCAGCGTCTTGCATACGATGAAGCGGATGTTGAACGTTGTGAATCTCTTCTTTGCCATATTGCACGTATTCATGCACAGGATTTATCAGATCCGGCGCGTGCATTTACCGTGTTGTTTGCATCTGCACTCGATGCCGTCAAGGCAAAAGCCCTTCTTTCAGAACTTGAGACGCTTGCGCCTCAGACGCAGCGTTGGGAAGAAATCGTGGCCATTCTTGGCGCACTGAGCATGAAGAAATTTGACGATGACGAACGTCGTCAGGCCGTTTTGCGCCGCATCGAGATTCTTCGAAACCACATCGGTGCACCAGCTCGCGTGATGGAAGAGTATCGTCGTCTTATCGCCATGGATCCACAGAACGGCGATTATTTGGCACAAGCGGAAGCGCTTGCATCGGAACATCAGTTGAGTGAGGCGTTGATCGCGCTTTATGATGAAGTATGGGATGCAACATCGGATCCTGCGTTGCGTAGTGCCATATCATCCAAACGTTACCACATCTTCAAAGATATTCTTGGCAATGCGGGCGAAGCACTTCATGAGCTTCTTTTGGGCTATCGCTTTGCACCTTCTGCAGAACTCGAAAACAAAATTATGCAGGAAGCCGGTTGTCAGGAATATGCGGCGATCTGTGTTTCCATGCTTGAAGCAGCCAAACGCGCTCAGGATAAATTGCCGATCGATGAGATGAAACCGCTTGCAGCGATTTATGAAAACACGCTCGGCGCCGTAGATGGGGCGTGTTCGATTTACAGTGCTATCCTCGCAGAATATCCCGAAGATGAAGAATCACTCGCAAAATTGAGCGACCTCGTTCATAAAAATAATGCTTCTGGTTTCTATGCTCAGACGATGCGTCTGGCGGCTTCGAAAGCCAATGCCAATGGTATGTCTGACCTTAGCCAGGCACTTTATCGAAAATTGGCGTCTTACTATCGCGATACCATGAATGATATGGAGCGTAGCATTGATGTCGAAAGGCGGATTCTTCGCATTGATTCACACTGCGTCGAATCACTCGAAGTCCTTATTGGATGGTATCAGAGCAAAGAAGAGTGGGGTTCTCTCCGCTCTGCCTATCGTCAGCGCATTGCAGCCGGAGGTTCGGTGGAAGAAAAAGCCACGCTTTGGCTCAAAATAGCGGATCTTTCACGCCATAAGCTTGATGATCTCGAGGGCGCTTTCGATGCATATGCAGAGATTCTGCAAATGGATGAAAACAATGCGGATGCGCGTCAGGGCATTAGCGAATTAACGGGTTCCAATTTCGGTCCTGAAGTTGTGATTCGTAAGCTTCGCCTTGAACTTAAACTCGCCAGCGAAGAAAAACAGCCTGAGATTATGCTTGAGATTGCAAATGTTCTTGACCGTGATCTCGGCCAGCACGACGCAGCATGCGAACAGCTCGAAAAATTGTATGAACGCACAGGGGCTTGCGGGTTGGGCTATGCGCCGCTTTATAAAATGTATGAAACGCATGAAAATTGGCACCAGCTCGTCAATATTATGCTTGAACATGCACAGGCGCTCCTCGATTGCGGTGAAGATGATATCGAAGCCGTTTCGACGCTCAATCAGGCTCTGAATATCGTGGATGATAAATTGCATGATAATGCAAAAGCCCTTGAAATTATTGAAAAAATCCGTGTATTCGATCCCGATAACATCGAAATTTTCGATCGTTATTGCGCTTCATTGCGCGTCAACGAGGCATGGGACAAGTATGCAGATACCATCCGTGCCAAAGTGGGTGGCGGCGTCAGCAAAAAATCGAATAACAAGCATTTGTTCTTCGAACTTGCACGCATCCAAAATCTTGCGCTTCATCAATCAGAAGAAGCAATCAAAACTTACCGCATGATCAATACATCGGGCGGCAATGTTGAGCGCAACGCTTATTTTGGTATCGCGACGATTGCTAGAAACGAAGGAAACAAAGAGCTTTATCTTCAGACGCTTGATCAGGTTCTCAAACTTTTGCCACCGACATGGGGTGCGATTTTCTATTGTCACATGGCAGAAGTTGCGGATGAAATGGAAAATGCGCCTCAGGTAGCGACATATTATCGTTCTGCACGTATGCTTGATGCGAACAACGTCAATGCCAGTGAAAGCCTGAGAAGTATTGGCCGTCGATTGAAAAACTGGCGACAGACTTCGGCGCTTCTGCCGATGGATGGTGAAAAAGAGATGTCATGGGCCGAGCGATCGATGCACCTCGTTGAGATGAGCCAGAAAACTGCTGATGTTGAAGATGCACGTATGTGGCTTTGGAAGGCCATTGCCGTGGATCACGACAATATGCAGGCATGGCAGGCACTCGCCAAACTCGAAGAAAAAGCTGGTCAGCAGGTCGCTCGATATGAAGCTTCTCTTGGAGCTCTCGGCGCTCTTGAGCGTTCCACATTGCCTTCGCCTGCAAATGCGCTACAAAATGCACAGCAAATGCGCGATGTTGCACTTGCGGCACTCGATTGTGGTAAGGAAGCGAAAGCAGAATCCTTGTCGCGTAAAGCGTACGCACTCGCTCCGACGTATGCGCCTATTGCCGTTGCCGTCGGTGATATTGAGCAGGAATCCGGAAACCTCGATCGTGCTTATGCGATCTATGATGCCATTCTCAAAGATGAATCTGCCATTCTCAGTGATGAGATGCGTTCGGAAATTCTCTTCAAACGTGGCCTGATCGCGAATATCCAGCAGAACTATGCGCTTGCTCTTGATGATCTTCGTGCGACCGTCAAAGTTTCACCGCTTCATTACGATGCATTGATTGCAATTTCAAAGACGTATGCCGAAATTCATCAGCCGTTACTTGCGCTCTTCCATTTGCAGAAGAGCTTGCTCGTGACGCCGGATAATACGAAACGGCGCGGACAGATTTTGTACGATATGGGTAAAATCTGGAGTGATCAGTTTAACGATTCCGAAGAAGCAGGCATTTATTACGAGGGTGCACTTAAAAACGGCAATTCAGATGTCGAACTCGTCGAACGAAGTCTCAACATTTACGAAAAAGCCGGTCGTTATCGCGAAGCGCTCGAACTGGTGGACACACTTACAAAGACGACGACGGATGCCCGAACGCTTGCGAGCCTCTGGTGTACGCGCGGTGAACTTTCGGAATCGATTTCTATCGATCAGGCGAGCGAAGCGTACGATATGGCTTTATCTTATGTTCCTGGCATGTCCCGCGCGCTCGATGGC
The DNA here is from genome assembly GCA_017421975.1 of Pseudomonadota bacterium. Lineage (GTDB taxonomy): Bacteria > Myxococcota_A > Bradymonadia > UBA4248 > UBA4248 > RGIG464. The sequence continues at coordinate 7,353 of JAFOHE010000003.1, forward strand.
CTCGAACGTACGCTTATTGCGCGTGAAGAATGGGATCAGCTCGTCGATCTCCTTGAGGGACGCCTTGAAGGGGATATCGATTCAAAACAGGAAGCTGCCATTCTTACGCGTCTTGCTGATCTTTACGCGAACCGCCTCGGTCAGCAAGCCAAAGCCAACAAGCTTCTCTATCGCGTCCTGGATTTCAGTCCTTCGGAAGAAGTCATCACGCGCTTGCTACAGACCACCGATCCAAACGATTCGGCACAGTTTATGCCGCTCTTGCAAAAGGCCGTATGTTATTGCAGCAAACGTTTTACGAACGCGCTTCAAATCGCGCAGTATCGCCTTGACAACGCGAATGAACTAACGGCCTGGGCAATCATGTCGCCGCTTCGTGTCCTGATTCAGCTTGATCCGCGCCTTAAAGAAATCCTCAATGATCTCAAAAATAAATTCGAAAAAGCGGAGCCGTCGTCACTCGACCATCTTGCTGATGCCATGCCGAGTCTCTCGGATGAGCAGTTTGCCTTCATTGATGCGATTCGTATGATTCGTGAAAAGGTTGGCCCGTTTGGCTCGAATGATCTTTCTGTCGTTGCGCCGAATGCCAGCGAAGTTGCCGAATCTACGCCGAACGGTAAGATTTTCGTCCAATTGCGTGAAAAACTCGGCATCCAGGATGTCGTGCTTTATCGAAGCCCAGATATCGAAAATGCGATCGTCATTGTCGATTCGGATCCTGTCATTGTTGTGATTAAAACCGAAATCTTCCAGAAAGCTGCCGGCAACGAGCTCCAATTCTGGCTTACCAAAGCACTTGGCTTGGCCCATACCGACGTTCGCTATATCGCCTCAATGCCCGATAATATGCGTGCAAACATGGCCAAATCGATTTTGCAGGTCTGTAGTATGGTGCCGGCAACGCCCGATTTGGCGCCGATGGTTTCCGATCTCAAAGCCAAACTTTCGTCCGAAGATATCGCGGCGATCGTGTCACAGCTCAATCTCTCGACGGTTGATAAACTCGTGGCCTGTGCCGAAACGTTTGCGGACGACATGATGTTTATGAGCGATATTTTGGGCTCCGTAGCTGTGGCTGATTTCCGCACCGTTTGGAGAGCAGAATCGCGCGATCATGCCGAAATCACGGAACAGAGAGCCGTCAAAACCATCGATGACATTGATGCAGCAATCGACGCTTCGCCGATCCTTTCCAAACTCATCGGTTATTATGCAACCGATGATTTCAATGCCCTTTGTCGTTAGTGGTTTGTGGAAGCCCTGTTATGGGCTTTCAAACGGTTTCAAAAAAGCACCTGAAAAGGTGCTTTTTTTGTGTCAATTGAATGTGTGTTTTATGAATATAATTGTATTAAAATGTATAAAATTTGTTATAAATTGGGCGCGGGCTATCGGCGAAGCCGATACGCCCTGCGCGGCGGCCTATTTCAGGCATACATAACGTTTGTTATGTATGCCTGAAATACGGCCTTTTGGACGTCGCTATTTGCTCACGCAAATACGCGAACGTCACATTCATAATGTGATACATTTTACAGGTAATTGTTATGGCAGAGATACAAAATGACCGAAGCAAACAAATTATAAAAGTAAGCATTGTTGGTATTATTACGAATGCATTGCTTGCGATATTTAAAGCGGTAGTCGGTGTTTTATCCAATTCAATTGCAATCGTCCTTGATGCTGTGAACAATCTCAGTGATGCGCTTTCTTCGATCATCACGATTGTTGGAACAAAGTTGGCGGGAAAAGCGCCTAACCGTGAACATCCCTATGGTTATGGTCGCGTCGAATACATGACGACGGTTGTCATTGCTGTGATTGTTTTAACTGCAGGTGCAACATCGCTCAAAGAATCCATCGAACAGATCATACATCCGGAAACGCCCGATTATGGCACGATTTCTTTGATCATTGTGGGTGTGGCGGTCGTCGTCAAAATTGGCCTGGGCACGTATTTCAAAAAACGCGGTAAATCCCTGGATTCCGATTCATTGACGGCATCAGGACAGGATGCACTCATGGATTCCGTGATTTCAGTTTCAACGCTCGTCGCAGCACTCGTCTACGTGTTCTTTGGACTAAGCCTTGAAGCCTGGCTTGGTGCCGTGATATCGCTCTTCATCCTTAAAGCGGGATATGAGATTATTCGCGATGCTACGGCGAAACTTTTGGGGGAACGTATCAACAGTGACTTATCCAAAGCCGTGAAAAGCACCATTTGTGCAATAGATGGTGTCTGTGGTGCGTACGATCTTATTCTCAATGATTACGGGCCACAGCGTTTGTGGGGGAGTGTACATATCGAAATCGATGCAGAACTCAGTGCTGCACAGATCGATGATAAAACGCGTCTCATTCAGCAAACGGTGTTTGATAAGCATCAGGTTGTATTACATACCATCGGTATTTATTCGATTAATCACGATGCGGCTTCGACCGCTTTACGCGAAAAAATTTATCAAACGATCAAACAACATCCTGAAGTGCTTGAAATCCACGGTTTCTATGTCAAAGAAGAGGCAAAAGAAATACGCATGGATATTATTATCAGCTTCGACGTCAAAGATAGAAAACAGCTTCACGAAGCCATCGTGAAAGAAATTTCTGCCTTATATCCAGATTACCATTTTCATGTTGCACTCGACCTCGACTTCAGTGATTAGAAAGACTTGGTTTTGTGCAAAGGAACTACAATAAATCCCCCAACAGATGTATTCGTGGGGGATTATGTAGTGCAAGGGCTTGCGGGGCCTTGTAACCTTTCGCGAGGATGTATCCGTGGGGGATTAGGTAGTGCCGTGTTTGGCTAAAAACTACTTCATTTAACCTGGATTCTTTCATTTAACCTGGATTCTCAAGCTAAACATGACGATGTGGAAATATGCAAGTCCAGTTGTTCGTATGTTTTTATCTATACACGCAAAGTTTGTAGATAACGCATTATATAAAGCCCGTAGGGCTTTGGGCGAGTAGCCCCCGGCAA
>JAFOHE010000376.1 GCA_017421975.1 Pseudomonadota bacterium
AGTATTCGCAGATTGTTTGATTATCCACACACAAAGGCAGATAGCATCCATGAAGCAAAAAACTTGAGATAACAGCATAGCAGTATATTATATATGGCTTTTTTTTACATCTATTTTTGATCATTGCGTTTATTTTTTGCATTGGTGTTGATTTATAAGTGTTGACATCGTGTCATGACACGAAATGTTTTGTGACACGATGTCAATGTGTCGTGTTTACTGCGTGTTTGTATCTCATAGAGGAAAGTTTGTCACGCTATTTTCAACGTAGCCAAATGCAAACATAGATTGCGAAGGCGTATCGTGGGCTTGCCCACGATAGCCGAAGCGCGTCGGGCGTATTGGCGCAGCCGATAGCCCGCGCAAAAACAAAAATTATCCGAGTAACCATTCCATGAGTTTGAAAACGCGGAATGAATAGGGTGGATAACGCAAGTTGATATCGAAAGCGTTGGTGTTCCACATAGAGCCTTTGATATGGCTGAACGCCTGGAAACCGGCATAACCGTGGCTTGCGCCCTGACCGCTCATGCCGATGCCGCCGAAGGGAATGTGTACGTTTGTGACGTGCATGAGGGCATCATTATGGACGAAGTTGCCCGAAAGGACGTGGTCGTGTATCCAGCGTGCATCTTTTTTGTTGTCGCAAAAGACGTAGCAGGCAAGCGGCGTCGGATTCTTTTTGATGATTTCGCGAGCTTCGCTTTTTGGGTCGTTGGTGTTGAGCGAGAGAATGGGGAGAATGGGTCCGAAGATTTCCTCTTTCATGAGCGGATGATCCGGATCGTTGATTTTGACGACGGTAGGCTCAATGCGCCATTCTTCTGGGATGGTATTGCCGCCTGTGACGACGGTTTCACCGTGGCCGAGCATTTGGGTGATGCGATCAAAATGACGCTGATTGATGATGTGCCCCATGCTATTTTTGTCAGGGAACTGGCGTGCGATGGCGGCTTTTAGGGCTTCGCAGAAGGGTTCGAGGAGATCTTGCTCGATGAGCACGTAGTCTGGGGCAACGCAGGTCTGTCCGGCGTTGGTGAATTTTGCAAAAGCAATTCTGTCGGCGACAGCGTTGAGATTCTTGACATCGAAAATGAGCGTGGGTGATTTGCCGCCGAGTTCGAGAACGTAAGGAATGAGAGCATCGGCTGCCGATCGGGCGATGTGTTTGGCTGTGGCAGTGCTTCCGGTAAAAAAGACGAAGTCGATGGGTTCATGGAGCAATGCCTGCGTTTTATCGGCACCGCCTTCAACGATGGCAACGCTTTTGGGATCGAGGTATTTGGGGAGCAGTTTGGTGAGCAGTGCGCTCGTTGCCGTGGCGAATTCACTGGGTTTGATGATGGCGACGTTTCCGGCGGCGATCGAAGCGACGAGGGGTGAGAGCGTGAGCTGCACGGGATAATTCCACGGGCTGATGATGAGCGAAATGCCTCGTGGTTGTGGCGTCATAGAACTCCATGAAGGAAAGCAGAAGAGCGGTGTCAGTCGGCAATGGGAGTGCATCCAGAAACGCAGGTGGCGGCGAACGTATTTGGCTTCGTGTATGACAAAACCGATTTCAGTGAGCCAGGCTTCTTTGGCGTTTTTGCCGAGGTCGTTGTAGAGCGCGTCTTCAAAAGCGTCGCGTTCCTCGTTGAGCATCCGGATGAGGGCTGTGAGTTGTTTTTTGCGCCACGCATAAGAAAGCGTGGCATCGGAATTAAAGAATTCTCGCAGTTGCTTGGTGATTTCGAGCATGAGGACTCCGTCTCGCATCCCACAAAGTCCTTGGCTTGCCCCTGACGTGGTCATGTCAACGTGTGCCTGGCATGGTGTGGGTTTCTCGGCAGGGCAGTGTAGGATGTGTCTTCGTAGGGGATATGAGATAAAATGTTTAAGTGATTGAATTTTAATAAAATTTTAATGATAGAGCAAAGCGTCATTTCTTTGGGCACGCCATGATGCCGATTCTTCGTTCATTTTTTCAAGAATTTTGTAGGGGGATTCGTGGGATTCGATCGCTTTTCGGATTTTGTCTGTACCGAAGAGAAGGTCAATGGCGAGCCTGTCGTGGACGAATTCGTAAGCCTGGGTACGCCATTCGAACGCTTCATGGAGCGCGTGAATGACGCAGAGAATGGCGACGCCGGTGAGGAGAGGTTTGAAGGCATTTCGGTCAGTGACGCGCATTTCGAGGCCATGGCAGAGGGTGTGTGCGCATTTTTGGAACATGGGTTTGAAGTCGAGTGGGCGGAAGAGAACGCCAGGTAGATGCAGGCAATTCAAGGCATCCTGTGTGGCGCGGGCATTGAGCCAGGGTGCGCCGAAGAGTTCGAAAGGCCGCGTCGTGCCACGTCCTTCGGAGAGGTTTGTGCCTTCGATGAGGCACATGCCGGGATAAATGACAGCGGTGTCGAGTGTGGGCATATTGGGTGAAGGCATGAACCAGCGTGTGCCGGTTTCGTCAAAGTAGGCTTTTCGGTCATAATCTTTCATAAGGATGGGGACAAAGCGATCCCGATTTGGCGTGCGGTCTTCTTCGAGCCACATTTTGAGGAGTTCAGCAGCCGTCATGCCATGTCTCGTCATGACGCTTCTCATGCCGACGAAGGAGTGGAAGCGTGGGTCGATGAGATTGCCTTCGACATCGGAGGCATTGATTGGATTGGGTCTGTCGATGAACCAGACGCGTGCGCCGTGTTCGAGGGCGGCGCGTGCGAGGAGCCAAGCGGTATAGACGAAAGTGTAGTAGCGTGCGCCGACGTCCTGGATGTCGATGAGGACAGCGTCGAGGTCCTGAATGACATCTGTGGCCGGTGAGAGCGTTTCCAGGGCATGGCCGTAGAGGCTGGTGACGGGGGCCTGCATGATGGTATCGAAATTGTCCGATACGCCTTCCATATCTTGTGCGGCACCCCATAAACCGTGTTCGGGCGAAAAAATGCGGGTGACAGGCACGTCGTGTCTTTTGAGGGCGTCGAGGATGTGTTCGCCGGAATTGAGCGTGCTTGCGGCATGGCAAAGAACGCCGAGTTTGGCGTGACGCAAAACGGAAAGAAGGGAGTCGTCTGAAAAGAGCGTGTTCAGTGCGGGTATCATCATGACCATCCTTGGTAAAAGTGGAGGGCACGCCTTAGGGTGCCGAAGCATACGAAGCACGCGTTAAAGTTTAACGCTTTGGGTGCGGAATCGAAAAAAAAGGGGGGTCGCATGGTTTTGTAGCAAAAGTCAGACGGCATGTTGCAGATAAGTAAGGAATTGGGCAGAGCCTGGTGAGGTGCACATCGAGTCAAGTGAGGGATGAAGGCGTGTCAGAAGCAAAAAAAGCGATGGGGATAAAAAAAATACTTGACGCCGTGAAGAGTTTTGCGTAAAAGCAGCCCTCGCCGAACGGTTGAGAACAAAGTTCTGAAGCGTATGGCGCTTTGGGCATATAGCTCAGCGGGAGAGCATCGCCCTTACAAGGCGAGGGTCGCAGGTTCAAACCCTGCTGTGCCCATAGATCTTTTACAAGTGAATAGACAAACAAGTAGAAAGATCCATAAATGGGGTGGTAGTTGAGTTGGTTACAACAACGGCCTGTCACGCCGTAGGTCACGGGTTCGAGTCCCGTCCGGCTCGTTAAAAAGCTCCGGTTTATACCGGAGCTTTTTTTGTTTGTCCGAGCGCCAAAGATCCTGCTAAACTCACTGCAGGTTCGTTTTTGAGTCTCAAAGGAGGATGTCATGCGTAAATCGATCGTTTTTTGGTGTGTTTCCTTTTTGACGCTGTGCGTTTGCACCAGTGCGCAGGCCAAGTGTTACAGTTCGAGCGACTGCGGTGACGGCGTCAGTTGTATTAACAATGTCTGTGCGACGGAACCTGGTGGCAAATGCTACAGCTCCCGCGACTGCGGCGGTGCGGCCTGTATCAGCAACAAATGTGCGAACAGCGCGGACGGCAAATGCTACAGTTCGAGCGATTGTAATGGCGGAAGCTGTATCAGCGGCAAGTGTTCGTCTTCCGCCGGCAAATGTTATAGCCGCAGTGATTGCGGTGGTGCTGCGTGCATCAGCAACAAATGTGCGACGGCGAGTGGCAGCAAGTGTTACAGCAACAGTGACTGCGGTGGCGCGTCCTGTATCAACAATAAATGCGCGAACGCCCCGGACGGCAAGTGCTACAGTGACAGTGATTGCAACGGTTCGCGTTGCAACAGCAACAAATGTGCGCGGTAGCGCAGGTTTGGGTAGTGTTGGCGGTGCCTATGTGCTTTGCGCATACGGCACGCGCAAAGGCGCTATTGCCGGAACGCGGCAATACGCGCCTTTTTTTTATGGTGCGTGGCAGGACGCGGTGTCATTAAGCCCCTTGCGTATTGGGGGCAAGTTGGGTACAATACTGCGGCATTTTTTGGTGTTCTAGGAAGGAAAACCACACTATGGATTTGTTTCAACAATTGCCTGAAAATGAGCCCGTCAATGCAGACGAAGCTCGGAGTAGCACGCTCGTCAAACGTCTCAGGGTGCTTCTCCATGCCTTTCCGCTTTTTCAGCTCAGTCAGTCGGACGGCCGCCGCGACGAATCACTTCGGCATTATGACACGCTTGTCCTTGCCCTCAAAATACTTGATGTGATCGCCGAACGCATGGGCATGGAAGTCGAAGCGGATCGTGAATATATTGATTACACGCTCGAACCTGTTCTCAACGGCATGGATGCGAAAGCCGGTCTTCTTCCCGACCGCGAACGCCATCAGCAGATTGTCGATCGTATTCTATCTTTTTTGCGCAATGACTCGGATGCCGGCAGACCCTTTAAGCAGACGTATCACGACGTTCAGATTGACGGTTCAATCGTCGAGCGTCAGCTTGAGTTTCGTTTGATACGCGACGAGTTTAACCTGAGTGCCCAAGGTGGCGAAACCGTCATGAAGCTGACGGACGAGGCTGTCAATCTCTATTTCAACGCACTCGGCCTTGATCTTGAGGACAGCCAGGCCGCCATGGAAGCGATCGTACACTCGCAGCTCATGCGTGGCAAATTCGATGAAGCGCGTGACAATGCGCATTATGCGCTTCGTCAATCGAGGCTGTATCGCGACAAGCTTGCCCGTATGCTTCGTGACACACAGCGCGATATTTCGCGCGTGGACTGGGTGGAGGCAGCACCCAAACTCATTGCGGATGCGATGAAACACCTCGAGACGCGTCTCGACGTCGAAGGCAATATCATTCAGGTGACACAGGCGCGTCTTGACGCATTGACACCAGGAACGCGGGAAAGTGCTGCTGTCGCAAGCGTTGCGGCCTATATACAGCAGTGTATCGAAACGCATGCGCATCTTCAGAAGGATTTGATCGTTGCGCGTACAACGTTTCTTGACAGCCAGGCACAGCAGGCGTTTGTACCGGCTCATATTTCAGCGCATCCGAATTTGATGCGCGACGTCGTCATGCCGATTCTCACGATGAATGTGGCCGATGCGCAGTCCGTTTTTGACCGGACACTGCCGTTTCTCGTGACGCCTCAGCCGCCGGCCATGCTATCCCTGAACAATCTATTTTATGGCTTGCTTCGTCCCAAACGTGCGCAGCGCAAGGATTGGATTGACATCGACACCATTGAGCCTGACCGCTTTGATCAGGATATGTCGCGCTACAGTGCGCTTGATCGTGAGATCGTTGAGACGTTTTTACAAGGCATAAGAAAGCCGACGACGCTGACATCCCTTTTGGCTTTCGCGCGTGAGCAGCACTTTTCGGCAGCCCAGTGTGAGATCATTGTTCTCCTCGTCATGCAGCACTTTGACGTCAACAGCACGGAAACGCCCATTGTCTGTGTAGAAAAGACGGGTGGCCTTCTTGAAGACCCTGTGTTCTTTGGAGATGAGGTCATGATAAGCCCCTATGCGCCGCTTCATGTGCAGAAATCATTGTTTGATTGAGGACGCGTGGGTACAGAAAGGCATTGGACAATCGATATTGAATTAGAAAAATTGTAGACGATAGGGATAGATCAAAGAACATGGCAATAGAATCGACAGATATTTTTATGGCTGCGCGTCTCATACAGTGGGGGCTTCAACCCAAGATCCGCCCTGTCCAGCAACAGGAATATCGTGAACTCATACGGGAATACCTGAACCGCAGTGAGTTTCAGATGATCGTACGTGAGATGAGCGACGGTCTGGGCCTCTACGTTTTGAATGTGACGGAACACGGCATCGTGCTTAGCCCACGAGAAGAAAGCGTCTTTCGGATGAAAGCGTCAGAATTTCGTCCGTCGAATTCGACGAGTGACCTTCGTCTTCTCGACGGTCTTGTCGAGATCACCATTGCTGCGACGGTATTTCCGCGTGAGCGTGATCTGGATGATGATGTCAACCGTCCGCGTCCGCCTGTGACGATTGATGAAATTGAGGAGCAGCTTCGCTCGCTTTGCGACAAACTGGCCGAAAAATTTAAGGAAGTGGATCCTGCCGCCGATGATATGGAAACGGGGCTTTATGATGCCTGGCGTGTGTATGCGAACACGATGTCTGCGCGAGAAACGAAGGACAATCGCCAGGCATCCAAGACGACGCGTCGCATCATTGAATACAATTTGATGCGTCTCAAGGACTTCGGCTGTTTTACTGAGGCGCGTTACAACGGCAAACCGGCGTGGCAGCCGACGCGCCGATACAATGTGCTCGTGACTGAGCTTGCGGCGTTCCGCCTCTATTCGACTGTGACCGATATCCTCAATCATAAAAACGATGCTGATCTGCCCATGCATGCGTCAGAAAGCGATTTTGAGGACGAATTTTCAGAACAGTCGGCATCCGCATTTGCGGATGAGCCTTTTGATGATGCCCAAAACTTTGATGAAAACACATCCTTTGGCGAAGAAAATGACGGTTTTTCGGATGACGAGGTGGCTTTCGACGAAGAAAACGAGATCACCTCGGGAAATAGTGAAACATTTTTAAAAGGGAACCCAAAAACCTCGGGAAATAGTGAAACATTTTTAAAAGGGAACCCAAAAACCTTGGGAAATGGTGAAACATTTTTAAAAGACGATGGATTTCCTGGGGAGGATGAAGAAACATTTTCTGAAGACGATGGATTTCCCGGGGAGGACGGAGAAACATTTTCTGAAGACGATGGATTTCCCGGGGAGGACGAAGAAACATTTTCTGAAGACGATGGATTTCCCGGGGAGGACGAAGAAACATTTTCTGAAGAC
>JAFOHE010000377.1 GCA_017421975.1 Pseudomonadota bacterium
AATGGTTTTACAGAGCAGCAGTATTATTACTGGTTGCGCTGTATTCGTAACGAGGCATTGTCAGAACATGGCGACATCGAACCCTGCAGCCTTGTTAAGGTTGATTTTGCTCAGGCCACAGTCCCCGTTTCTTCGCAGCCAGAATCAAAGCCGATTATTATCAGACATGGCACAGCCACGGTAGAACTTCCAGGAAATACGACCAGCAATTACAAGGATACATGCGGTGTTTGATTGACAAATAGATGGATGCACGCGATGTGCATCCTTTTTTTAGCGCATGCGTGTAATGGTATAAGTGTTGCTCATGGGAATCGTGGCGCGGTAGCCATCGACATTGAGGTGAAGATTCCAATCGATCGCAATGCTATATTCGATGGGTTTTGCGAAGCGGGATGCGACCGACTTTTGGAAGGGGGGAAGATCGGCGTAGGGGTCACTGGGCTTCGGTCTGGCAGTAAGCATTTCAAAAGAGGCCGTGTTTCCATCCTCCTTCACGTTGATCGTCTGTCGTGAATTGATTTCGTAACCGTAATTGGCGTCGTCGAGCCAGGTGTCAGTCGTGATACGTTCAATGTCTGTACCGGCAATGACGGGAACGCCGTCATAAGCGACGAACATATAGCCGAAGGGTTGTCCGTCATATTTTTTGCTCGGCACGAAATAGCGGAAATCGACGAGGAGATGCTCGTCATATTTTCGGAAATCGGCGAGTTCATCAAACATGTCATAGACGGCGACATTCGTATTATAATGATTGGCGTATGCATGTCCTTCAACGGGAATGACATCATTTCCGATCGAAACGGAACCATAAATAATCGGTTTATGATAAGCAATGACGCTGTATTTAAAAGCATTGTCTTCACGATTACCAAAATAGACGGAACCGGTACCAGGTTTCCAGACATTTGGTTCGATAACATAATCGAACGTGCCTAACTCGAACGTGCCGTGGAGCAGGAATTTATCATGATCAAGTTTGATTGAGTAGGCATCGCAAAAATTGATATCGAGGTCATTTTTGAGCGATTCCCATCCACTAATTTTACATGATTTAGAGAATGGATATTCTTTTTCGGGGTTGCCATTTTCGTCATATTTGAGGACATAGCCTTTAATTTTGCCTTCATTTTTGCTGAAAGCGAAGTTGGAAAGTTCATATTTGATGCGAACCTCATAAGGTTTGGAATAAATATAGAATTCCCATTTTTGGTCATATCCACTGGAATCGGTGACCGTCGGGAGAATATCCGCCAACAGAAAGCGCTCATTACCGATATTGTAGGGCATGACCGAGCGTTCGTTTGCGCGGGAGAGATCGACGACAAGGGGGGTACGATCGAAGTGGACGGAAGGTGCGACGACCTTTTCTGCAGGCGCCTGAGTCACAGATTTTGTCTCATGGGAAGTCGTCTTGGGGGATTGTGGCGAGGGTGTTTCGGGGGCGCTTTTACATCCGCCCAAAACCATCATACAAAGCATGATAGAACAAATATATTTATGATTCAGCATAACCAACTCCAAATCGTATCCGAATCCTAATGAATTAAGAAGCAGAGAAGTGAAAGTGTTTTGAACGGCGGGACATTAAGTATTATTTACGCACGTGTCTGGCGAAAGGCGAAGCCATTTTTCTCCCCTGCCCCATCGCCTGAATCGCCTGAGCCGTAGGTTGTTCAAGCATATACTGGTACCATTGCTCGCCGAAGGGAGCCATGTCAATATGCTGCCCATTTTTGAGACGGTTCAGATTTTCTTTTGTCGTATCACTTTTTGCATTAAAGATGAGGCATTGGTTAAGGATTTCAATCGCACCATCCTGGTCTTTATTTTGATCGAGGCACCACGCGTAGACATGCCACAGCAAGACATCCCTTTGAGCAAACCTGAGGGCTTTTTTAAATTGTTTTTTCATGCCGTCGATATCATTTTTTTTGTATAATATGCAGGCGTACATGCCGAGTGCCGTTCCATTGAGGAAGATACTATTTTTAAGATACGGCTCAGCTTCATCAAAACGTTTTTGAATATAGTAGAGCGTCCCGATCTGCGCATTGATGGTTTGTGTGACGGAGAACTGAAAATACTCGTATTTATAAGCCTTATTGAGAATCTCAATGGTCTTGTCCATAATTTTTGGCATCATGCGTTTGAGCGTTTCCTGGCTTTGAATTTTGCCAAGTTCCTTCATCTGCGTCTGTGACTCCAGAATAATGGCCTGGACTTTTTTGGCAATCATTTTGTTGGAGATAGCGAGTGAAAGGACGAAAACGATGATCGCCGGGAAGCAACCAGACCAAACGGAATCGAAGAAGCAAGTCGCACAGAGCACCCAGGTTCCGGCGGCGAGAAGAAGACTGACAATGAGATTGATCATAATGAGAAACGCCCAAGGCAAAAGAAACGAGGTGCAAGGCAAAGCCTTACAGAAATGACGAATCATAACCCGCCAAAAAATAGCATTATTCCTGCATTTTGAGGACAAGCGTCAAGCATTTTGGCAAGAAGCCCGTCAAATATCTCATAAATAGTTGACAAAAAGGCTTTGTCGTAAGAAAAGGCGTGATTTGCCGTTTTCTGGAAAAGCGGCCATCAGCTTCTCGCAAACGCCATTATTTTGCGAGGTATTTTTAATTTTTAAGGAGTCTTTAGACAATGTTAGACGTCAAATACGTTCTCTCTCATCTCGACGAAGTCATCGATGGTCTCAAATACCGCAACGCCAAAGTTGATTTTGAAGCGCTTCGTGCGCTTCGTGAAGAGCGTCGTGAGAAGGTGCTTCGTTATGATCAGCTTCGTTTTGAGCAGCGCCAGGCGAGCGATACGATGCGTACATTAGACAAGGCGCAGGCCGCGGAACTCCGCAGCCAGCTCAAGGAAATGAGCGTTGAATTGAAAGCGATCGATGCCCGCCGCACCGAAATCGATGAAGAGATTCAGAAAATGATGCTTTACATTCCGAACATTCCGGCAGCTGACGTTCCCCAGGCAGCCGATGAAGAATCGAATGTGGAGATCCGTCGTTGGAGCGAACCGCGCAAATTTGATTTTGAGCCCAAAGATCATGCATTTCTCGGCGAAACGTCCAATATGCTTGACTTTGAGCGTGCCGCAAAAGTGAGTGGTGCGCGTTTTACCTTCCTCAAAGGAGCCGCAGTGCGCCTTGAACTGGCGCTGATTCAGTTTATGCTCGACGTTCATGAATCGCGTGGCTACACGATGGTGATGCCCCCCTATATGGTCAATCGCGCATCCATGACGGGTACGGGTCAGCTTCCGAAGTTTGAGGACGATGCCTACAAGACGAACGAAGACATGTTCCTGATTCCGACAGCAGAAGTGCCTGTCACGAATCTGCACCGTGACGAGCTTTTGACGCCCGACCAGCTTCCGATCAAATACTGCGCCTACAGCGCCTGTTTCCGTCTCGAAGCCGGAAGTGCGGGTCGCGATACGCATGGCATTATTCGTCAGCACCAGTTCGACAAAGTGGAACTCGTCAAGTTTACGACGCCAGAGAATAGCGAAACCGAGCATCAGGCACTTGTCAATGATGCAGAAGAGATCCTCAAACGCCTGAATCTGCCTTATCGCGTGATGCTTTTGAGCGCAGGCGACATGGGATTCTCAGCACGCAAATGTTACGATCTCGAAGTTTGGCTTCCTTCCCAGAACTGCTATCGCGAGATTTCGAGCTGTTCGAATTTTGGCGATTACCAGGCACGTCGTGCCAATATCCGTTACCGCACGCCCGATGCCAAGGACAAGACCGCCTTTGTTCACACGCTCAACGGCTCCGGTTTGGCAGTCGGTCGTACCCTCGTCGCTATTTTTGAAAACTATCAGCGTGCGGATGGCAAAATTGACGTTCCGGAAGCCCTTCGCGACTATATGAAATGCGACGTCATTGGTTAATCACTCCCTAGAGCCTTGTCGCCTTGCAGTTGCTTCCTATTGTTCGCTTGTATGCGACCTAAGAAGTGACTGCGGATGCGACAATCTGTGGCTCTATCCATGATCTTTTGGAAATACCTATCATGGCAAAAAAAAATCAGCATAACCATTCCAACGCTCAGACCGATCACAGCCTTGACCTTTCCAAAGGCTTCTCCACCAATGCATTTTCGAGTCTTAAGAGCCTTCAAGAAATAAGGAAAGCCGAAGCGGAAGACCGCAAACTGGAGGAAGCACAGAAGGCAGCCGAACGTCAAAAGGCACAAAAAGCCGCACAGAAAGCAGCCAAACGCCAAATTGAACTGGAAAATTCGACGGGACGCGGTGCCTATATGCGTTTTACAGAAGAAGATCTTCATGATACGTCGGACCTTTCAGATGAAGAGATCTTTGCAGCCTCAATGGATGCCTTGGATCAAGCCGATCTTTATCAGGAAAAGTTCAATAAAAAAGAAGCGCCTATCCCCAAAAATGCGAAACCAGTCGAGCATACGCTAACCATGACGGAAGAGGAGAAGGAGTTCGCTATTTTTACGCAGGAAATGGCGATTACACAAGTTCGCCGTCTCGACAGTGGGCAGTCAAAAAAGAAAAATCGCATTCGCTTCGAGCCCGTTCCCAAGACTTTATCCCCGACGATTGATGCCACACCGACGACCACATCGAGCGGCATGAAGACGAATTTCATCACGCCGACAGTTACGGTGACGCAATCGATCAAAGGAGACGACGTCATTGCGCAAAACACGCCACCGACGCCGGAAGATCCCCTTACGCCTAGCCAACGCAAATGCCTTAAAGAAATAAACCGTTTCCAGGAACGCTTTGGTTCGGTCATCACACTCAAATTACGCGGCCTCGTTCTCAATGCAGCAATGCATCGCCTTAACGATTTTCTCGATTCCTGCGCACGCACGAAGACGCGTTACGGCCTCATCATCTGCGGTAAAGGTATCGGTAGCAAAGACGAGCCTGTGATTAAGAATTCAACGCTTGAAACGCTTCGCTCTGACGATCGCATCGCTGAGTATATTCCAGTTCTTAATGAAGACAACGACTTCGGCTCACTCTACGTTGTTTTTAAGACAGCCCACCCTGTAAAATAAGGGAAATGCCATGACAATTAATTCCAAAGATCTCATAAAAGCAATACGAACCTCGGACGAGTCCATTTTCAATCGTCTTCCAGACAAAACAGTTTCCATTTCAGGGGCTGGCTTCAAAGGCGACCATATTGCAGCTATTCGCATGCATGGTATTGCCTGTCCTGATACGACATGGGAAAATTGCATTTTTAACGATGTCGAATTTAATGCCATCGATCTTCAGAATGCCAAATTTACAAGTTGTTCCTTCCATCAATGTCGTTTTACCCAAACAATTCTTGCGGAAACGGTTTTTGAAGGCTGCGTCTTTAATCATACGACATTCATCGAAACAGAAGATGCCGAGGCTCTTGTCATCAATAATTGTCAATTTCAGGAATCCGTGATCAAAAACATCCATTTTATTGATACGAACATTACATCCTCGACCTATACGCAAGGTGAACTCACCGATATTGATGGCGAAGGCACGCTCAAATCGTTCGTACTCCGTGATGTTGCGATCAACCATTTCGATACAAGTGATATGACCGTGTCGGCCTGCACAGCGACCGGTTGCAAAACGCTTCCCACTGGCTTTAAGAGCGTTGAAGGGAGAAGAAGACGCGTCTGAAGCTATCGCACGCATATCGCTTTGTTCTGTGAGCGATGATTCACATTCGGATGATTTCATCACTTTTATATTAATACCAGCTCGTTGCCATGCGAAACCGTTTATCTATTTTAATCATTATATGTATTCTTTTCACGGCTTCGTCATGTGCAACGACGGGAACACGCACCGTTACATCCCAATCTCGTACCATTAGCTACGAAAAGCCATCTGTCGGCATATCCAACGCCATTATTTTTGTGCCCAAAGGTGCCTATATCACGCACATTAATGATAAAAAAGCATTTACACGTGGGACTTGGGTCAGAGCACTTCCAGACGCTTCTCTGTGGCCGCAACACGATACACCGCCATCTGTGTTTACGGCTCGCGTCGTCGCGCGAGAAAAGGATGCTGCCCGTCTTGAGATTCTCGCTTACTCAGATGGTATGCGTGCCTCATACGACCTTTCTGCATCAAGCTACGAACCATCGCACGCCAGCAATGTCACCGCAACCACATCGAGTGTTTTAAGCATACCGACGCACGCCATCACGAAGCGCCTTCTCTTTCCGCTCCATGCAACGGATACAACAGCCGTTGTTCCTCAACCAGGTCTCAATAACATTCGCGGAAACGAATTGTACGCTGCCTTTGATCTTGCAGCCGATCGCCAACGCCTCGGTACACAGCTGCGCGCTGTCATGCGCGTGACTTCGACAAATACAGACGAAGCCGAACTCACTGCATGGCGTGGAAACGTCCCCGAAAATTCCGGTTTTGTGCTCATGGATGCCTGGACACAACCTGGTTACCGCGTTCAAATTTATTTAACTAAGCGTGCGGAAAACCTTCGTTCAAAAATCTCTCAGTATTTACAAAATATGCCTTCGGCTGACCACATTGATCTGATGCCAGGCAACCATGACGTTGATCCTCGCATTTTGGGTGGCAAACAAACAGACACACTTGTCCTCTACGTTGATCATCAACCACAACAGGATGCGATTGATGATCAGATGTTGCGCATTGGTCTGAACCTCTGGTCATTTGCCTCGCTCCAGTCAGATGAAACACTCACCGCGCTCGATGCTGCCACGCGTGCCCTCATCATGACTGGTGACCATTTATCTGCAATATGGTTGTATGAAAAAGCACTTCAAGACAACCCAGGTTCTGCGTTGATCTTTTCGGCGATTGCACCAGCGCTTGCAGCCCAATACCACGCCATAGAACGGGATGACTGGGCCCTCGAAATCGCCCTTGAAGCGCGTGCCTATCTCGAAAAGGCACACGATGTAACGCTCAAAGCCAGGCTTCACCTTGCCATCGGTGCCATTGCAGCCGAAATTAATCGTGTCGAAGAGTTTAAGGATACATTCAAAGCACTGACAAACAATCGCTCCATCATTGCAGCTGCAGACGCCCGCAGGCGATTTTATGTTTTATCACTGGCGTCCATGTCAACCCCGACCTACCTTCAAGACGCACATTCAGCGTGGCATCATTTTGTTGAAAAATATAAAGCGACAGCAACAGATACACAAATGCGCTGTTTTCTGCTTTATCCTGGAGAAGAGGATGCCTGTGATGTCGCTTCTAGCGACGCACAAACGCCTTTTGAACGCCTATTGTATCAAGCCATTCCCAAGCTACGCACAGCATCTGCTGACGATCCCGATCTTCCGCAACTTCTTTCATCTATCGATGACGTGGGTGCTCCATTTATCGCACAACTGATCTGGCTTCACCTTGCCCATCAGGCACGCGGTGCAGAAACAGCAGAAACGCTTCGCATCAATGCCGCGCAATATGCCCATCGCAGTCAAAATCATCTTGCTGAAGCAGCCATTATGGATGAAGTTCGACGTTCACGTGCGATGCGAAGCTATTTCCCCAGGAACAACGAATTTGAATCCGCGATCAAAAGGTGGCAATCAATGGATGCCAGATCACACCTGGCAGCCATCTGTTATGACCACGCGACGCAGGGAGCACATTCACTCGAAGAAAGAAATACACTTCTCATGCTTGCACGGGAATTGTATTTAAGTATCGGTGATGCAACGAATGCCGAAACCTGCGCACGTGCCATGAAATAAACCTTATGGCTGGCATTGACCAGCATAAGTCGAAAGATACACATTGGCCTTGTACTGACAATCTGCATTTTTAATACCATTATCTTTCGCTTTTTTGTAATAATCGTATGCCATACAGATATCGTTATTTTTTCTGGCATCCTCTGCGATGGCACAAAATTGATTGGCCAATGATATTTTTGAGTTACTACATTGTTTTTTACTTATTTTCAGATGATGGTCTGCCAACTTCCAGCATGCGTCATCCCCACGTTCTTTCATTGCCGTCGAATATAGTTTCTCTGCATCGCAAAGATCATCCTGTAAATACGCGCGATAGGCTTGTACACAAATATCTTTTTCGGCTTCCACAATGATTTTGGATTTTTCCTGTGGCTCCTGGCAAAGCACCTCGTAAGCAATGTACTCAAGTGCTTTATCGCGGCAAGCATTTATGCCAGCTTTTTCAATAGCTAACGCGCCATAATGATAAATTTCACAATAATCTTTTTTGACTTTTGCTCTTGGATG
>JAFOHE010000378.1 GCA_017421975.1 Pseudomonadota bacterium
ACTACGAACTTGGAAATGACCTGAAAATTTAATTTCTGGCTATCCTTCTAAATATGATAATAAATGGGAATGGCCCGATGAACTTGCTCAAGCCTATAACGATCTAAATCAAATCAAAAACAATTTGGAAAAAACAAAAGATGCTTATAACATTCTGCTCAATCGTTTCTTATACAACATATTTCCACGTCTCTATCTAGAATGGCGTAAGGAAAAAATCGATCATAAATATGAATCCTATCAGGATATGATCACAGTCGTCTATCAGGCTGTCGTCAATCCGGGACCAGAAGATTCAAATGCCAATGCTCTGCGGAAGGAGCTTCGTAAGGCGTATCGCTACGCTATTATTGACGAATTTCAAGATACAAACCGCCTTCAATGGGATATTTTCAGAACCCTGTTTTTAAACGTTGAGGGCCATGCACTTTTCGTCGTCGGTGATCCCAAACAATCGATTTATGCCTTTCAGGGGGCCGATCTGACAGTCTATCAGAAAGCCATTCGCACGATCGGCAACGGCAAACGCCTTGCCACCAACTATCGTTCAACGACCGAAATGATTGAGGCATGCAACCATTTATTCTCAACCGAAGACGGTTCACAGTTTTTTAACGATGACGCTTTGACGTTTTCACGCTCCGAATCACCCAAAAACAAGGTTTCAACGACCTTTGATGATCAACCGACAAAACCCGTATGGCTCTCATCGGACATTGATAGCAAGCGGTTTGCCAAACTTGCCGCGCAAAAAATTGTCGAATGTTGCACGCTCACAAACGGCAAAACGCGCCTTCAAGTCTTTGATAAATCAGATTCCCAGCACTTACGTAACGTCACCTTCAAGGATTTTGCCATACTTGCACGCACGCGAACAGAATTTTCAGATATCGAAGCAGCGCTCAAAGAAATTGGTATTCCCTTTGTGCGCTACAAAGATGACAATCTCTTTGACAGCCGCGAATGCATGCAATGGATTGCACTTTTCAGAGCCATTGATGCTGACGATTTTACGGCCTATAACCGCCGTATTCTGAGCGAAGCTCTGATGACGGACTTTTTTCATCCCGTCATTCAGGAAACAAAATTGGAATGTG
Source organism: Pseudomonadota bacterium (assembly GCA_017421975.1). Taxonomy (GTDB): domain Bacteria; phylum Myxococcota_A; class Bradymonadia; order UBA4248; family UBA4248; genus RGIG464. The sequence continues at coordinate 1,098 of JAFOHE010000378.1, forward strand.
GGTTACAAAACAAAATAACTGACACCATCAGTCTCAAACTACTGACGGCAACTCAAGATAAATACGATGACCCACATTGTCGAGAACGACTACAAATTGCCAAATATCACGCGCTCGCCAGAAAATATAAATGGGCCGAAATGCTCGAATGTATTTATCGTGAATCAAAAATTGAAACGCAGACGGCTCGTGATCTTTCCAAACTCCAATCACTCGCGAAATTTCAACAAATTGGAAATTATAGCGTTGAATATCTTTATACGAAACGTTGCACGCTTCAGGAACTCATCAAACACCTCGACAACCTTCAAAAAAAAGATGACGACACCAGTGACAAAGATGGCAACCTCGTCGCACGTGGTACCGATTTCGATGCGGTTCAACTCATGACGATCCACGCTTCCAAAGGTTTGGAATTTCCAGTTGTCATTGGCGTTGCTGGATTTAAAGGCTATAACGACAAAGCTAAAGGCCCCTTTACCTATCATGATCCCGAAACGCATTGTAAAATGCTCGGCTTTGATGACACGTCCAAAGCAAAACAAAAAGAAGAAGATATCAAAGAATGGCATCGCCTGTTTTATGTCGCATACACGCGTGCTTCGGCACTGCTCATATTACCCAAATACACTAACGCATGCGATGCCTTTCTCACCCAGAGTCTGGACGCTTTCGCCTCCCAGGAAGCGTACGTCAAACTACTCACCGCATCCGATGCCTCACACCCCCTCCCACCCGCTATAGATACGCTTAGATCCACCGTTCAAGCCATTCTCAATACCCAAACAAAGCAGGAAACAGCACGCGAAGCACTTGAAGCCCAACAAGCCGTGATCCAAAATCTCCAAAGCCGTATCGGTCAAAAGAGCCTCATTCAACATTCCTATTCGTCGCTTGCAAATAAAGTTCAACCTAAAGACCCTGAAACACTCGATCAAAACGGCAAAAGCTCTGAATTCGCATCAGATGGCAACGAAATAGACGAGACCTACACGCACCGTGCCCCCGTGGTCGATCTACATCCATGCCACATTTTCCATGAACAGGATTACCAACATGAACAGGATTACCAAGATGGATGCACATCCATTCTCGATGTGGATTATCCCAAAGGCAAACAACTCGGCAACGCAATCCACGAAGTCTTTGAAAAAATCGATTTTACCAAGGCACAAATGCCGTTGGAAGATTTTAAAATGGATTCTGAAGTCAACGATCTCATTGACAAAACGTATGCCAAATACGGTTTGCCACTAAAACGCCATCCCGCCTGGCGCAATACGACCTCAGAATTCGTCTGGCATACGTTAAATGCAAAGTTGCCAGGCATTGAAGGCAGCCAGGCATCAGAAGACACTTTTTCGCTACGCGATCTCTCTGCCAACGAACACTTTGCAGAGGTAGAGTTTTTCCTCGAAGGCGATCTTATTCACGCCAATCATACTCCCAAAACTGGCGAATACTTCAGCAAAGGTTTTATGGATCTGATTTTTGTACGCGAAATTAAAGGTACAAAACGGTATGCCATCCTCGACTGGAAATCAGATCGCATAGACAATGATGACTACGCCAAGCCAGAGGTACTCAAAGACAAAGTAGACCATAAATATGCCGTTCAGCGCGTTTTATATGCCTATTGCCTGATACAATGGCTCAAACAATTTTATAATTTGTCGGAAGAAGCAATCTTCGAGCATCACTTTGGTGGCATCTATTATGCTTTCGTTCGGGGCACGGCATGCAATACAGCCAAAGGCATTTATGCACAAACATGGCCTTCTTACCAGGAACTTAAAAATAATTATAAAAAACTTATCAACTTGATGTTCAAATCTGCATCACAGGAGAACAATCATGACTAATTCTATCACGCTAAGCACCTGCTCAGTCCAAGACTTTTATAATATTTTCCTTTCGCTCAAATGCATTACGCCCATTCACGGACATGTTCATAAATTATTATGTGATATGCAAAATGACATGAGCATTAATGCCAAAAAAGTTCTC
>JAFOHE010000379.1 GCA_017421975.1 Pseudomonadota bacterium
AATTGATCGTATCCAACTTTTGTAAAAATATCACCATTATAACAAATACGATGTTTTGTTATACGCATACATGCTTCAAAAACATCGCGATTGGCTGCACCCTTATACAAATCTTTTTGGGAGCGAGGATGAATGATAAGTTCCTCTATCGGATAACGATTATATAATTCGACGAGTTCACAAGCATGATCCATATTTTCGATACCCAATCGCGTCTTGATCGAAAGACGAGGTCCATCCTTGGCGAGTCCATCAAAAATACCATCAAGCAGTGCTGCCAGTATGTCCAAATCTGCAAGAAGTCCGGAACCTTTTCTTTTGGTCACAACGGTTGGCATTGGGCAGCCGAGATTGAGATTAACGACAGCATACCCCAACTGATGCAATGCACGCGCTGCCCACAAAAACTCAGGCACCTTGTTCGCAAGAATTTGCGGAACGATCTTCAGGCCACGATTGTTTTCCAAGGCAACATCTTTTTTTTCTTTAGTTTCAAAACTAAAGGTCTGCCTAGCAGACAAAAATGGCGTAAAATACTTATCGATGCCAGGGAACAGCGCATGATGAACATTACGAAAATCGAAGCCCGTTATACCTTCTAAGGGCGCAAAATAAAACTGCATCATCGGATATGGGAAAGCGGATTGAGTGGATTAGAACGAATGAGCAACACCACGGCCCCCATAACAGCATGCGCAAACCCGACGCCGCATTGGAGCATACGTCGTGAAGCCCCCTGACGTCTGCTATCCGTGTTACGGATGTTATTCTGAAGTTCAAATTCCAAACGCTTCTTTTCCATGATCGCAACTCCTTTGCCGAAACAGCTCAGAAAATCCATGCTGTCGTTATGCATGAGAATTGTCATACAAATGTCATCCTCATGCAAAACAGCATTATGCCAGACATTTGTAAACAAAGAAAAAATGGACGATAGATCCCAAAACAATGAAGACATGGAAAATCTCATGGCACCCGAATCGCGGATTGTTACGCCCTGGACGTTTAATCGCATACATGCCACCACCAATGGTATAAAGCAATCCGCCGCCCAAACACCACAAGACGGGCTCCGGCCCCGCTGTGTTCCAAAGGAATGGCAGCGTAATCACCGCGAGCCAACCCAACGTGACATAGATAGCAGCCGTAAGTTTTCGCGGACAATTAATCCAGGTAAACGCCATGATCGCGCCGGCGACAGCCAGCCCCCAGATTGTCGCCAAAAGACCGTACCCCAACGCCCCTTCCAAAAGCGTTAAACAAAGCGGCGTATAGGTTCCTGCAATCAAAAGATAGACCGCAGTATGATCCGTCTTTCTTAATATAATGCGTTTTGTCGCCGTCGTGTTCACAGAATGATACAACGTACTCGCCAGATACAAAACGATCATAGAAACGCCATACGTCACAAAGCCGGCAATGCGAACGCCATCATGCATTGGAATGACTTTATAGAGCAAAAAGCAAGTACCAACAACAGCCAGCACAATTCCGATGGCATGCGTGATCGCTGACCATGGTCGCAAACTGTCAAATGGATTTCGTCCTGCTTCAAATGGACGTCGAGACCCCTGATCAAATACATTTATATTTGCATCCATACATTCACCTTTTTTTTAATTCTGTGACTAAAAACAAGACCACTGTTTTGTCTTGGTGGAAGTTGTCTTATATAAATTCTGTCATTCTTTTGTCACGAATTGGAAAAAGTGCATGATCAACGTCGAAAGAGAAATCACCAACAAAGTCAAAACCCACAAATAACACAAAAAAACCCGGCCTTTCGACCGGGCTTTTAGCCATCGTTATGAAAACTAGGCAAATGTTCTCAGGCATTTACCCGCAGCATAACCATCTACTTTGATATAGGAAGAATTCCATTTACCATTGAGGACTTTTCCACCAGCAGGATCATGAATGACATAAGTGCCATCCGCATTGCGTCCAGCAACACAGACCCAGTGTCCTTCACTCTTAACAGAGATGACGACTGGCCGACCGGCATTCAACTCACCATCAACATTTCCCTTCGTGTAAGACTTGGCCGTGTAAGCTTTGCTAACGTAGCCAGCCGCTGTACCCCAATAGATAGCGCCGCCGCTTGTATAGCCGCCATGACCATTCAGATAGGTATTCATCTGCTTCGGCGTAAAGCTTTTGCCAGAGGTTTTGTTAAGTGCCATCGTTGTCGATGTCATCGCGCAACCGATCTGACGAATGGTTTTGCCACTCTTGCCCATCAAATCAGATCCCCATTTGGAATCCCCTTGAGCATAGAGAGGAACACCACTGGCACTCACGGCACCACCACCGCCAGCGTTACCGCCGCCAGTGCTGGGTTTCTTTGTCGTCGTATAATCTTTGCTAACCCAACCCGTACCAGAGCCGGATTTAATCTTAAGCCAACCATTGCTTTCGCCTGTCACTGTCAAT
>JAFOHE010000380.1 GCA_017421975.1 Pseudomonadota bacterium
AGAATACACGTTTTGCCAGGGAAACCCCTACGGGGTTAAAAAAATCTGTGGTTGTCCTCGATCCCCCGGTAGGCGCTACGCGCCAACCGGGGGCTACTCGCCGGAACGCCTAATGGCGTTCCTTAAATGCTGTAGCCCTGCATTATTCGCTGTACCCGGTGTGATTTAAAAAAACATGATGCGCAACAACCACATTGGATCGCTTACCGACTGCGAAGAACGAGGGGGTCGCGGCGTATTTTCCGAAAGTAGGGACGTGTTGCAACACGTCCCTACTTTCGGAAAATAGCCGCGCAGGGGGAGACTTCCCCCTCACGCAATAAAAAAGCAGTCGTTACTTGTCCGTACGTACGATCAACGAAGGATCGTAGAAATCGGGGGCTTCGTAGCCGAGAAGGTTGATCGCCGTCGCAGCGATGTTCGAAAGGCGACGAACTTCGAGGTTCTCGTTGAGTTTCCAGGGCAGTGCGTTCGACGGATCATAGAGCCAGCAAGGTACGCGGTTAAGCGTGTGGCTTGTGAGGGCAACCGGCGTGCCATCGCTGTCGCGTTTGAAGTCGCCTTTTTTCTTGTCATACTGGTACATTTCGTCGGCATTGCCGTGGTCTGCCGTAATGATGGCGACGCCGCCGAGTTCGGCGACTTTGGAGAGAAGTCGGCCTAAGGCGAGGTTGACGGCTTCGACGGCGATAATTGTCGCATGAAGGTTACCGGTATGACCGACCATGTCGCCGTTGGCGTAGTTGATGCGGACGAGGTCATAATGGTTATGCGTGATTTCGTCGATGACGGCATCGGTGACTTCGGCGCATTTCATCCACGGACGTTCACTGAAGTCCACGCGATCGCTCGGCACTTCGATATATTTTTCGAGTTTTTCATCGAAATAGCCTGAACGGTTGCCGTTCCAGAAATACGTGACGTGGCCGAATTTCTGCGTTTCAGCAGCGGCGAGCGTACGAAGTCCTGTCGCGCAGAGGAATTCGCCCATCGTGCGGTCGATGGCAGGTGGCGCAACGAGGAAATGGACGGGGAGATGCGTGTCACCGTCGTACTGCATCATACCTGCATAACGGACATTGGGACGACGGACGCGGTCAAACGGTTTGAAATCGTCTTCTTCGAAAGCGCGAGAAATCTCGATGGCGCGATCACCACGGAAATTGAACATGATGACGGCATCGCCGTCATCAATCGTACCGGCCGGTTTTCCATCGCGCATCACGACGAACGGCGGGAGATTCTGGTCACTGATGCCCTCTTCTTCGGCGCGGAACGTCTCAATGGCTTCGCGTGCCGAAGCAAAGCGGCGATCGGCCTCGCCGAGGACGTGTGCCTTCCAGCCGCGTTCGACGATACGCCAATCGGCGCAGTAACGATCCATTGTCGTGATCATGCGGCCACCGCCCGAGCAGATGCGATAATCGCGATTGCCTTTGGCATTGATCTCGGCTAGCACGGCTTCGAGCTTATCCACATAGATCAACGACGTCGTCGCGCCCACATCACGTCCATCGAGAAGCGGATGAATGCAGACTTCCTTTGCGCCTTCGGCGTCAGCCTGGCGAATCATTGCAATGAGATGATCGATGTGTGAATGGACGTTGCCATCGCTCAAAAGGCCGATAAAGTGAAGTTTTTTGCCCTGTTTAGCCGTATCAAGAAGCCAATTCCACGTCTCACTTTTGAAAATGGAACCTGATTTGACGGCTTCTTCGACGAGGCGTGCGCCCTGCGCGAAAACACGGCCTGCACCAATCGCATTGTGACCGACTTCGCTGTTGCCCATATCGGCGTCCGTCGGCATACCGACGTGCGTGCCGTGTGCAAACAAAAACGTCTTCTGCGCCACTTTGTCGAGCATATCAAAGACAGGCGTCCGTGCGAGAAAAACCGCATCACTCTCATCTTTGCGTCCTTCACCGACGCCATCGAGAACGATAATAAAAACAGGCCCCTGCGGACGTTTCACGTCACTTTTTTTCAATGATTCAAGCATACCACACCTATACGCGTTATGCGGTCGGCGACACTTGCGTCATACGTTCGCGCCACACACACCGCTATCATAAAAGACACACGCCTCCCATCTGAGAGGCTCAAAAAGGCGCATGAAAAATACGCCTACGCGGCATTGTGTGCAAGCAAATAGCGTCACTTAGTAACGTTCCCACGCGTTAATCTGACCGTCGCCGTTGTGGTCAAACCCCTTTTGAACGATCTTGCCATTGGCATCAAACACAATGACAACATTCAGCTTGCCATCCAAATCATCATCGACTTCTTCGCGCGTCAGGACGCCTTTTCGATAGAACCGCGTCGAGCTGGGGACAGCCGTCACATCCCCTGCTTCATCAATTTTATAATTTGCCTGTGATGCGCTGTAATTCTCCACTTTGGCGAGCTGGGAATTTGAATAGTATCGGACGACGTCCACCTCACCATCAAAATTCGTATCAAGTTCTTCACGGATAAGCGCTTCGTGCTCATTATAATAGAGGATGGAATCAATACGCCCGTCGAAGTTCCCATCAACTTCCTTTCGAATGAGGACAAGCTCACCTTGCTCTTCATCAGACGACTGTTTTTTTTCATAAAACTTCCACAGGTCTACGACGAGGTCACGGTTCATATCGAGGAGCTGTCTGTGCGCGATGTTTGAATTATCAAACCGCGTATTGACATACTTTTCCTCATAAGTACCCACGCGCCGATTATCTTCGTCGCGTGCATTTGAGGCAGAGGCACAGCCAGCCAACTGAATCGCCATCATAAGCAGAATAAGGCTTTTTCTCATATCCCGTACGTACTCCGTGACATCCATACATGACGCGTGCTACCACGCGCACATTTCTTCGCCCGTTATGCAATCCACCCCATAGTCATCGCAATTCATCCGTTCCACGGTGCCTTCGCTGCTACAATAGTAATGAACACGCCCCTCACAATGGTCATCATAACTGCCTGGCGTACACTTTTCATCCGTTGAACTACACGCATTTTCGAGGCATCCTGCAGGACATTCCTCGCTTCGGCTGTTCACATCCCTGAAGGCATAATAATTTCCATCCGTAGCCTGATCGCAATCGTAGTAATACACATAAGACGTTCCTCCGACGACGGGATTGCCTTCCATATCCTTAATGATACTACAATACGTCATTTGACCGGCAGTCTCTTTCGTACAGCGCGGTTCATCGATCACGCAGAACCCGAAATTTGCCCTTGCCTTGAGCGCACATTTGGCATCGCCACAATCGGATACCTCGACCTGCCACACGGTTTCGCCAGCCTCGTCAACCGTCTGACCGCAATAAACGACGGCATTATTGTCACACGATTCGACAAACGTGCTTTCCTTGCATGGCGCACCTTTGCTTGCTGCGGTATTGTTACGGGCCACACAGACACCTTTGATGCAAACCATACTTGGATCACATTCGCCATCACCGCACTTCATGCCTTGAACGGCAGCTGTCTGGCCGCCCTGATTATCGGAACTGCCACCCTGATTATCGGAACTGCCACCCTGATTATCGGAACTGCCACCCTGATTATCGGAACTACCGCCCTGATTATCAGAACTGCCGCCCTGATTATCAGAACTGCCGCCCTGATTGTTGCCGCCCTGCGTACCCTCACTCCCCGTATTCTCGTTACCGGAATGGGAGCCGTCGTCGGGCTGAACATTTTCCTCGTTTTTTTCAACTTCGGCATCACTGCCGCCATCACCACATCCAAAGCCTAAAAAGCAGGCGCTAAACCAAATAACCCAAATTTTCTTTTTCACAGCGTTCTATCCCATGCGCTCGAATACCACTTATTGCTCCCAAAATGCATCATTTACACCCTGGTTTGGCTTCATCACAGCCGTTTTCACAAACTGTGATTTTGGCGTCATCATAGTAATACAGGCTGCCGTCCTGAATACATTCGGAACCCAAGAATGCCGCATCCGTCATGCATGTACCCGTTGTTTTTCCGACATCTTCAGCGGTACAGAGCCTACGGCATGCCAATGCACCACTTCCGGATGCGAGGCATACCCCATCACTCGCCGAGCAATCTTTAGCCTGAACATAACTGGACACACAAGTCAAAAGATGTGCGTTGCCTTCGGAACACTGTGCTGGAAAAGTATCTGTCGTGCACGCTGTATCCTCGAGCGGGTCAATTTTTTTACAAGCATTTTGAGCTGCAAGGCAACCATTGGCACACGTGCGATGGGAAACCTTTTTGAGGAAATAATCTTCTCCACTTTGCGTACAACGATACGTCACGAGCGTATTAAATTCACCGCACATTTCGACAGTCTGTCCAACTTCATCCGCAGAACACTTTTGATAACAGGCTGTCTCGCCATCGACCGTTGCGCAGGCCTGGCCAGAAACTGAACAATCCGTAGCGAACGTGAGTTGTTTGTCATTACACTGCAACAAGAACTTGCCATCACAACGCGGCAAATCTCCTGCAGCACGACAAGCCTTATGTTCGTCCTTATGAATAAACTTGCACGTTCCCGTGTCACTATCACAACCGTGTTCACAGAACTCAACATCTGAATCGGTACTCTGCAACCACGCATACTGCGTTCCTGATAGACCGCATTTTTCCTCACCGGCAAGATAATCGCTCAGGCAGGCAGAACGCGTCGTTCCCATGGTCACAGCGTCGCAGTTGTTGCTGTCAACACAATCGGCATACTTCGCGTCATGTTCGAGACACGTCTCGTGATTCGCTTTGCAGTCCTCAACATGAATGGTTTTGTCCGGGGCACAAAAAACGCGTAAATCGTTTTTGCATATTTCTTTGTCGCCGTAGTTACAGGCGTTGCCTTCTTCAGGCACAAGCTTGATGCATTCCCCCGTGTTTCCGTCGCATCCATGGATACAGTCAATTTCTGCTGTTTCAATATAATTGACGTTTGAAGCGATGCACGATGTCTCGCTACTGTAATTCGTGCCCGATGAAGCACGATAGCCGCAAATGCGCTTCGTTTTGTTGGCATCTGAAGCAGGACAAGTCTGACGACAGGAAGCAAAGGATTGGCCATCCTTCGTAATATTGGCGCAAGCCCACTCACCTTCATACGAAGCGTACACTTCACTGCAGAGTGCGGCATGAATAACCCCATCTGTACCGCAATACAGCCAGACATCACCGGCGCAATTTTTCGGGCTTTCCGTACAGGTCTTACCTTCGTCAGGATGAAGCTTACATCGTCCCGTCTGCTCGGAACAGCCATGTTCACACAATTCTTCCGTCGGTTGAACAAAATAAACTTCATCATCAAAGGCGCATGAACGTTTGACACTGTATACCTTATCATTCCTTGTTTCACAGCTGTACGTCGGTTTGAAATACCGTGGATCACAAGTTTCGGCACAGACGGCTTCGCCGTTGTCAATGGCACACGTCCATTCGCCATTAAAATTGGGATCACACTCATAAGCCTGAACGTGGCCGTCGCGGCAGAACCCCATGACCGTTCCGGCGCACGAGGATCCATATTGAGCATCACAACGCTGATATTCATCCGGATGAATGGTCATACATTCTCCAAAAGAACAACCATGTTCGCATAACCGCTGTTCGTACTGATAAAAATAGTGTTCACCAGAATTCATCATCAAGTAGTGTGAATTTTCTCGGCAAAAGAATCCCCCGAGGGTATCAGCAGTTTCACACTCACCATCAAGGTAAAACCCGACTTCATCGCTTCGGCACGGAACAACGCAAGCGTAATCACCGCTTTCAATCTGAGCGCATGACAATCCTTCCTGTGTGCAATCGTATTCCAATGGATTCTCATAATCGCCATTTTCGCACCAGACATGAATACCATCGTGGCATCCAGAACCATTCGGGCCGCAATCATCCGTCAGCCAACAACCGCTACACACGCATAAAAAAACAACAGCTTCTGCGATAATCCACTTTTTCATAATGCTATCCCTTCGTCCGCCGAGTGATTTTCGCGATGTACCCTTACATCTAACGGCACATAGTTTAGTCCTTTTATAGAGAGAAAATCAAATCAC
>JAFOHE010000040.1 GCA_017421975.1 Pseudomonadota bacterium
AATTTGACAGTGAAAGTGAAAGAATGGCTCACCGCTGATGATGATCCGGCACCACACCTACCAACATGGGCAGACACACTCCTCGGCATCCTCTCAAAACAAATCGCAGAAAATGAGATACTTCATGCCGAGCTTCGTCAGTCAATCAGCGAGGTCAACGAAATGAAGGAAAAACTCTCAGAACTTGTCAAAAACATCAAATAGCCTATGAAAATCCTACTACTAATCGCAGTTATCGCTCTCGCCGCTTTCATCATCTATGCCGTCATCGGATATGCGCAGCGCGATGATGAAGAGCCAGAAGAACCTGTCAATCCCCCTCGCCAGTTGTCAGATGCAGAACGTGAGGCTATTCGCCAGGCAGAAGACGTGTTCGACTTTGAAACACGCATCGCCATTTTGCAAGGCACATACACAGGACCACTACCAGAACATATCGCTGGCGGTCATTGGACTGAACTCTATCCTGACATATTCCATACCAAGATTGCAGGCATCAACTATCGCAAAGGTCTCGGCAACCTTGCCGGTCTGTTCTTTGATGCCCGCATCGAGCCAGAGCCCAAAAACAAATACGATAAGAACGCAATCAAGATCATCAAAGCCGACGATGGCCTTCACCTTGGTTACATCCCAGCCGATGAGACGTCCTATGTCCGTCAGTTCATCAACAACGACTTCAACAGCCATTGTGAAGCCTTCATCGAAGAGGGTGAGGATTGGGACTACGACACCGAACGTGAGAAGCGTTTTCTCTATGGTTATATCAACATTCATCGTCCATCATCAGACAATTCCACAAGTGTTTCACCAACCGCCTAAATAAATGTTAATAAAACTCTCACGACCCCCATAAATACAACTGTCCGCAATTTTCCATTCAATTCCCTCCAGCTCCACAACATAAAAAGTGGGAAAAAACCTAAAACAAAGGATTTATGGGAGTTTCAGAAGATTTTTGGGATTGTTCGTGAATCGCAAAATGGCGCAAAATGGCTCAATTTAGCGCAAATGTTTCACCAAATGTTTCACCAATGTTTCACCAAGACGGGAAATGGTGAAACATTTGCAAGACTTTTAAAAGAAATTCCTATTAAAAACAATGAACTATGATTAGAATATCTTTGGTTTTTGACCATTGGAAGAGAACGAAGAAGGGCGAGGAAGGCCCTGTTGAGGTTCGCGTAACGGTGAACCGCAAACCATTATATATTAATACGGGTGTGCGCGTGCGTGAAGATAGGCTTGTTGGTAACACCATCAGAGACGTAAAGATAGACGGGCGCATGACTGAGGATGCCGACATCCTGAATGAGCGACTGACGACCATCGTGAGCATCATTGAAAAAGAGGTCAATAAGTGCCTTGAGAATCGGATGCCGCTCGATGTGAAGGCTATCAGACAGAAGGTGTGGGGACTCGACCCAGAACCGAATGATGATGAGCCGACGATGATTAAATGGATCAAGGAGGCTGCTGCTACGGCCAATATTTCAAAGAATACGAAATTACGTTACATTACGCTTTGCAACAAA
>JAFOHE010000381.1 GCA_017421975.1 Pseudomonadota bacterium
GAATATATCGAGTTTTTGAAGGCATTCGGTGTAGAGTATGATGAAAGATATATTTTTCATAACGTATAATCGGGAACCCCTACGAGGTTCATTTAGGTATAATACACATCCATCCCCCGATAGCCGCTACGCGCCAATCGGGGACTACTTTCTCAAAGCCCCACGGGCTTTTTAATTGATACATCAAACCTCGTCATGTTTAAAACATACGTAAACAATATAAACATGATGATTAGTTATCAACGAAAACCAAAGAAAACAACTATTTTGGGCACTGCTGTCTGAAAGTTATCGTCACTATTATCGAGAATCCAGGTTTCATGAACCTACACGTGAATCGCGCATACACATGGAATATATAAACCCGCGTTGGGGGCGTTGCGGGGGATGCCCCCGCTGAGGGGGTAGCAGCGTATTTTCCTGTAGGGACGTTCCATAAAACGTCCCTACAGGAAAAAAGCTGCGTAGGGGAAAACTTCCCCCAATAAAAAAACCTTCCTTTCGGAAGGCTTTTATTAATTATATGAAATCGCGTTTTTCAAAGACAATACATGCGATACAGAGTAGCACCACGCAATAAATCAAACCGCTTGCGCCACTCCATGCGACGTGTGACCAAGGGACTTCAAGGCTGTAACTGACCTGTGTCGAGATATTCATATTGGCGAGATTGGGAAGTAAAAACTGTGCACCATACATCACGGCACGGCTTGCAGGCGAATCACTTCGGCCAGCGAAATAGGTAAATTGATCGTATAAGCTTCCAATAATAAATACGCCCAGGCTCATGAGTGATGAAAGTACAGCACCAGAGAATGTCGAAAACATCAAGGCTGTTGCCGCCACGACAAGCGATTTAACATAGACGAGAATAAATGCCTGGAAAAGAACAGTATCAATAGGAATATCGCGTACAATAAGAATCGCCAAGAAAACGACGAACATAGACAAAAGCTCAACCAAAAGCGTCAAAGCAATGCCGAAAAAACGTCCAACTATAAATTCCGATCGACGAATCGGTTTGGATAAAACCGTGTATATAATACGTCTGTCGATTTCTTTATTAATCATGCTCACGCCAGTATAAATACCAAGTGCGACGGCCATAATCGTAATAAAGGTGATGCCAACATCGCGAATAACGCGAACCTGCTCATTGAGCGAAAGCTCTCCAAGGACGAGTGAAAAAAGCAAAATCGCAATGGCAAAAAAGCCAATGCCATAAAGTATCTTATTCCTTATGGCCTCTCGGAAAGTCTGAATAATAAAAGCATGAATCGTTTTAAACATAATTCCCAGCGATCTTATATGTTATTTCACTTGATTTGTGCATTCGCCTCATCTCAAATGAAACGCGATTGAATGATGATGATTCTTTTCGGAACCGAAAAGACCGGTTATTCTTCCTTTTCGGAATTATCCTGCTGAACTTCCTGCTTGGGGCTGTCTGTCTGAACTTCCTTTTCGGAATTATCCTGCTGAACTTCCTTTTCAGAATTATCTTGCTGAACTTTCTGTGCAGAATCATTTTTTTGAACATCCTGCATAAAGAAAGCTTCAAGGTCATCGCGTCGCTGCATCACGTGTTCCACACGCAACCCATCGGCGATGGCCGCCGTCAGCATATCGTTAATCACGACATCGCCCTGAACTGTTATCGTATGCTGCTCGCCTCTTGAGACGAGGGAAACGCCGGGGATAGCTTCCATCTTTTGTCGCCAAGCTTCGGAAGCGTTACCCATGACAACGATTTCAACGCTCTGTTGATTCTTGAGAAGCTGGTTAAGGCTGCCGACGACTTCCATTTTTCCATTACGAATGACGCCGACGCGATCACATAATCTTTCGACATCAGGCAAAATATGGCTTGAAAAGAAGACCGTCTTTCCCTGATTTTGAGCTTCACGAATAATATCGGCAACATCCCTTCGACCGATCGGATCAAGACCGGACTGTGGTTCGTCGAGAATGACGAGCTGTGGATCACCAATAAGCGCCTGAGCAAGTCCAATGCGTTGAAGCATGCCCTTTGAAAACTGTCCGAGGCGTTTGTTTCTGGCGTGTCCAAGCCCGACGCGTTCAAGCCACATATCGACACGTTTTTTCCGTTCATCGGCATCAATGCCATATAACCGCGCATAAAAGTCGAGAATTTCGGTTGCCGTCAGACATTCATAATAATAGCTGATTTCAGGGAGATACCCCAGGTTTCGGCTACAACGTCTGTCGCGGCTATCGTACCCCATGAGCATCGCAGACCCTTGTGTGGGACGAATGAGCCCCGTCATCATTTTAATCGTCGTCGTTTTTCCAGCCCCATTGGGACCGATTAATCCGAAGATCTCGCCGGGTTCAACCGTCAGCGAAACGCCTTTGACGGCGTCAATTCTCCGCCGTCTAAAACCGGCATAAAACGTTTTATGCAAATTGGTTAACTGAATAATCGATGTTGTCATGAGAACCTGTGCTTCTTATGAAAGATACAATCAGATGCAAAGAAGATGACGCTGTAACCTCGTCAGGCGAGATACAAAAAAGCACTCTATGCGAGTGCCTTTTTACATGATTTATGTCTTTAAGTTAAACGTTGAAGTTTACGAAGAACGTCGTGAAGCCATCATTTCTATCCGAGATATCGAGTCTGCCGTTAAACTGTCGAAGAATGGGCTGAATATAGCCGAATCCCTGAGCAGCAGGATATGTCATCTGAATCCGTTTTGAGCTGATGAGCATTTCGAGAATATTATCATAAGGCGCGGGATCAAGATTGACCTTTGCCAACGTATCGAGAATATCGTTCGTCGTCAGGCGACGCCCATTATGCGACACGGAAGCAGAGCAACTGTTTCGTACAGGTTGAAGAACAATACGAATTTGACTTGTTTCATCTGTCGCAGTGAAGGCGTGGTCGATGAGCAAATAAACGATAAGTTCAATGACCTGAATGAAAGCTGTTGTAATGACATCGTCTGTGCGCTCAAAACCTTCATCATCCTTGGCTGGATAATTCTGCGTATCGAGCATGATGCGAATATTCTTCTTGAGGTATCGGCATCGGTTCATGGCATTCTGAACGACGATATCGAGGCCATAAGGCGCATAAGAAGTCATATCACGCATCGTATTATAGATAGATTGAATATGTTCCCAAGCGACGGGATCCTCAGCTGAACGCGCCTTAAGTGCTTCATAGACGATACGAACATCTTCGAGATGTTTTTGGAAAATCGCTGTCGGCACAGAGATAGGTGCTTTGATAAATTCGAGTTCTGCCTGACTGGGACGTTTCCACAGCGGACAAACGTTATTGGCAATCATGACGACGTAGTTGAGCAGTTCCTCGATATCCTCACGCGTCACATCATCTCTGTAAGATAAATGATGGAGTTCAAAGAGGATCGCAATGATCGGCGGAAAATCCGTCATCATGCCGATAGAACTCACGCGTTGTTCAAGACGCAAAAGCTCTGCACGCAACTGGGAAGGATCTTCGCACACCGGAAGCGATAAAACCAGGCCAAGTGCACTCACAAGTTTGGAGAAAAGCTCCGTGCCTTGTTCCCCGACGAGCGTTGAAAACTCAGGGAAATGAATACGACGAATAATTTCAGATATCTGGTTATATTCGCGGAGAAGCAACTGATCAGAAGTATTGAGGAACACCTGCGAAGGAATATCGTCCAGATGCGCGATAAGTGCCTGTCGAAGGTGTTGAGACTCGCAAAGCGTCGCAAGATGAAGCATTTTGCGGATGAGTGACAAATAATAATCTGTCGATGGCGACGATGTTCTATTTTGCCAGACGAGTTCAAATTCCGAGACGAGGCTCCAGAAACGCTGATGAATAAAGTAGTTAATGGATGCACGCGGCTGTCCCTGCTCCTGAAAAACTTGCATCAGGGAAGCGTAAAAAACCGTCTTTGACTGAATCACGGAAGCGTTGGGATCCCGTGAAACGTGTTCATAAAGCGTCTCACAAATCGTTTCAAGGACACCGCCACACATATAGATATCGCGAACAATATCAGTATCCGGTTCCACATCCTCGTTCATTGGAATGCGATCCATGATCGCCAAAATAACTTCAAAAATGAGAACGAGTGCGTGGCAACTGATGTTACGTGCGTCGATCAGGATATCTTCAATCGTATCAAGATCAATCTTACGAATGTCCTCGATATGTTCAATGAACGATTCTGTGTATTCCTTGGCATGATGAATGACAGAATAGGGTTGCGGTTTTCTGGCTTTTGGATTGCGTGCAAAAAGTACGCGCAGACGGCGATGATTAAGCTGTTCCAAATCATCGTCTTCGATATCGGCCGTTGGAAAAGCCATGATATCGTCCGCAAGTTTGCCAAAGGCATAAGCGCTCGATGCAGGATAAATGCCCCAGTAGGTCTGCAAACGATTGAAAGTATCCACAAGCCAGGAAATGCCGTGTTTTTCTGCCAAAACAATAAGCATGCCCAATTCCGAAAGCATGACGGAAGGATCATGGTCTTCCGCAAGAAGCAGAGGCGCGGCTTCGCTGACAAATGCTTTCCAGCGCTGACTCAGCGGGAGCGAATCTTTTTTCTGATACACCGATGCCAGTTTTTCAAGCAATTCTCGGAAATGGATAACCTTCTTTTCATTGAGAACCTTGCCAAAATGGCGTCGGATAAGTTCGCCGAGATCGTTGTAAAGCGCGAAAAGCGCAGGTGGCACGAGACGCGCTTTGGCTTCAGGCGTAAGTTCTACGTCGCGAATCGGATTCGGCGCCGGCATGCGCTCAACAATGGCATAAATCTGGATAAGGAGATCATTGATGTCCGCAAACTTGTACTCATTCGCTACCTGAGCCGCGCTATTCAAGCTCTTCGTGGCATCAGAATACCCTGTCAGACAGCCGTACCTGGCACTCGATTCAATATAATGGAGCGATTCTGTGACGAGCGCTTCTATCGTGCGTCCAACCTTTGTAAAGGTGCGCGTCGTCAGTGCAATCGGATTCGCGTCGTCGCGCATCGGTAACGGTGCTTCACACGACGGCTCGCCTGGAACAGCACCGAAATGCTGATACAATCTTCCAAGAGTGTCCGCAAAACGGCTCGTGTCAAAATCCGGATAATGCGTCGCCAGATCGCGCAAAAGCACCATCATGCAGTTCAAAATTTCAACGCCATGATCGCGGAACCGGCGCACCTTCATCGCATCAAACTGACGTTCCGACATTTCGCCGATTTCAGCTTCCGAAAACGTAAACGGAAGCATGTTCGTGATATAAGCAAACATCGGCAGAAATTCATCCATATCGCAAAATGCAATCATATTCGCCAGACGATTGAACTGCTTCACAAGATCTACAACTTCTTCATGATGTTTCTGAAGCAGAAGGAGCTCAAAATCATCAAAAAGTCGCATCATGATGAGCGCGATAAATTGCGATTCCTGTGACTTGTAGTTCTCTTCTGAAGTTTCCTGACGATGGTTTCTCGCACTCAATTTTTTCTGCAGACTGGTGACGTCAAGCGTCGTTGTCACCACAGGTGCTGCCATCAGAACAGCTTCAGTTTCGTTGTCCGAAACGTCGGCCTTACGCTGTGACGCATCAGATTCCATGACGACATCCATATCAAGCTGAATTTCCGGAATCTCTTGCGGTGCTTCCTCAGTCATTTCAGACACGGCCACCTTTTCCGGCAATGCCGCTATTTCCAGTGTTTCTGCCGGTTCCGACGTGGCTTCCGTCTCAAAATCAGCAAGATCTATAAACAACTCATCATCGCCAGACGGCTGCGCTTCTTCGGTATCCGATATTTCGATCTCACCGACACCTTCAAAAACATCCGGTGCTGCTTCTTCTGCCTTTGCGTCAGCGGAGAATGACTGCGCCGGCGAAACTGCCTTGCTTTTCGATGTGTCGCCGAAATTGGGAAGATCAAAATCAAGCGCTTCCTCAAGATCATTGAGCCAGTCATCTCCAAATTCAAAACTGTCGGCAAAAGGTTTGATCTCAATATCGTCTTTCTTGTTCATGTTCAATCCTCAATGACAGAGCGCATAAACGCGCAAAGAACGATTTAGTATCGCACAAAACGAACAAAATATGAATGATGTAATCGTTACATTTCGTAACTGATAACGGGATTGTTTGATTTTTGTAAATGTGGTAGTAAGACATACCTTGGGATACTTTCTCTCCGTTGTATCCTACAAAATGAATCTTCAGCCGACCGAACTGCCTCACATTCACTGCGACAATCGTCTTGTTTTACAGCCGATTCCATTTTTGGCACGCCGGTCAAGCACCACCGCGCGCTCCACAACGCCTACCGATTCACCGCTTCAGGAAAAAACATGCGTTCCAATTCTTCCTCCCATACAGCAGTCACCCTCACTGTTGGTGTTCTCGCGACTGCCTTCGGTCTCTGCCTCGGCAATCTTTCCGCCAAATATGAGGGCATTGATGGCACAAAAGAAATCAGCCAGGAAATTGCCTCTTCACAACTTGACTCAACGCGTATTCCCATCGCGGGAAGCCCGGCGCGTGGCGGCATCAACGCTGCAGCTACCGTCGTATTCTTTGCCGATTTTCAGTGCAAAGCCTCACGCGCACTTTATGGCAAACTGATGGACGACGTCTTCAAAATTCACGGCGATGACGTCAATATCGTCTACAAAGCCTTTCCGCTTTCCTCGCATAACCTCGCACCTATGGCGGCACAAGCTGCTTTTGCTGCCAAAAATCAGGGCAAATTCTGGGAAATGTTCGACGCTATTTATGCTGCCGGCGAGCAGGATGCCACAGGTGAAAATTATCTGAAGCCAGAAAATCTGCGCAAATATGCACAAAAAATCGGCCTCGACCTCAACCGGTATGATCAGGATCTCAATGCCCCCGATACGCTTGCTGCTATCCAAAAGGACATCGAACTCGGCAAAAAACTTGATGTTCATAAAACGCCGAGCATCTTCATCAACGGGAAACCTGTCAACTTTACCAAAGGCGTCAACGGCGATGAACTCATGGCAGCCGTCAATCGCGAAGTCAAAAATATCAACGGTATTCTGGCAAAACCCAATGCCAAATACTATCTCGCCGAACGTCTGGACAAATCCTTTGTGCCTGCGGCGTCAGCAACCATGGGCACAGACCTGGGGCGTTCTGTAAAAGGCGCCCCCAATGCCCTCGTCACCATCGTCGAATTCAGTGATTACGAATGTCCCTTCTGCTCGCGTGTTGAACCAACCATAGAACGCATTCTCAAGACATATCCCAACGATGTCCGCGTCATCTTCACACACAATCCGCTGAGCTTCCACAAAAACGCCAAACTTGCTGCACAGGCAGCCTATGCTGCCGGACGCCAGAACAAATTCTGGGAGATGCACAAAAAACTCTTCGACAATCAAAAAAGGCTGACCCGAAACAATCTCCTCAAATATGCCGCAGACCTTCATCTCGACCAGGCCATGTTTGCAAAAGACCTCGACGATCCTGCAACCGTCGCTGTCATTGAATCCAACATAGCGGAAGCGAAAAAATTCGGTTTTTCCGGTACCCCTGCTTTTCTCATCAACAACCAGCCGCTTTCCGGTGCCCAGCCTTTCGAACTGTTCCAAAAAGCCATCGACGAGGAATTGGCCGAGGCAAAAGCTGTCTCTCAAAAAACTGGGCTGACAGGCGATGCCCTCTTCCAGGAACTTCTCAAGTCTTATAAACCAGCTGACAAAAAGGCCAAACGCGGCAATGTCCCCGCAGCAATGGAAGGCAAGATCTTTGTCGATGTCAGCGGTGCCCCGTCCTACGGTGCCCAGGATGCCCCCGTCGTCATCGTCGAATTCACCGATTTCCAATGTCCCTTCTGCTCACGCGCAAACACGACTGTCAAACAGCTCATCGATAACAACCCCGGCAAAGTCCGCCTCGTTTTCAAACACAATCCTCTCGCGATGCACAAAGACGCGCAACTCGCACACCAGGCAGCCGAGGCCGCTTCCCTTCAAGGAAAGTTTTGGGAGTATTATCAGATCCTCTTTGACAATCAAAAAGCCCTGTCACGCGAAAACCTCATCGAATATGCCAAACGCATCGATCTCGACATCGCTGCTTTCGAAAAAGACCTCGACAGTGACACCGTCAAAAATCGCGTCGCCGCAGACCTGAGTCAGGGAAAAAGTGTCAACGTTCAGGGAACGCCCCATTTCTTCATCAACGGAACGCGCTTCTCCGGTGCACGCCCGCTCGAAGACTTCCAACGCGCACTCAACAAAGAACTCGATATTGCAAAATCCTATACGGACAAAGGCCTCTCCGGCGAAGAACTCTACCGTACAATCATTGCTGATGGAAAAGCCGACAACAAACGCCTCCTGCGTGGTCAAAATGCGCCCGAATTACCGCCGGTCATTCAGGTCGATACGGCCGGTTGCTATACCAAGGGCCCTGACGATGCCCCTGTCACCATCGTTCAGTTCAGCGATTACCAGTGCCCCTTCTGCAAGACGGTCGAACCGACGCTCGCACAGCTCATGAAAGACTACGAAGGCAAAATCCGCGTCGTCTTTATGAACCGCCCCCTCGCTTTCCATGCCGACGCAAAACTCGCTGCCGAAGCGGCACTCGCTGCCGGCGAACAAGGCAAATTCTGGGAAATGCACGACCTCCTCTTCAAAAATAACAAAGCCCTCAAACGCGAACATCTCAACATTTACGCGGACACACTCGGCCTCAACCGCGCTCAATTCGACGAAGCCCTCGACACCCATAAATTCCGGCCCGACGTCGAAAGAGATCTCAAACGCGCCGAAGACGCCAAAATCGATGCCACACCTTCGTTCCTCATCAATGGAAGGCTCTATTCCGGAGCCATGCCCATCGAGGATTTCAAAAAACATATCGACAAAGCTCTCTCACCCGCCGATCCCCCGCCGTTCGTTCGTCCTCCCAAACGTCTCCCCTTGCGAAAAGGCCTAGACCGGTTCCCTAAAAAAATGCCGCCTATGCCCAACGGCGAATAACTTTTGTCGGGGGCCAGATGCCCCCTACGCGGCTATTGTCCATAAACCGTGTCACAACACGGCTTTATGGACAATACACCGCTACCCCCATTGCGGGGGACACCCCCGCAACGCCCCCAGGTTCTTCGCATCTATCGTCGGTTATATTGCCTTATTTTTTGTACTAAAATAGGCATAAAATTTGCGCTTATTCGTGTGGTTCAAATTCAAGGTGGGGTATAATGTCCCCATAAAGGAGTTTTTATGAAACCAGCTGCAAGACTTTCTGATGTTGCCCTCGTTCAGGGCGATAAACATGGTTGTTCCGTTTGCCCCCATATCGCCTCAGGACCAATCATCAACGCATCGACAAACGTCTTCATCAACGGTCTGCCTGCCGCACGTAAAAATGATCCCGGCATCCATGCCGTATGCTGCGGCCCCAATACCTATACGATCAACGCCGGAAGTCCCGATGTCTACGTCAATGGCATTGCCATGGCACGCAAAGACGATGCAACCAAACATTGCGGTGGTGACGGGAAAATTATTACCGGAAGTCCCAACGTCAATTGCAACTAATCGACTTCACTCGCTTTCTATCCCCTTGTTCCTATGGAACAAGGGGTTTTTTTGTGCATCAGTGCTTTATCATGGATCATATTAAGTTATTCGGCGTTAAAACAAATAATCTCCAAAATATTTCCTGCCAGATTCCCATGAACGCCATCACCGTTTTAACCGGCGTCAGTGGTTCAGGAAAATCTTCCCTCGCTTTTGATACTCTGTTCGCAGAAGGGCAACGGCGCTATTTTGAGGCCATGTCTACCTACATGCGCCTATTCCTGGATGAGATGCCAAAGCCCCCCATCGAACGCATCGAAAACTGTCTCCCCGCCATCGCCCTAAGACAGCAAAGCAGCTACAATAACCCCAGATCCACCGTTGCAAGCACGAGCGAACTTTCGTTTTACCTCGCTCAGGTATTCGCCAACGCCGGCACACTCCATTGCCCCAAATGCGGTGGCCTCGTCTCTACCGATAACGAATCCGTCATCCACGAGCGCCTCGCACAGCTCAACCAAAAACTTCGCATCATTCTTTATGTCGAAGTCAAACTAAACGAAAACGAAACAGCAGCATCGCGCCTCGCGGCACTCACTCAGGCTGGATACCAAAGACTCTGGGATCACCAAAATATCATTGACCTCGCCGATGCCGATATTGACACTCTCCTTGACGCAAAATCCTTCCTCGTCCTCATCGATCGACTCATCTTTCGCCCCAACACAGCCCCTGATCCCCGTATGTCTGAAGCCATCGAAGAAGCCTACCAACTCGGCCAAGGCGTCCTCTTCATGGATCTCCTCGGCGATACCCCACAAACCCTCGAATTTCATCATACCTTTGCCTGCCAAAACTGCCATACACCTTACCCTCTGCTCAGACAGGAAATGTTCGACAACAATTCCACACTGGGTGCCTGTGAAACGTGTTCCGGATTCGGGCTGACTGCCGGCATCGATTGGCAAAAAGTCATTATTCCCAGCCGTTCGCTCAAAGATGACGCCATTCGTCCCTTTGCAACGCCCTCAAAATACCAACGCAAAATCCAGCTCCTCGGATTTTGCGAGCGACAAAAAATTCCAACCGATATCCCATTTTCACACCTCACTTCTGAGCAAAAAGAACGTGTTAAGTTCGGAAAACCACCCTACAAAGGCGTTTACGGCTTTTTTGAATATCTCCAATCGAACAACAATAAATTTCTTAACCGCATCCAATTGGCCAATTACCGAGGTTATTCGCCTTGCAAAGACTGCAACGGAAGCGGCTTTTCCCCCGTCTCACGTAACGTCACTGTCTTTGGGAAAACCTTACCCGAAATTCTCAATATGACTCTGGAAGATGCCTGCCAATTCTTCGACGACATTCCCCAAAACCAAACTGCACATCTCGGACTTGAGACGCCCTTTGACGAAATCAAGCAACGTCTCCATACCTTCTGCCACGTCGGTTTGGGCTATCTCACGCTCAATCGCAAAACGAGGACGCTCAGTGGTGGTGAAGCACAACGCCTCCATCTTGGATGCGGCATTGGACGCGGTCTTTCCGATACGCTCTATGTTCTGGATGAACCGACGGCAGGCCTCCACTCAAGAGACAGCCTCATGCTCGCCAAAGTCATGGAAAACCTGCGCGACCTGGGAAATACCCTCGTCGTCGTCGAACACGATACGGATATCATCGCACATGCAGACAATGTCATTGAACTGGGCCCTGCTGGCGGCGATCGCGGCGGAAAAATTATCTTTGAAGGCAATGTGGCTGCCCTCTACCAAAGCCAAACACCGACCGGCGAAATGTTTCGTTCCAAACAAAGGACGACGCCCTTCGACGTCGGCTTCAGTACACCTTTTCCGCTAGGCGATCCCATTGAAATCATGGGGGCTTACGCACATAATCTGCAACACATTGACGTTTCCATTCCGACGCATCGCCTCGTCACCATCGCTGGCGTCAGCGGTTCTGGGAAATCTTCCCTCATTCATGACGTGCTCTACGGCTGGATACAACTCATGGGCAACGCTTCTGATGACATGGAAAGCGACAATGAAGACGCCACACCAAACACCAATGACGACGATGTTTTATCGCCACTGTGCGAAGAAATTCGTGGCCTCGATCAGTTCGATGACATCGTCATGATGCAACAACAAACGACCGGCCGTTCCGCGAGGTCAAGCATCCTCACCGTAAGCCGCGCCTTCACAGAAATTCGAAACCTTTTCGCCAAACAACCCGAAGCCAAAGCAGCAAATATCGCTCCAGGTGATTTTTCTTTTAACTCACCCAAAGGCCGTTGTCCGGCATGCGAAGGCTTGGGTTATGAAACAATCGAAATGCTCTTTATGAGCAATATCCGACGTCCCTGCCCCGCATGTGGCGGAAAGCGTTACCATTCCAATATTCTTTCTGTCTATTACCGAGGAAAAAACATCGCAGACGTCACACAGATGACAGTTTCCGAAGCCATAGAATTTTTCGCAGATCAACCCAAAATAAGCCAACCCCTTCAAGCATTCGTTGACGTCGGTCTGGATTATGTGCATTTGGGACAGGCGAGTTCTGAGCTCTCCGGCGGCGAGTTTCAACGCTTCAAATTGGCGCAGTACCTGGACAGACCAAAGATGACAAACACACTGTTTATTTTTGACGAACCGACGGTTGGTCTACACATGCAGGATGTCGCCAGACTTCTGGAAACGCTTAACAAAATCGTCGATAGTGGTGCTTCCGTCATCGTGGTTGAACACAATCTCGACTTTATCGCACAATCCCACCATGTCATCGAACTCGGCCCAGATGCCGGTCCCAAGGGCGGCCAAATCGTCTTTACAGGCACCCCAGCCTCACTCTGCAAGGCAAACACGCTGACAGCACAGGCACTAAGAAACCATCTTACGCCTTAATTTCACGCGAATGCCCATGCAGTACCGCGTCGTATTGAGCGTCAGCGAAAAGACGCGGGCGCGGGTGTATCGCAAAGCGATAACACGCGCAATCTACACAACTTGGATTCACTATCTCGAAAGGTTGACGTATTCCTGTACAATATGTTAGTATAAAACCACTTTATGTGGCATGAGTAATTTATGCCATGAATAAGCTACGTATAGCGTTGCTTATACTTGTTTGTTTAGAATTTATAAGGTTTTATCATGAAAAAGATCCTCGTCATTGATGATAGTAAAACCGTCCGAACGCTTTGCGAATGGATCTATAAAGGTGTGGATGACAAGCTTTTTACCGCTGCAAGTGCAGCAGAAGGTGAAAAGATCATCGCCGCCGATTCCCCCGATGTCGTTTTCGTCGACTATACGTTGCCTGATGGCAACGCCATTGATTTCATTAAGAAACACAAAAGTGCCAATCGTGCCATGATTCTGCTCGGTGGTACGTATGCGGATTGCGATGTCGATGTAGCCATGGCTGCCGGCGCATTCGATTGTCTGATCAAGCCTTTCAAGACAGATGTTTATTTTGATCTCGTTGATAAGGCGTATGCTTCACTGCATGGCAGCAGAAGCGATAAAAATGCCGAGAATGTGGATAAGGCTTATACTGCGTTGCAGAGTGGAAGCATTGATCCAAACGATGCGACCATGCCACCGCATGTTTCGCCGACTTCGACGTCCGCGCCTGCGATTCCGCGCTCAAATTCTGGCCTGACTGCCATTCCACGCACCAATTCAGGTATTTCTGTTCCGCCGATTCCCGGAGCCCCCAAACGCTTCAATTTTCCATCACAGCAAGCGCCTGCTGTATCGCGCTCCAGTGTGCAGCAAGTCGTCGATAATTCTTCGAACGCAGCAGATAATCGTGCCGGTTGTACACCGAAAACGCCTGTGCCTTCCGTAACGCCCGAAGTCGCCGCGCTTGCCTCTGCCGTTATCAGCTCCACGACGTTCCACGATGAACTCAAAAATGCCATCCAGGAAGAATTGACAGATTTCATCAACCAGGCTGTCGTCGCCGAGTTCAAGAAAGGCGTCAATTCCGAAGTCAATACATATTTTACAAATAGTATTATGCCGCAGCTTCAAAAATGGATTGATGCTCGTGTCGTGGCAATCGTCAGAAAAATGACTGGAAAATAACAACATATACCTTAAAAAGCAGATCTTGATGA
Source organism: Pseudomonadota bacterium (assembly GCA_017421975.1). Classification (GTDB taxonomy): domain Bacteria; phylum Myxococcota_A; class Bradymonadia; order UBA4248; family UBA4248; genus RGIG464. Next base: position 13,679 of record JAFOHE010000381.1, read on the forward strand.
TCTGCTTTTTTTATATCATGTTTTTGTCATGAGGTTATGCTCGTATGACATAATGCCTGTTTTAATGATATCCAAGCGTGAAAAACAAGATGGCATTTATCTCTTTGCCCAAAATATCATCTGTTGATCTCCGACTCGCCATGCGAATCAAATAATATATCAATATAAAATTCCATCGTTTCCAAAACTAAATGATAACCTGGAGCCTCTTGGATGACGGGGGCAAAGACGCTAATAAAAGACCCAATGAGACTCGATTCTCCTAAACGCAAGCCAGCATTGCCGCTCTGACGAAACCATTTTTTTACAATATCACTTTGTTTTTCTGATCCCTCAGTAACGATGATCGTTGCACGCACTCGGTAATTGTCTGGTTCTACGCCATTGAGCTTCATGGCATGAATCGACAAATTTGAAAGTGATTTAATAAAAGTAGATACATCGCGATAAGTGCGCCATGACTTCGCGCCTCGCCACAAGACGAGGCATGGCGATTCGAAGGGATCGATATAACATCGCTGTGATGCGTGCAAATGACTCGTTTTTACAATTTTGTCTTCTGTATTAATGAGATCAAGCTGAATATCAAGTTGATTTTCCCAACCATTCGTCATGAGATCGGATGTCTTATTCATATAATCATGAAGTGACAGATTACAGACGAGGATCTGATTTTGATCCGCACATACAATGGCATCTTCGGCGTAACACGGCACGGCACCTAAACTCAGTCCGATAGCAATCGCATATTTTAAGAAGCGATACATATAACTACCTCGGCACCATATTCAGGATATACCCCAACGAGACTTTGAAAAAACCAAATTCTGTTTCAAATCTCACACCAAAATCAGCGCCCGCATCAACAGGGAATACACCACGGCTACGGCTTCCTGGATCATTTCCCAAAGCGAGTGTCGGCACATCGAGAGAATCTGCATATACCGCATTTAATCTGATATAAACTTCAAGCCGACGGATATTGGCTTTGAGCAGCCCCATGTGCCAGGCATATTCAATTCCTAAATTGACGAGAAAATCTTCATATCCCAAATCAGCCGTTCCCGTACGGAAAAGATCAAGCGCACCAGCACTCGATGGTTTAAATGTACTAATTCTTGCCGGATTCATGGGATAAAAATCAGCATATTGATATTTATCGTAGTATGGAGCTTCACCAACGATAGCACCGGCAGAACTCATGATTCGTATGACATGATCCGGGACAAGTGTGAAATTACTTTGATGAAAGATAAATGCACGAAAATATTTATAATCTGAAATTGTACTTTTAAATGTACCGCCGAGATTTAATCCAACAAAGTGTCCCTGCTCAGGCATTCGCGACGATTTGCGCGTATCAAAAAACAGTGAAACAAAGCCCGTCGTACTCATCGATTTTTCGGGCAATATATAATCATCCATGACATGGCGTTTTTCTTCCTGAACGTGGTCATCAAAACGATGAAGCGCGTTAAACTGAACGCCCAACGCCAATGAAAGAACTGACAATGGACGAATACCAGCGAAAAGTGTTGCACCATGACGGTTAATTCCGAGATAATCATGCGTCAAAACCTCGGACGATACCTGATTGATATAGGGTGCACGAATAAAAACTTCTTCCTGCACCTTGGCAGAATGAATACCTAAAGAGACATAGAAATTCGAACCACCGATATTGGGAATAACATAATTAAAATTAAAGGCATATTCGCTTTTTGGTGTGGCAACAAAAGACAAATTAAACCGATGTCCTGACCCCAGGGGATTGAGGAACGAGGTACTCATGCCCAACCAAAATCGGGATTTATCACTCAGGCCAACGTAATAATCATTAATTTGTATATGCATACGCTCAGCCAGGCGCACTTCGACGCAAATATGACCTTTATCTGAACCTGGCAAAAGCCTGACATCAGCCATTTCAAACGACCCCAGGGCTGAGAGACGTGCTTTTGCATTTTCAAGAGTACTGAGCTGTATTTCCTGCCCTTCCGAAATCTGAAGAATGGCACGCACGCGGGCATCTGATGTCATGGAATTGCCCGTGATACGGATTTCTTCAATAGTATAGTAGGGATCTGGCAAAGCGATATTGGATGTTTCTTCCACGTCAACTTGAATGACTTGATCAAGCCCCGTTTCAACGACAGGTTTGACTTCATCCGCATCAGACGTCATTTCATCATCGTCGAACCCTTCCGGCACAACCCACATTTCTTCGTCGTCGATTCCATGATCTTCGTTCGACGCATCCACTTCATCGCTATTTAAGTGCGCATCCGAGTACGCTTTTTCAGGTTCTTCAGCTTGGTCATACTTTTCCTGAGCCTGAGCCGAAAAACCAAAACAAACTAAAAATGCAAAAACGAGTATTCCCCGGATACGCATAGTCTCACTTATCCAACAAAAATGTGGAACGATTTATAACGCTCGACGTATTCTCGATACGTCCCGGAGATATCTAAAATTCCGATGAATTCCGTTCCACGTCCCGGACTGATATTGACGATTAACTTATTAAGATTCTGCATAATAAAATAGAATCCCATACCAGCGCCCCCCTGTTTTTGTTCGATTTGATTATCACCCATGGCGAAACAACGGGACATATAGGATCGAATTTTTTCAGGCGTAAGGGAGCCAAAACGGTCACGAACCGATATGACGAGTTGTCGCCCATCGCTTGCAAAGGAGAAGAAACACGTTTCATTGGGCTGCAAGTCAACGGGGACTGTGCGCATACGACGAGCATAAGGCCGAACGCCATTGGGATAAATAGGCGCATTATAAATGGCATTCATTAACAATTCGTCTGCGACAGTGCAGGCAGCCGAAATAATGCGTTTATTGACGCCAATACCGGAAGCGTAATCTGTGAGTGCCTGAATGAGAAGTTCCTTTTGGCTACTCGAAGACACTTCGTATGCCACGGGTGTAGCACCATAGCAAAGATATTTTTCGGGTCCAAAGATATCGTTACGAACGATTTTTCCGACAGTAATAATCAATTCATCGGCATCAAAATCGTGGCTTTTAGCCACGACATTGCTGACAAAAGAGAGATCGAAAATATCGCGCATTTCATTATTGTTACGGCGTTCGGCCAGAAGCAGAATCTTCGTATGTCCATTGACCCAATGCGAAGCACGTTGCTGAGCAAAGCGCGACAAAAATGCGTCGAATGCGCTCAAGCTATTGGCTTCGCGGCCTTGGGATTCCTGATCATAATCGGCGACGAGCAAATCAATATTCGACTGCATGATCGTCTGTTCTGCTTCTTCGATCGTATTGACGACCTGCAAACGACAGCCTGTTGATGATAACACGCGTGTCAGAAGCTGCTGTTCTTTGGGATTTGACACCAAAAGCAGAATCGTCGCTGTATCGCCAAGAAGGGTCGGTACTGTTTTCATCATATTCTGTCTCCCCAAACACACTTATAGGCGTTTATCCAATACCAAATCAACTTCATCAAGCGTCGGAATATAATTCACAAGGAATGGATTAAACATCATGCCATCCGTTCGATCCTTAAGTACGATCGCTTTAACGGGAATAGAGATATTCTCGGGATCCATGACCTGATATTCGAGGTTGTTCTCTTTTTTCTCGCCGGCAATACGTTTGAAAGCCGAAGCATCCGTTGCACTGTAAGCGGCGATACCGTTGACGATCGACGAACTCGGCTTAATTTCGAGAACAGCCTGTTTCACGCGTTCCGCATCTGCAGAGGAAAACTTGGAGACATTCATAGCGATCACAGGCAAAGCGACAGCCGGCGACGTATAGACCGTCGTGAAACCACTTTCATAGCCTTCAAACGTCATCGTCAGATCCGCTTTTCCGAGTTCAAGCGCGTTGATTGCAGAACGCAAATCTCGCGCTTCATCGACAGAACCGAAATATTTATCGACACTGATCTCGTTACCCAGGACATTGGATGTAAAAAAGGATTTAACGAGGGAGGACGAAGAGACGAGGGTGAGACGCTTACCTCGATAGTTAAACAGCTTGTCACTCGAACCGCGTTTGGCAATGACCTTCAGACGACGGCTCGTCGAACCATTGGAGGAAAGCATGGCGATTGGCTTGAGGGAACCCGATTTGCCTGAAAAATAATCGGCATCGAGAATCGCAAGATCGACGGATGAACGGGCGGATTCAAAGTCAGAAGCACGCGCAAATGCACTTGCCGTCCATGTCATCCCCGTCTGATCACTCAATGATTTAGCGATCTTCGAAACGAATGCATTTCGTGCACCACCATCCGCAAAATCGAGGCTAGGCGCGAAAATCGCCACCGTATGACTCTGAGCAAAAGCAATCAACGGAAACAAAACAAAAACACCGGTCAGCAGCATCGTGCGTATAAACTGTTTCATACATGACCTCCGAATCAATTGCTGTTCGCCTGGCTGCCCCAGACGCGTTGTTTTGTAGCAAGCATTTTGCGGACATCTTCTGCCTTACGCGCATGGTTCAAACCCACATACTTTTCGTAATAACGCGTTGCAAGCGCAGCATCCCCCGATTTATCGAGATAGATAGCATAGTTCAGAACGCCTTCTGGCGTATCCTGATTCGCCAACTTCTGAAGCGTTGCATCAGCATCCGAGAGACGATTAGACATCAGACGGGCAACAACGAGATTGAACTGATCCGATGCCGTACGTGTACCAAGGGAATCAATGCGGTTATAATTATCAATGGCCTTATCATACTTTTTGGCACGAAGTGCCTGGAAGCCGAGTTTTCGGCGCACAGCTGCTTCAATCGCACTGAAATCTTTATTTTTGTCTTTCGTGCGAGCCTGGTGTTTTTCAATAATAGATATTGCACTGTCAAAATTGCCTGTCTCATAATAGACATAGGCAAGTTCAAACGAAAGATCAAGCACGCCTTTGTTTACAATCAGGTTACGGCTCTCGTTATTGAGTTCATCAAACTCCTTGCGCGCCGCCTCAAGCGCGGACTTTGCCTGCGAAAACCGCTTATTTCGAATATGGCCTATGGCTGTCAAATAATCATAACGCACTTTGTCGAGTGCATCCAGACCATCCTTGTATTGTTCAATGCGTTCCAGATTTTTTGCGAGGTTCTCGTAATCTTCCTCTTTGATATTCTTCATCGCATTTTCAAGCGCAACCATCGCATTCGCCGGAGAATCGACGACGCCAAATTTTTCGGCTTCCACCAGTGCTTTTTCAGCCTCTGACCAGGCACCTAAATTGGATTGAGCAATGGCCAAAAGATACCAACCCGTTCCACCCATGGCACGCGACGACTGCGTGGCATTTAAATCGACAAGACGTTTGACAGCATAATCATAGGCGCCATCCATAATATCAAACTGTGCTGCCAGTTTGACGACGCTTGGATCGTCCGCAGATATCTGCTCGGCCGCCTGATAAATGGAATACGCCGATTCAAGGTCACCTTCGAGAAGCGCCAACTGCGACAAACTGCATTGCGCCTGTATGGCGTGAACATCCATGCCGAGAGACTGCTCAAAAAATTGTTTTGCCTGCTCAAAATCCCCAAGCATCATCGCATCCGCACCCTGATACAAAAGGGACAAACTCAGCATTTCCCATGCGACATGGTTATTCAGATCCGTGTCAATCACCGACTGAAGCACTTCAGCTGCCTGTGCATAATTGCGCGTTTCAAGATAATCACGGGCCAGATAAATCGAATAGACAGCCATGGCAGGATGATTGTCCGCAAGCCGCTTGTGAAGGCTGAGCGATGCATCCGTCTTACCTGCGCGACGAAGCATGACGGCACCAAAATGAATGTCTTCAGGATGGTCACTTTCCTCAATCTGTCGCTCCACATCCTGAAGCGCCTTCTGATCACCGCGTTGAAGTCGGATATAGTCGAGCTTAAGCTGAATATAACGATAGTTCGGCATCTTCTCGCCGAGCTCTTTGAAGTGCTTTTCAGCATCATCAAGGCGACCAAGCTTCAATTCACTGTCCGCTATGAAGTACTGGGCACTCATGTGCGTCGGATCATCCTCAAGCACGCGATCAAACCGCTTGATTGCCTCCTCATACTCTCCGCTAAGATAGTAGGCACTCGCAATCGTATAAAATAGCTCTTTATGGCGTGAATCCATACTCAGCGCTTTTTCATAATATTTGACTGCCTCATCTACCTGGCCATGCTCAAACTTGACATGTCCCATATTGATCGTCGCAAGCACGTCATCGGGTGCCATTTCAAGGAGTTTGGACAATGAAAGTTCCGCACCATCCACATTCTTAGCTTGAATATACGCCTGACTGAGCGCTCGGTATGCCTGTACATCATTCGGCGTCAGATCCGCATACTTCGAAAAATTGATCTGCGCAGCTTCAAATTGTCCACGATCAAGCTGAATCTTGCCGAGAATAAAATATGCTTCCGGAAGATCCTGGCGCACATCCGTCACTTCAGTGAGGATCTTTTGCGCTTCATCCATCTGTCCCGACTGAAAAAGATTCAGACCAAGATAATGCTTGAGTTCAATATTGTCGGGATGCTTCTGAAGCGCAGAACGCAACATTTCTATTCCCTCGTTGCTACGTCCAAGCGCATAGTAAACATAACCAAGACGGACATAAGCATTCGCCATGTTTGGTTCCGCTTCAACAGCTTCCCGATAAGATGAGAGCGCTTTCTCGAGATACTTCTTATCCCCCTTCTGCTCGGCTTGCTGCTCATATTTGATGCCGGCATCATAACTCTCCTGAGCCTGCTTCGTTGAATAATGACTCTGAGCCAGTACCGGCTCTACTGCCCCAAAAAGCAAACCCAAGCACAGAAACCATCCGCTCCATCTCGTAAAATGATGCATACCATCCTCCATGGCATAAAAAACAAAACAACAACATACTTTTACTTTTTTTTCCGCATCCTGACAAGTCTGCGGCGTTCATACAAACATCTTTCGCTTTCTACATGCACTGCTGAATGAATTTCTTGCCAACACAAGGCGTTAGGCATTAAACTCTTCATGGGAGTTTTTTTGCTTATCTCGTTGTGAGAGGTCATGCTGTGATAAAACCAATCATTTTTGGCAAATTCATCCTTCTTGAACGCATCAGCGTCGGCGGAATGGCCGAAGTTTACCGTGCCAAACTGCTCAATCACCCCGAATTCAAACGCTACTTCGCCATCAAACGCATCCTGCCAAATCTAGCCGCAGACGAAGAATTCGTCACGATGTTCATCAACGAGGCCAAAGTAGCTGTGGAGCTTGAACACCCCAACGTCTGCCAGATATACGAACTCGGAAGGCTCGGTAATTCCCACTACATCGCCATGGAATACATTTCCGGACGCGATATCGCTGCCATACAGACTTATTATAGACGTCAGCGTAAAATTATGAGCATCAGCCAGGCCTGTTACATCATCGCTCAGGCTGCCGAAGGGCTCGATGCCGCTCACAAAGCCGTCGATTCCAAAACGGGTGAACCGCTGCACCTCATCCATCGCGACGTCTCGCCAAGAAACCTCATCGCCGATTTCGACGGCATCGTCAAACTCATCGACTTCGGCGTCGCAAAGGCCAGTCAGCGTTCATCCAACACTCAAAGCGGCGTCGTTAAAGGTAAATTCAGTTACATGAGCCCTGAACAGGCCTGTGACGAACAAATTGATCACCGCTCCGATATCTTCGCTCTCGGCGTCATCTTCTGGGAACTCCTGACAGGAAGACGTCTATTCGTCTCCGAAAGCGAATATGCCATCGTCGAAATGCTCAAGGAATGCAATATCGCAAAGCCTTCAAAATATAACCCCCTCGTCCCGGAAGCCATCGACAGAATCTGCCTCAAAGCCCTCGAACGCGATCCCGCAAAACGCTATCCCTGGGCAAGTGACATGATTCGCGACCTCTATGACTTTATCAACAGCTGCAATCCGCCCTACACTATGTGGCACCTCTCAACATGGCTTCAAAAAACTTACGAAGACATCTACGAAGAGGAAAAAGCCAAATACGAGATCTTTGAGACACTCAATACCGTCGAAGATGTCGAACGCTATAATCAGGAAATTAGCGAAGAAAACGAAGAACAGGCCGTTGACCGAAACGGCAACATTATTCCTGCTTTGACGAACGTCGATGCCAACGGAAACGAAATTCACATCAAGGCTCCACCTCCCCTGCCCAAACTGCCAAAATCTGACACTAAGGCTCCTCCCCTGCCCAAACTGCCAAAAAAAGAAGAGAAAAAAATTGAGCCGCCGCTCAAAGAAGATTTCGATGACCTCGATGAATCCGTCGTACTGACGCCCGAAGGCGTCGCACCAGACGTCGCTGCCCCCGAAACGCTCCGCATCAAGCGCATTCAAAAACGTGCAAAGCAAAGAAAGGAACTCACAAGCGTCGTCATCACGATCTGCATTTCCATCATCCTCGTCATGATCCTCGTCTTCACAAATGTCATCCACCTGCCAGTGCCAACGCCGAATCTGCCGACGGATGCCACGCTCGAACTCTCGCTTGAACCTAGCAGACCTGCTAAAATCGAAATCTATAATTATACAAAAGATAAAGCTGCTACTCCTCTGCAAACCGTGGTCGCGGCCGAGGCCAAGTTCGAACACCTGGTGGCCGGACGTTACGCCGTTGACGTCACGATGGAAGGCTTTGATAAGGAATCCTTTGCCATCACCATCGAAAATGGCATCTCCGAGACACAGCTTCATCTCTCCAATACCGTCCCCGCATACGTCGATTATTCTGTGTCCGTCTCTCCCAATGACGCAATCATCTATGTGAACGATGAACGCATCAATGGTGCCGGTGATACACGTACCCTCAAAGGTGAAATCGGAAAATCCTATACCATCAAGGCAAAACGCGCTGGCTATGCACCGATGTCGAAAACATTCGTCCTCGAAGAAGGAAAAATCCCAGACGACCTCAAATTCGAACTCGTCGAAACAGCTTCCTCCATCGAAGTCAAATCCAGTGAAGAAGGAAACGTTTTCATCTGCATCGCCGATCAACCCTGCCGCGAAGTCGGAACAACGCCCTATAACATCGAAGGTTTGGATGGTACACTCAATAACATCGAAGTCGAAGTCAGAGCCGCAGGATTCAAAACTTGGTCTAAAACCGTCTCCTTCGACGAGTCTAACGATATCCGCATCTTTGCAGACCTCGAAATCGAAATGTGACGCTTCTCTTGGGGGGGAAGTCTCCCCCTACGCGGCTATTTTCCGAAATCAGAGACGTGGCGCAACACGTCTCTGATTTCAAAAAATACGCCGCTACCCTCTCGTTCTCCAAAGTTTATCCGTCAAAATGAAGTGTCTCTCTTCTCATGTATGCACTTATTTTTTTGACAAACGACGTCTCTGCGCGTAGAGTAATGGGTGCTTGTTTGCCCGGATAAATTTTCGGGCGTTTGTTTTTTCACCTTAACCCCCCCTTCATGGACAACTATTTATGACAACTTCCAACGTGATTGTGAATGCCGGTAATTTCTTCGTTGCTGATGCCGCTGAGCGTCTCGCCAAATCTGACCTCATCAGTGCTGCCCAGGCTGCCGAAATGTTCGAACAACTCTGTGAACACTTCGAACGTCATCATGCTCATCTTAACGACGAAGCCACCGCCGCTCAGGTCGGATTCTTCCTTGTGAACCGCGCGCTTCACATTCTGGGCTACACACATAGCCACAATGAACGCCTGAATGACGACGTCCGCATTGAATACACACTCTTCAATAGTGCTGACGCTTTCAAAGCGCATTGCAGTGCACGTGGAACACTCGCTTTCTTCAGCGGTGCTTGCGGTATTGCTAAACTCGCTGCCTGGTCCGCTGACCTTGATGCCCCTGTCGCAAAAGACAACAATGATGCCGGCGATCCCGCTGCTTACGAACTCGACGAATGGCTCGCCAAAACGAATCTTCAGTGGGCTATCCTCACAAACGGTCGCATCTGGCGTCTCTTCCACAAAAATACCTGCAAAACGCTCAATACGTTCGTCGAAATCGATCTCCTCAACATCATCGAAAACAAAGATGTTGATGCTTTCAAAATCTTTGCAACCGTTTTCTGCAGCAAAGCCATTACTGCCGATAAATCTGGCTCCTGCCCTGACAAAAAACTCCTCGGCTAATTCTTTTTGCTGATGTCTTAAAGCCCTTCAAAACGAAGGGCTTTTTTTTTCTGCGCCTCTCTTGCCCCCACCTGCCATGATCGCGCCTGAATCCTATCAGAAAATCATTGACCTTTTAAATCAAGGTATTCAACAAAATCTCTTCACAGCCGCACAATGCGTCATTGCTGATCCCAAAGCAAAACGTATAAGTATCGCCCTTGGTAAAACAAGACTCGATCGCTATCCTGCCAGATATCAATGCCCCGTTTGTAACGTTGATGAACACACACTTTTTGATGTTGCTAGCCTCACAAAGCCACTTGCGACTTCGGCACTCATCATGAAAGCGATGGATGAGGGAATTCTTCAGCCTCAGCAAAAACTCATCAGCATTATCCGTGGCACTCTACCTTCATGGCTTTTGGGATACACGCTCGAAGATCTCCTCACACACAGTACACCACTCACCGCATGGGCCGATTTTCACCACGAACACGTCATCCTCGACTCCCATGAGCATGCCGTTAAAAGAGTCCTCTCTGAAATCAATGCCATTCCTCCAAGAACGGATACAGATACTTGCTGCTACTCCGATTTGGGATTCATCATTTTAGGTTATATTCTTGAACTGATCTACAACACTTCCCTAGACAAATTATTTGCCCAAAAAATCGCACTCCCATTAGGCTTGCAAAATGACATGATGTTTCTGCCACTCCATCATGTCGATGATAAACGCTGCGTCGCAACCCACCCCTTCATTGGCGGTTACGCCCTGCAAGGCCACCCCGACGACGATAACACGCGTGCTATGGTTCACGTCGCTGGACATGCTGGACTCTTCGCTACAGCAAATGCCATCGCTGACGAAATCGATGCCTTGCTTCATGGCCATTTTCCCGTCTCCGAAAAAACAATTCATTACTTCACCACATATCAAGCTGAACACTCGACGTATGCCCTCGGCTGGGATCGACCCACATCTTCTCAATCCCTCTCGGGGCGTCTTCCTGGTGAGCCTGTCATCGGGCATCTCGGCTATACAGGCTGCTCTCTCTGGATAGACCTACAATCAAAACGCCACATCACGCTTCTCACCAATCGGTCACACGTCAACACAGATCCCGCCTCTATCGCTCAATTGAGACGCGCCATTTACCAACTCGCATGGGAGCTCTAAAATGCCTTCAAAACGTGTGCTGGCCTTAGACATTGGAACTGTCCGTATCGGCGTTGCCATTTCTTCGATCGAAGGCAATATCGCGCTTCCTCTTGAAACCATTCACCTCAAGGTAACGCCTGATCCCATTGAGACCATTCGCACGCTCCTCGAAAAAGAAAATATTCGACATATCGTTGTCGGCTTGCCACTTACACTCGATGGGACACAAAGTGCTGCTGTGCGTCGAACAAAACAATTCGTTGCTGATATGAAGGCACGTATCCCTGACATCAAAGTCTATGCACAAGACGAACGCTTCACTTCATCAGTCGCAGAAAATACGCTCATGCAACTCGATACTAAGGGAGAAAAGAAAAAATTACTCGTCGATAGCATGGCCGCCGCACTCATTCTTCAAACTTGGCTTGATCGAAGAAAATCTGGGTAAATTCTTTCACTTTTAGCTGAACTGAAACGGAAATCTGTTATACTCATGCCGATCAGATTATCCATCTTTCCCGAATGGGCAGGTGGATAGCGTGGCTTCGCAAAGTGATTATGGCTTGCCCGCTTCGGTTGCGCTACCAACGCGCCATACCCTTCCCCAAAAGTTGCGCGTATGGGTCAGATCACGACTTTGCGTACGCCTTGAGGGGGATGGGATTACACATGAATCGGCGTTTGTGTACGCCTTCATCCCTGTGCCACGATTTTCAGGTAGTTTTATGCTCATTTATATTATTGATGACCGCGGCCCCCGTGGCGAATATGCCAATTTTATTCAAGCTTATGAAACCGAACTTCCACCTTTGGAATTCAAAGTTTTTACGCACCATCAGGCTCTGGTAGACGCCATTGCACACAAGACCCCCGACGGTATTCTTGCGGATATGCGCTTTGATGAAACGCCTCTCGAGCTTCTCTATGGCGATATCGATGCCCTCGCCGATACCGATCAGTTCTGCGGAAACAAAGAAAGAGCCGAAGCACAGATTCGTGGTATGCAAGGTTTATTGATCATACGCGCACTCCGCGAACGCGGCATCCTGATTCCTGCCATTCTGTTCGCACCCTTTCCCGATCCGGTCAGAAACCGCATCATGGCACAAACACCCAATCTGACGATTATTGATGGCCTTCTTTTGCACGAAATCAAAACCATACTCGTTCGCTGGAACAAAAGCGTTTAAGCACATAACACACTCAAGACCAAGTGCATCTCAGGCTTACACCTATTTTTTGGCCATTGTCCAGCCTATGCACCACCACACGGCGGCAATGCATAAAATAAGCAAATGGAGACGTGCAGAACCACCATTCAATAAAGCACTGCTCCCCAAAATCGCCACTATCCACGTCACGAGGCACCACGGGCCGACAATCGTCAAATATAACAAAGGCGAAAGACGATACGTCTCAATCAAATGACGTACCGTGTATAATGCTCCAAACACCGTGGCTTCAAATAAGGCCATTAGCCCAAAATGTTCACATAGCGATGTCAGATCACTACCCATATATATGGCAAGCGCAGCAAAGAGGACGTACAACGGCAAAAGACTAAGCCACAAAAAACACGCCTGAGACGCGTGATATAGTCCCACACAGCCTAAAGCCCTAAAATAGTCGCTACGCGAAAGATCATCGTGAATAAAAACATAATAATGAACAAAAATAGCCGGCATAAGGCCAAGCCAAAGCAAACGAATGACATCTTCCGTCGTTTCAAGCCATCCAAGGGTACCCGCAGCGATGCCGAGCATGAATGAAACAAAAAAAACAACCCCCCAAAGACCGCCGCAAGCGAGAAAACGGCGGCACTGCAGCTTAAAAACAGCTTGAAACATCGCCTTATTTGCCTGAATCGCCATTCACAAATTCCAGATATCAGCATGAAACGTTAGGGACGGCAATACAGGTGAAGATAACATCACAAAACGTCCCAACGCAATGGCGCGTTCAAACCAACGGTTTACAAGCTGACACGCCTGACCATCCAAATGCGCAAATGGTTCATCTGCGACAAGCATATCTGCAGGCATGGCACTCGCAAGCCTTAACGCGAGCAAACGGCGTTTTCCCGCAGACAAAAGGCGCACGGGAACATCACCTGAGATGCCAAGTTCTTCGGCGTCAAGCGTCTCATCTGTCAAAGGACGCATCCACTTCAAGTGACTCGCCACTGTTTCTTTTGCCATCAACACAGACACATCAAAAAAAGTGGATGTCCGCCATGTCGTTTTGCCGTTAAGCGTCATTGTGCCATTTATGGGTGGCAACAGTCCGGCGACGACGCGAAGTAACGTCGTTTTGCCAGTACCATTGTTGCCACAACAAAGAGCCGCGCATGAAGCTTCATAATTCAAATCTTCAAACAGCTGGCGATTCGGATACGAAAACGCCAGCGATTCGAGCTTCAAAACGCTTCCCATCATAACGCTCATTCGCACGCATTAGAGGCAAAAGACGCCGTTTCAAACGTCTTATCGTAGACCATGCGATCTTTCATGCTCAAAGAAGCCATATCAGGCCAGGGGGATTTGTCTTCGCCAAGCTTTCCATGAGTATAACCCTGCAAAAGCGAAGTTCTGATGCTGTCCAAATTGATGACATCAATGTACTCACCGCCGCATGTGATCTGCACATAGGCAATGTCCGAAGCATCGAGAAGCGTCAAATAACTGCCATCTTCCGTAGGCAGTGCAAGCGTCGCATCACATAAGTCATTCGCAAAGACTTGAGTATGTGTCTCATTGTTCCATGTCGCTTCGGAACAAATGACGAGCGGCTTACAAGCCGAAAACATCGCATCTTCCGCCCCCGCAATCTCATCCAGGCCATAATAGCGAAGCAATTTGCCAGTCTTATCGAGAAGCGAGAGTGAACACGCACCAGGCGCAAACGCTGCCCCCGTTTGGTTGCGTATCGCCAACGCCATCGACTGCGTACCATCCGCATCGCGCGATGCCAAGTATTCATCCATCACGACATTGTACGTACTTGATACACATGCTGATGCATCGACGACATCACAAAAAGCATTGCAACGCACGCGGGAAGAGACATACGTTTCATCTTTTCCGCACCGCGATTTAATCGCATCATGGTCGATGTCCGTATCATCACACAATTCATCTGTCTCACGCGTATTGTTGCCACAGTTGGCCGACACCGTTGTACAAACATTGGTCACGGTCGCCATCGTGCAGCTATGACATTTGCCTTTCGACACGTCTGCTGCCTGACCTTCCGGGCACGAGAGCAACGGTTCCACAAACCATGAGCCATCGCAAACTTCGTCACCACTGATGACGCCATCACCGCAGATACTCTCTTCATAAGCTACTTTCAGCGTGTTGCGCGTCGTGGCATCGTACGTCGCCACATCCTGAATAATCCCCTCAGGCCCACAATACGTCCACGTGTTCCCGTTATCGAACGAAATACCCGCATCAAGCACATATGTGCCTTCTTCGTCTTTCCAAAAGCCCTCATAGAGATCCCAGTTCTGATGTACACCGATATACCGGTCTACGCCGTCGTTGTTTGTCCACGTCGTGTCTGGATATACACTGGGCATGTGATGAATTGTGTGACTTATACTCCCGTCATCCTTTAAGGCCCCCGTAAAGAAGGCAATTTTTATGCTCGACGAAGCGTCCGTCTTAGGCGTGGCATCCGTGACTTCGGGAATCCGCACGTCGAGCGTCAATGAAATCGCCTGATCGCGTGCCGTCAATTCTGTCTTGTCCACCGTATAAGAACACCACGAAACGAACACCCCATCCGTCGAGCAATGGTTTCCCAAGCCATAAACCGGTGCCGCATCGCCCTCGGGATCGATCGTCCACCCCTCGCCTAAGAGCGCATTTTCAATTTCCGTGACTGGTGACGCATCACAATGTCGGATAAAATCGACACCATAATTATTGACGGCTTGCTTGAATGAATTGACATTAAAAATGTCCACATAATTGCCGTCGCAGCGGAACGCCAGAATACTGGCACCCGATACGATATCCAAAATGTCATTTTCGACGACATTATAATCGCAAGCACCACCAAAGCCGTCAAAGCCTTGCTTCTGGAAACAGATCACCGCTGGCTCCTTTGCCTGCAACGCGCTCAAGCCAATATCGCTCATCTGCCACACATGTTGGCTCGAACCACTGGCATCGCTCATAAACAAGTCACACGAACCGACACCGATTTTCCCGTTGCCCATAAAAGACATTTCGAGCGCGAGCCCGCTAAAACTGTTATTGTCAAACGCCGGCACAACTTCCGAAAACAGCATATTATAATCGACGACGCAAGCATTGCTCATATCGATGGTGCAAGTATCTGTACACGCGAGCAAGCTTTCATCAATTTTGTAACCGTCCGCGCATTGAAGTGCCGCAACTGAAGCAGCATCATAGCTCTCACCATCACACGCTTCATCGCCGTTCAGACGACCATTACCACAGCGTTTATCCACACACGCCGCCTGCACATCAAGCGCACACGTATCTGTGCAAATCAATTTCGACGCATCAAACGAAAACCCAGATGGACAATTGACGATGATCTTGTCACTAAACAAATCGCCATCGCAAGCTTCACCC
>JAFOHE010000382.1 GCA_017421975.1 Pseudomonadota bacterium
ACTCCCCATTCGTAAGGCTACACTTGTGTTTCAAGCCGATAGCCCCCTGCAAGATTGACAATGACGCCGTCACATTCCATTTCAAAAAGCGCTTCATTGAGCTCGCATAGATCGAAGGAACCGAGTTGTCGTGCAAGATCTTCGCGTCCAATACACGATGAAGACAAAATTCGATAAATCGCCTGTTTCATGGCATCCTCATAAGGACAGGCAACAATGGTTTGTTGTGTGGCATTTTTTTTAGAAGGTGCTTTGACCACTTTTGTTTTCTGTATCTCAACCTGATTAGAACTGCCATAAAGCGATTCAAGTCCAAGTTGTGCCACCACACCTTTAGTTTCCTGATCACCCAAGCCCAAGTCATCAAAATCATGAACTGAGGATACCAGTTTGGCCTTATGCATTTTCACAAGCGCAAGACCGCCTTCGTTGGCGTGACTAAATCCAGGCATAGCAATGACAAAAACAGGACGTTGCATCGATGTCGAAGCTTTTGCTGTATAAAGCGCACCACTATTTTCTCGACATTGGATAATACACGTTGCATCACTCAAACCTGCCATGAGCGTATTTCTTGAAGGAAACAGTTCGCGTCTGGGCGAAGTACGAATCGGGAACTGGCTCACGACTGCACCGTTGGTGCGTGCATACGTAAAAATATCTTCATTCTCCCTAGGATAACACTGCGTTACATCCGTGGCAGTCACAACGATCGTCGGTTGTCCAAGCTTCATCGCTTCCCTGTGTGCCATCGCATCTATGCCGAGCGCACCGCCACTCGTGACAATAAAACCGCGTGACATCAGGGCATCGACGACAAGAGTCCCCTGGTTCATGCCCATTTCCGTCGTTTTTCGACTCCCGACGATTGCAATCTGCCTTCGCTGGAGCAACGAAACGTCGCCTTGCACAGACAAAATGGGGATGGCGCTTCTCGCGGCCAAAAGTCGCGTCGGATAGGCTTCCGAATGAGCAAAAATCAAACGAATGCCCTTCGATAAATAAGATTCATAAATCTGTAAGCCTTCTGAAACTATCGTCTCAAAAGGTATTTGAATGGCGAATTTTTCATCAATTTCGCGCCAAATACACGCACAATCTTCTTCGCGTTTAACATTAAGCAGAACATCAATCGTGGATGCGCCTGCGCGTTTGTTGTGCCATAACCACGTTGCCGCAGCCTGAAGTCGTTCTTCCATCTCATTATCTCCTTTAAGGATCGTGCCTCGCCTCTCCTCAAATGGATTATGCCATCGACTTTGGCTGCGTTACGCTTGTTCAGGTAATTTTTTTTAACTTTTATGCATTTTCATTAAGCCCGTGACGTAACCGCGCAATTTCTTCTTGCCATATAGCAAGGTCACCAGGCGTTTCAAGAATGAATGGAATGTCGCGCAGACGCGGATTTTTAACGACACGAAGCAAAGCTTCAAAACCAATGTGTCCTTTATCAAGATTGGCGTGTCGATCCTTATGGGAATCTCTTGGATTGAGCGAATCGTTCAAGTGAACCGCACAAAGGCGTTTAAGGCCAACAATGCGATCAAAGGCATCCAAAACATCTTCAAGCTGCGATACAATATCGTAACCGCCATCCCAAACAT
>JAFOHE010000383.1 GCA_017421975.1 Pseudomonadota bacterium
GCATCGAGCTGTAGCTCGCCTGCTCTCCGCAAAATAAGCGGAGGATCAACTGCCCTATTTTCGATTCGGAAATATCTCCGCCGCCGAGGATACCGCAGTCGACAATTATATTTATTCTAGGCATCTGTCACACATTTTCCGCCGACACAACTGCCATCACACGCACTGAATTGATTATTTTCCTGCCAAAACAGATGTCCCGCTTCATCAGGCTGACATGTTTCTCCATACAGGATACGCTTGTCGTCCAGACATTCGCCATTTCTGCCTTTGCCTTCTTCGTCACAAGGTTCGAGGCAATATTGATAATTTCTTCCAACGACAGCGCATTTTAAACCATTCTCACATCTATCTGCACGCACATACCCGGCATAACACATCAAAGCCATATTCATTTCATCATCACACGTCTGACTACCTTGAACACACGTGTTTCCCTCCTCATCATGGATATGCTGACATTTGCCAGTGTCATAATTGCATCCATGCCAACATCTTTCATTCTCATCATGCCACCCATCGACATTTTCGACATCAAAATGGCGGCACACCTCACGATACGATCGGACAGGGAATTCGTCTTCTGCAGTAACGGCATCCTCTTTACACTGGAATCCGCGCATTTCACCGATGTTGCTGCATTCTTCCATGCATGCGCCATTTCGTCTGCCATTACTGTCATACGCATAAGTACCACAAACGAACCCCTCTAAACACGGTTGAAAGTCATAATCGCCTCTATCACAATATAATAAGGTATTGCCATCACAAACATCGGAATCAGAGAAAACAGAACACTCGGCATCTACAAGTTCATGATTTATACATGCGTTCTCCGAGCATGATTGTTCACACAATTCATAATCATACTCAGACTTTACCCAATAATATTGTCCATCACTCGCCTGAAGACATGTATTATGATTGACAGCAGGATAAGCATAATATATCCATGCATCGTCAATCCTTTCAGTTTGTTCATTATAGCATTTTTCAAAATCATCGTATTTACACATGAACTCCAAGTGTTCCCCACACATTGTTGCTGTCACTAAAGGCGAATCACAGGGTTCCATGTCTGAAGGATAACATCGTGCAGACATGATTTCTCCGTCTTGTTCAAAAACCTCAAAACAATGATAGCCCTCATATCCCTCATCAGAACAATTAAAAGCCTGCCATATTCCCTGGTCGCAACTTAAAACGATATCGCCTTCACACCTGGATTCACCTTCATGACACGCTTCCCCTTCAACATCAATGATTTTTTTACATTGATTATTATCACAACCATGTTCGCAATGTGTTTCTGTGTACCGATCGCTTTTAATCTTTTGATCTCCGGTCTGAATACATGGATAACGCATCAACCAATCATTTTCACAAAACGAAATTGCATCGACACCATCGGGACATTTTTCATAACAATCGCCATATCCAGAATCATTTTCCACATAACAAATGGCATTTTCCAAAGTACAATCTCGCGTATCCTTATAATAACCCGAATAACCATGATCCGAGCACATCTTTAGAACATTTCCATCACATGTATCTTTTTTACATTTTGGTGCGGGCACACATTTACTATTTTCGCACACTTCATCCAAACTACAATACTCTATCACATCCAACAATTCATACATACCGCCCGAACATTCTAATTTTTTGATGCTACTCCCATCAGACGAACATTTTGTCACAGTCGAACCTAATTCTTTATAGGAACAAGACTCGACACAGCCCGGTCCCTCCAATGTTGCATAAGATGAGCATCTTTTATTTTGTGCAAAGCAATCCTCAGAAACGACATACACCCCATCTTTACATTCTACAACACGATCTCCATCACAAACCCGTTCATCTCTGCCATCACACGACTCGCCCACCACATTTTCAATACACCTTGCATATCCACTTGATGTCATATAGCAACTTTCACCGTCAGAACAAGGGCGTGCTTTTTTGGTGTTATTATACGTACATGTCGTTCTAACCCCCTCATCATCACACCAAAAAAATTCTCCACCATTGACATGCCAGTCTTCATATTGGCAGGTGTCATCATCGCCGCCACACCCCGTAAAAAAAGAAGCCAAAACCCAAATGACACACTGAACACACCCAATTTTCTTCATAGTGACTACCTCTTCAATGCGACTATGCCGAGCACAGAGCTAAGCTAGATAACGTATCTTTTGTGCAACACAACAGATACAAACACACAAAAGTGTCACCATGTAGCAAACATCATACCATTCAAATCTCTTCCTTATGTCCGAAGTCGTGCCTGGACTTCGGACATAAGGAAGTCCATGTCTCTGCAGACGGCAGCGCGTCTATCTCACACGCTGTCTGTCCCACAAATAACGACACCGATATTATCAATCATTCGCACTTGTTATCACATCGCTTCACGAATGAGCCCCTTGATATAATCCGCCAGCTTGCCCTCTTTTTCCATTTTATCCAGAGTCCCATCTTGTTGGAGCTCAATGAGATCCTGAATGACTTTGTGTCTTTCGATACACAAAACCTCTGTCACGCCATCGCAATTGCGCCAAAAGGCACTGTCTTTATCCCCCAAAAATGCTTTACATCTAAGCGTGTTGACCTCATAAAGATAAATCTCATCCGTGAGCCAAGAGGCGCCAGACTTCTCAATCTTTTCACAGGTTTCTTCCCAGTCAGACTGACCATTATAAATTCTGTTGATATCAAAATAATGTTCCACATCTTCCTCGAGCCATCGCTTAATCTGCATCATCGCCGATGCTTCATCATCAAAAAAACGACGCTCAATATGATCTATAACAGCAAAACGAATCGCCATGTTCATGCTCCTTATACAAATGGCATGTGTCTGTCGTTCAGCCCATCTAAACAACAGTTTGGATGACTGTTGTTTTAATTGTTTTTATATTAATTTCAATACTTTTTTAATGAACATTTAATAACATTTTTAACTTTATTTTGTGATGAGAACATTCCTAATTGTTCCATTTTTAGAACAGTTAATATTAATATAAGTATTTATATTAATATTAACCATGTAGATTTTATTGAGAACAATTTTCGATTGTGCCTAAAAATAGACATTCCTGTTTTCTGGAAGGAACATTTTTACAAAAAATACCCTTTTTTGTTCCATGCATCCATCGCATCGTCCTTCTCAAAACTGCGAGGGAACGCCATTTTTCCCACCGGCATAGCGCAAACCAATGTCTATCATAAGCGTTTCCCACTGCTTATGGACGAAATCAACCGTCATCCATTCACGCGCCCAGGAACCTCAGCGCGTACACGTTTGTTGCGCCCACCGGGGGCGTTGCGGGGGTATCCCCCGCAGAGGGGGTAGCGGCGCATTTGCCGTACATGGACGTGTCATTACACGTCCATGTACGCGTCAAATCGCCGCGTAGGGGGAAACTTCCCCCAACAAACCATTAATCAGCTTGTTTTTCGAGGAACATGGCATCACCGTAACTATAAAACAGGTACCCAGCCTCTACAGCCGTTTTGTAGGCAGCCATCGTCGTTTCGTATCCCGCAAAGGCGGCGACGAGGACGATGAGCGTGGAACCGGGTAGATGGAAGTTCGTGATGAGGGCATCGACAATGCCGAAATGGTAACCGGGTTTAATAAAGATATTGGTATCGTAACCACCCGAGCGCACTTCACCAAAGCGTTGGAACTGGTCTTCGAGGCTTCGCACGACCGTCGTGCCGACAGCGATCACGCGTCCACCGCGCGCCTTTGTTTCACGGATCGTCTGTGCAAGATCTTCGGAAATCACATAATGTTCCGTGTGCATGACGTGTTGATCGAGGCGTTCGGTCTGCACAGGTCGAAACGTCCCCGTCCCGACATCGAGGCGAAGGCGTTTGAATGAGATGCCTTTGGCGCGAATTTTTTCGATGAGCGCATCGGTGAAATGGAGGCCTGCCGTCGGCGCAGCGACTGCGCTTCCTGTTTTGGCGTACACGGTTTGATACTGTTCCGAATCGGAAGCGTCGTAGAGGGGATCGCCGAGTGTCTTGCGACGTTTGATGATATAAGGGGGAAGGGGGAGTTGGCCAATGCGTTCGAGGATTTCGAGGACGGGTTCATCGCCCAAAAACTCGACGTGACAAAGCGAAGCGCGGTCAGCAGAATCGCGAGAAAGCCTGACGCGGACGGAATCATCGCCGACGGCCGTCAAGATTTCATCAGGCTGGACGTGGCTACCCTTATAAAGACATTCGTGACGTCGGCTCAGCGCAGTCACATCATCCGTCAGGAGAACTTCGACGATGCCCCCCGTTGCGCGTCGAACAAAGAAACGCGCCTTTTGAACAGCGACATCGTTGACGACGAGCGTGTCACCAGGCCGAAGCATATCGACGATATCGCGAAAAATCTTGTGTTCCGTCTTATCGTGGGTCACGCACAAGAGCCTGGCAGCATCGCGCGGTTCGCGTGGTTTCGTCGCAATTTGTGATTCAGGAAGATTGAATTCGTAAGTAGATTTTTGGTTAAGATCAGGCATATTGACACAATAAAAAAGGGGACCCGAAAGTCCCCAAGTATTGATGATATATCGATTTAAGCCAAACTTTATCGGCTCAAATCACGTGTTACTTCTTTTTGAGGCCGGCAAAGAGCGAACCGAAGCTATTGAAAGAAGCGGATTCGTCGTAAGATTCGCTATTTTCGCGACGCGGACGACGTTCTTCACGCGGACGACGTTCTTCACGCTGTTCATCGTCGTGACGGGCAGGACGCTGTGAACGACGGGGTGCTGCCGCTTTTTCGCCATCAGCCTTCGTCGAAAGCGTCACGCGTTTACGATCTTTGTCGATGACGATGATTTTGGCCGTGAGGCTGTCACCTTTCTTGGCATTTTCGAGACCTTTGAAGGCTTCGCCGATTTCGGATTTAGGCAAAAGTGCCGTAATGCCGTGTTCGAGCTTGACGAACACGCCGAAGTCCGTCGCTGACTCGACAACGCCCGTCACTTCCTGACCGGCTTTGTAGTAGTTGTCAATGACTTCCCAGGGATTTTCGGAAGCGCTTTTGCAGGACAAAGAAATGCGGTGCGAATCGGGATCGACGCTCAGGACGCTGACTTCGACGGTATCACCGACTTTGACGAAGTCTTCGACGCGGGCATTGCGTTTCCAGCCGAGTTCGGAGACGTGGACGAGGCCTTCCACGCCAGGAGCGAGTTCGACGAAAGCGCCAAAGTTCGTCGTGCGGACGACTTTACCGGACAGATGGGCACCCACTTTGATGTTTTCGAGCGCATCTGCAAACGGATCGCTCTCAAGACGTTTCATCGAAAGCGAAAGCTTCATCGTCGGTTTCGCATTTTTCTTTGAATCGTCTTTCTTTTCTTCGACATTGAGGACGAGAACTTTGACTTCTTGTCCGACTTTCAAAAGCTCACTCGGCTTATTGATATGCTGATAAGAGATTTCGGAGACGTGAACGAGGCCATCAACGCCATCGCCAATATCAACGAATGCACCGTAATCCTGGAGCGAAACGACCTTGGCATCAAGAACCATACCGGGTTTAAGTTTCGCGAGGACTTCTTCGCGTTTGAGGTTGTTGGCATCATCGAGAAGCGCCGTGTGCGAAAGGACGAGGTCGCGACCTTTTTTCGCGAACTTGATGATTTTGAAATCAAAGGACTGACCGACGAGGTCTTCAGGTTTTTCGACTTTGCCTTTCTGAATCTGGGAAAGCGGACAGAAAGCGCGATGACCGAAGACATCGAGTTCGAACCCGCCCTTGATGACAGCTTTGACGCGTGCCTTGACAGCGAGATTCGAATGATACGCTTCTTCAAGCGCAATGCTGCCGACCACTTTGTTGGAGCGGGAAAGCTTAATACAGCTACCATCAAAACCAATAATTTTGGCTTTGATCGTATCGCCTACCACGTGCGAAACCTTACCATCTTCGGGATTCATGAGTTCGGCAACCGGAATCATGGCTTCCGCTTTCGCACCGATGTTCACATAGGCGGCTTCCGAACCGATCTGAACGATAACGCCTTCAACGATCTGGCCTTTTTCGAACGTTTTCTCACCGACAGACTGTTCCTGCTCCTTAAGAAGCTGGGAGAAATCCTCCACTTCGACTTCGTTGCCGGCTTCAGATACCGTCTTCATTTCATCGGACATCATAACTTTACTAACGCGCTCCATTTTTCAAGCCCGAGGGCTGACCTGCGCCCGGAGAAATTCCGGGACTTTGAACAAACACTGCCTGACTTCGGCAGCAAACCATATCATACCACACATCGGTATGACGAACGATACTTTGGATGTGGGAACACTCAGCGCAACTGCATCAGCGCTTCGCCCAACTCCCACTGTTGAGCCTCTGTCATACGTTTGCGAAGTGCCATCTGCGCTTCGGCATAATGCGCAAGAGCCTTTTCTACGCCTGGCGTTGCCTTTGCACGATACGCTTCACGCTCGCTTTCCGACATATCCAAAAGCACGCGATTAAGCGTATTGACTTCATCCGCAATGCGTTGACGATTTGTCGAAACGTAGGCACGCACTTCCTGAAGAATTGCAGAAGGATCCGCATCGGAACGCTTCATCATTTGGGTCAGTTCCGTCAGCGTCGCAACATAGCCGGCCTCGTGCGACATATCCATTTTTTGGGTTGTCACGGCCTCTCTGCCACATCCCAAAAGCATGATCGCCGTCACAGCTATGACCGGTATCGTTCGCATTCTTCCTCCACAAACGACTTCAAATAAAACGGCGCGCGTTTTGCGCCGTTCCATTGGATTTGTCAATCATTATTAGCATCCCCGAATGTAGAGACGTTCCATGTTGCTACAACATTTTACAATCCAATGACGCCATACCTACATATTCTATGACGTTTTCACGCATAAAAACAAAGTTTTTTATGTCCGAAAAACAATTTTTGGGATAAAAAACTTGCGACTTTCAGTGATCTACTCCATATAAGCGTATCTATCGGGCCACAAACCATTGGAGGTTCAAATGAGCATTGCCCAAAATATAAGACATTATCGTGAGCTTCAAGGCCTCACGCTTGATAACTTCTCTTCCAAAACAGGTCTAAGCATTGCCGACTGCATCAAAATTGAAGCTGGTCAACGGCCACTGACCGCAGATGAAATCACCAAAGTCTGCGAAGTCCTGCAGATTACGTCTGATGAGCTTTGCAAAGAACCCAAACCTGACGAAAGCAATCGCGAGGGCGAATCCGTCGTCATTAACATTGCAGAGCTCCAGAATCTGCTCGGCATGATGAAAGACTAATTCCGATCGTTCCAAAATTCCAGACGCCGCAAATTGCGGCGTTTTTTTGTTTTTATCCCACTCCGTGTTAAACCATCCCATGGGTTCATGCGACATGAAGCACGCATCAGAGGTTACGCAGGGATGCAGGACGATACAAAAAAGAAACGAAAAAACTCAGAAAACACCAAAACGGACGCGAAAAAGAAGACAACTTCCCAGGGAAAAAACGCCGACCGCCCCACACGTTCATCCCAATCCACCAAAGCCGAATCTTCGACGCGTTCGTCGGGCACACGTGCGTCCACCAAAACACGCACTTCAAAAGAGAAGACTCCGAAAG
The DNA here is from genome assembly GCA_017421975.1 of Pseudomonadota bacterium. Lineage (GTDB taxonomy): Bacteria > Myxococcota_A > Bradymonadia > UBA4248 > UBA4248 > RGIG464. Next base: position 7,619 of record JAFOHE010000383.1, read on the forward strand.
CGACGCCCAAAGAGAAGTCGTCAAAGACGCGAGAAAATACATCTGAAACGCAGACGCGAGCCACTCCCAAAAGCAGTCAAACCGTCAAAACAGCGCATGGCCGCCTCAAGCCTTCCGACACAGCGCCCCGTTCCCACGGCTACCTCGTCGCAGCCGTCCTAATTATTTTGGGTGCCATCATCTTTTTGATGATCTTTACCTTTTCGGCTTCAGATCTGACAGCAGAAGCCGAAACGACGCTCAATCTCTTCGGTATTGTCGGTGCATGGATCGCCAATATCATCCTGACGCTCTTCGGACTTGCCGGCTTTATTTTTCCCGCCTTCTGTATTCTCAAAGGCATCACCACCTTCTGCGGGCGTCCGCTCGATGTCAAACCGTCCGAACTTATTGGCCTGACGCTTCTTCTGACGACAGTAAGTCCAATCCTCGACCACTACATGAAGGGCACACGCGTCCTTGACCATCTTCCAGGCGGCGTTTTGGGCGAATGGGCATCCACGCTGGCCCTGCATTATCTTTCGGTGCCCATGTTCACCGTCGCAAGCACCGGCATTGGTCTACTCGCGCTACTGATGACCACAGACACGAGCTTAAAACGCTTTGCCTTCGGCATTTGGAAAATCATCGCCGCAACCTTCGTCATGCTGGGCAAACTCCTCGCCGCCCCTTTTATCGCACTCCACGCCCTCATCACTCGGCCAAGACCCCAAAAATTGACGCCGCCTGAAGATGACAACGCAGTTTACGATCCTTACGATGACCTCTCGACAAACGATTTGTTGGGCAACGACGAAACGGAAACAGAGGACGTTTCTGTAGAAACGCCACCGGCTTCAACCACGCCAGAAACGCAGGAAGAGATGCATACGCCCATCGAAACAGCGCCCGAAAGTGCACCCCAACCCGCTTCTGCTCCCCCGGAACCCGTTCTTCCCGAACCATGCAGTGCCAAAGATATCGCCGATAAACTTGAAGAAGACGACATCAGCCTCGAAGAACAAGCTTTAGAAGAACCTGAGGCAGACGAAGACGCGCATCCGGAATGTGACCCTGACAATCTGCGTACCGAAGAAGGCCTCGCCGCCATTCTCGCCAAAGTTCTGCCAGGCAAAACGCGACCGCGCTCAGCACGCAGAAGCCATTCCGTGCCTGCCATCGAACCCGAATTCGATTTCAATTCCATCGTCAAGCCCGAAGACATCCAACCCCAAGACGACACCCCACCCACGGCGGATAATGCCCCCACGGCGGGCATTTTGGGGAACTGGAAGCCCCGCACCATCGGCAAAACGCTACGCGAAATGCCAGCCAACGACGAAAACGAGAGCCCCCAGAACCGCTCCGGTAACGTTTTAAGTCCTGTCCTCACAGGCGAACAAAAGAGTTTTTCTCCCGAAGTCGTCATGGATACGATCGCGCTTCCGGAAACACAGTTCCGGCCGCGCAATATCACCAACGACATTCTCGCCCAATGCGACGAAAGCCTGCCTTCACAGGCTGCTATGGGCATCCACGTACCCGCCACGCAAGACGCGCAAAAAACGGCGCTTCCTACTGCACAAATACCCTCAACGGACGAAAAACCTGAACGTCACATCTCTGAACAAAAAACGGGATGTGCAGCATCTGGTGAACTGGCTGCCCTCGTCCGCAACATGACGGATCGACCGCACCCACGCGATATTCAGGAAAAAGGACAAGTCACCGCCGTTGCTTCACAACTCGACGATATCGAAGCCTTTTTCAGAACAGGCAACGGTTCTACAGACGATTTGGTCAAAGCCGCATCCAACGATTCCGCGTCGCGCATCCGTTTATCAGGCGTACTGGATGACATCACCATTCCGCCTGCAACGCGCCCACGCGCTACAGCGAGGGACATCGTTCCTTCGGCAGACCACACCGTCAAAAAAGAAACCACGTCTGCGAACCCCGCATCGGACGATGCCACGCCAAAGTCCGTTGCGAGTGCCCATGACGCTGCCACACGCGTACCGACGCCAATGGCAAAGCCCACCGCTGAAATACCCATCACGCCATCACTGCGTCCAGCAGATGACGATGGCTCAAACCACCCCAAGTCCATCGAACACGCTCAAAAAGACGCTGCCACACGCGTACCGACGCCAACGTCGGAGCGCGACAACCAGGCCAATACCACGCGCCTTGCCTTAGATGCCCTTGAAACGCTCAAGCGCAACACACCAACGCCATCCGTCACAGCCCCCCAAAAAAACGATGACGCCGCCACGCGCATTTCCCAGGCAAAAAGCTTGGAAAATAAAACCGTCGTGCCTCAAGCGTCTGTTTTTGTACCGGCACAACCGGCCCCCGCCAACGCGCGATCCGGATTCGACGTCGCCGAAGCGCGAAAACGCGCTTCTGAAGAAGACATCAATGAGGCAGAACGCGTCCGTCAGGAATCCCAGGACAAAAAAAGACCTTATCAGCGTCCTCCACTCTCGATTCTGAACTACAACCCGACGACGCAAAAAGGCTACACACAGGAAGAACTCGAAGACATCTCTGTGCGCATCCGCGAAAAATTTGCCGAATTTCGTCTCACCGGCGAAATCACGCACGTCTGCCCAGGTCCCGTCGTCACGCGCTTTGAATTCAAACCCGATCCAGGCATCAAAGTCTCCCGTTTTCAGGATCTCGCCCAAGATCTGATGATGGCACTTGAAATCGTTTCAGTCCGCATTCTCGCGCCTATCCCCGGCAAAGGCGTCGTCGGCATTGAAATTCCGAACGAACACCGAAACACGATATTCCTCAAAGAAGTCCTCGCATCCGACGCCTTCCTTCACAACAAAAGCGTACTCACCATGGCCCTTGGTCAGGATACGGAAGGCACGCCTTTTGTGACCAATCTCGCCAAAATGCCGCACATCCTCGTCGCCGGCACGACGGGCAGCGGTAAATCCGTCGGCATCAACACGATGCTCTGCAGCCTTCTCTATAACGCGACCCCCGACGACGTGCGCCTCATCCTCGTCGATCCGAAGTGCCTCGAACTCAGCATCTACAAAGATATTCCACATCTTCTGACGCCCCCTATCACGACGCCGGCCGAAACTTCGGCAGCCCTCGACTGGGCATGCGAAGAAATGGAACGACGCTACCGTCTCCTTCAGGATTTGGGCGTCCGAAACATCGAAAATTACAACGACCTCATTCAAAAAACACAGGAACATCCCGAAGATGCGGATCCACGCATCCTCGAAAAACTCGATCAGCATAACGACGACGACACACTCAAACACACGCGTCTATCCTACATCGTCATCGTCATCGACGAATTCGCAGACCTCATGATGGTCGCACGCAAAGAGATTGAAACCCAAGTCGCACGCCTGGCACAGAAAGCACGCGCCGCCGGCATCAACATGATCCTCGCCACACAGCGTCCATCCACCAACGTCATCACCGGCGTCATCAAAGCCAATTTCCCCGCACGCCTCGCCTTCAAAGTCCAGGCCGTCGTCGATTCACAAACGATTTTGGGACACAAAGGTGCCGAAGCCTTGCTCGGACGTGGCGACAGCATCTTTCAGGATCCATCCACAGGCCTTGAAACACGCGTCCATGGCTGCTTTGTCTCCGATGAAGAAGTTCAGGCCGTCGTCGATTATCTCCATACCCAAGGCAAACCGGAATACAACAGTGCCATCACAGCTTCCAAACAAGACGACGGCACATCGTGTGGTGCTGACGACGACACGCCCTCCAAAGACGATATCCGCGACGATCCCGCCTATTTGCGTGCCATTGAGCTCATCCGTCAGACGCGCAAGGCCAGTACCAGCTATCTTCAGCGGGAACTTGGCATCGGCTACCCTAAGGCCGGTCGCATCATCGCACAACTCGAAAAGGATGGCATGATCGGACCAGCCGATTCAAAGCATAACCGCGAAGTCTTTATATAACCCGCATGGGGGCGTTGCGGGGGTGTCCCCCGCAAAAGGGGTAGCGGCGTATGGCCGACGCCGAAACGGCGACGTCGGCCATAGCCGCGTAGGGGGCACTCCCCCTGCAATCAAAAACAAAAAAAGACGTTCCAAAGAACGCCTTTTTAGTAAATTCTTGGCTTTTACGTGTGATGAAGATCATCCTCGAGCTTACGAATAACCGTATCAAGCTTCATATCAGCACCGCGCTTATCCGTAATTTTTTTGATCGAATTCATGACCGTCGTGTGATCGCGCCCAAAAACCTTGCCAATTTCGGGATAGGAAAGCCCCGTGTTTTTGTAGGCCAGGTATTGAATAATCTGACGCGGCAAACAAATATCTGCACGGCGTGACGTCCCCATAATATCATCGCGTGAAACAGCATAGTACGTGCAGACGCGGCTAATAATCATGTTGATGTCGATTTGAACGTGCTGTGTGCGTACGATCGGCTCAATCATTTCCATGGCCAGGGCTTTTGAAATGCGTTCGCGACGACATTCGGCCATCGCGGCAATGCTCTTCAAATAACCTTCGAGCTCACGGATATTCATCGTGACCTTCGAGGCAATGTATTCCGCAACATCTTCCGTCAAATAAAGATTTTCGCGCATCGCCTTTTTACGCAATATCGCCACGCGCGTCTCGAAATCAGGTGGCAATATGTCGGCAAGCAACCCCTGATTGAAACGCGAACTTAAGCGCTCCGGCAGACCATAAATCTCGTTCGGGCGCTTGTCGCTCGTGATGATGATTTGTCCACGGGCACTGATCAACTCGTTAAACGTGTTGAAAAACTCGTCGATCGTCGAATCATGTTTGCTAAACCACTGAATATCATCCAGAAGCAAAACATCGACGTTTTTTCGCATCCGCTGTCGAAATTCGGCACGGCTGTCGTTTTGGATGGCTTCGACGAAAGCGTTGAAAAACTGTTCCGTCGTCAGGTATCGGACACGAAGACCGCGTTTGCGCTGCACTTCATTGCCAACGGCATGCATCAAATGCGTTTTGCCAAGTCCGACACCGCCATAAAGATAAAGAAGCGGATACTTGTAACCAGGGGCGTCTGCGACGGCCTTTGATGCAAAATAGGCAAACTCATTGGATTTGCCGTTCACAAACGTGTCGAACGTAAAATCCGGATTAAGGTTGCTCGGCTCTGGCGTATCCACCACTGTGACCGACTTCAGCCGGTTCGTCGAACCGGTGCGGAAAGCCGCATACTCCGTCGGTAAATCGGATCGGTTGATGGCACTCTTTTCACCAAAGGGAAGCATCTCCGCTGACGCCGGCGAAACTGCCTTGATGGTATCTTCGCACGAAAAACGGACCGATACATCCACTCCGATCTCTTTAAGGGCTTCCCCAATATTTGGAAGAAGACGTGTTTCGAAGTAATTTAGGGTTCCTGGATCCGGAAGCGTGAGCTCCCAAACCTTGTCTGTCATCTGATGGCAGCTGAGCAGCTCGAGGTAACCGTCTACGCTGCTGTCAGTATGATTTCGGAGTGACCTGAGAAATTTCGACCAAAGTTCTGCGTTCATAAAAAACCCAAACCTTTGCTTAACGACAGAGACAAAAAAACCGCTGAGAAAACCGCCCGTACAAACAAGCGGTGTCCTCGAAGCGGACCGCTTTTTGCTCGATATCCTTGGCGACTGCCCGGCAGAAAACTAAGCCGCATGATCCATCCTGGATCGTTTCAGATCCAGCGGCATTTTTCTTGATCTGATAACTAAAAAATAAGTTTCACAACGTTTTTGGTCAACTCATTTTGATTCTTGCCCCCTTTGGATGCCTTAAAATTTTCCTGAAGTCATTGCCTGAAGCCGTTTTGACCCATCTCAAAAATAAAATTCTTATCTTTGGTGAAAATTCTGAATATTACTCGTTTGACGAATTTTATTCCAGATAATACCGATTATTCAAAAACAATAATTCAAATTTTCAAAAA